>NZ_CP017174.1:0-370000 GCF_006402735.1 Myxococcus xanthus | reverse complement strand
GGACCTGCGCGAAGGCGCGTGCCCAGCCCCCCTCCTCCGCCGGAGAGGGGACGTGCACCACGTCAAAGAGCAGGGGGCCGAAGACCTCCCGGAACAGGGGAACGCCTCCCACGCTGGTGGCGCCCATCGTCTCGCCGTGGAACGCCCCCGACAGGGTGATGAAGCGGGTGCGGCGCGGCTGCCCATTCTGCGCCCAGTACTGGGCCGCCATCTTGATGGCCACCTCCACCGCCGTGCTGCCGTTGTCCGAATAGAAGACGCGGGACAGGCGCTCGGACGCGGGAAGGTCCGGGCGGTCCGAACCGGGGGCGATGGCCGCCAGCTCCGACGCTAGCAGCGCTGCTGGCTCGTGGGTGATGCCCGCCAGGGAGACGTGTGGGAGCGCGGCGGCCTGCTCGGCGAGCGCGCGCATCAGGCGCGGGTGACGGTGGCCCAGCGTGGACACCCACCAGGAACCGTTGGCGTCCAAGTAGCGCGTGCCGTCCGCGTCATGGAGGTACGCCCCTTCCGAGCGCACCACCACCAGTGGATCCGTCTCCGCGATGTAGGCCTCCATCGCCGTGTAGGGATGCCAGACGTGCGCCTTGTCCAATCCGACGATGTCCGCCCGCTTCACGCGTGTACTCCTCTCCTGGAGCTCCGTGCCCCCCTTCCGTACCGGAAGAGCGGGCCGCGCCGCCGCGCGTCATGTCATGCCACGGCGCGTTCTACTGATGGACTCCTGAAGCGAAGCGAGCGGGCCTGTCGCCCCGCGGGGCAGGGCCGCCGCTCTTCCATCCCGCGTGACGCTGCCATGACATGCCCGGTGTTACCCCGGTTCAGTCACTGACCAGGGAACTCGAATGGCCGTCCTCATCTTCTTCGTCTCGCACTGGCTGCTCTGCGTGTTCTTCCAGAGCTTCTTCCAGCACCGGTACGCGGCCCACCGCATGTACACCATGGGGCCGAAGACGGAGCGGGTGATGCACCTGCTCACCTACCTGGTGCAGGGCTCGTCCTACCTGTCGCCCAAGGCGTACGCCATCCTCCACCGTGAGCACCATGCCTTCTCCGACACCGAGAAGGACCCGCACTCGCCCCACTTCTTCAAGGATGTGGCGCGGATGATGTGGCACACCAAGGCGCGCTACGACGACTACGCGGCCGGCCGCGGTCAACCCGAGGCCCGCTTCCTGGGTGGCTACCCGGAGTGGCCGCTCGTGGACACCACGCTGCGCACCTCATGGTTCGCCACCCTGGGCTGGGTGGCCTTCTACTCCACCTTCTACGTGATGTTCGCCACCTCGCCCTGGCAGTTCCTGCTGCTGCCCCTGCACTTCCTCATGGGCCCGGTGCACGGCGCCATCGTCAACTGGTGCGGCCACAAGTACGGCTACCGGAATTTCGACAGCACCGACAAGTCGCGCAACTCCCTGCCCATGGACTTCCTCTGCATGGGGGAGCTCTTCCAGAACAACCACCACAAGTACGGCAGCAGCCCCAACTTCGCGGCGAGGAAGTTCGAGCTGGACCCCACGTGGCAGGTGATGCGCGTGCTGGCCCTGCTGCGCATCATCCGCATCGCCACCCCGCAGCGAGCCGTCTGGCCGGAGGCCCGCGAGGCCACACGGGCCGGGGGCGCCGCTCGGGCCGCCTGACGGACAGGCCAGCAACACACGGCGGGCACGTGCGGGGCGCGTTAAGAGTGCCCCCGTGCCCGCCGATACCCCGCTCCGTCTCCGCATCCTCGAAGCAGTGACTGATGCCCCGGCCGCAGGCTGGGACGCGCTCGTCGGCCCCGACGCCCCACCCTTCGTCCGGCACGCCTGGCTGGCGGCCATGGAGGAGAGCGGGAGCGCCACCGAGGAGACAGGCTGGGCGCCGCATCACCTCACGCTGTGGCGCGGCCCCAAGCTCGTGGCTGCCGCGCCCGCGTACCTCAAGTTCCACAGCATGGGCGAGTACATCTACGACTTCGGCTGGGCGGATGCCGCCGCCCGCCTCGGCGTCGAGTACTACCCGAAGCTCGTCGTGGGCGGGCCGCTGTCCCCCGCCACCGTGCCCCGCTTCCTCATCGCCCCGGGCGAGGACGTCCCCGCCCTGCGCCGGGCCCTGCTTGCCGCCGCCGCCGGGAGCGCCCAGGAGGCGGGCTGCTCCTCCGTCCACGTCCTGTATCCGACGGGGGACGAGGCGGACTTCCTGGAGGCCGAGGGGCTCGCCCGGCGCATCACCCTCCAGTTCCATTGGAAGAACCCGGGCTACGGCAGCTACGACGATTACCTGGCGCGCTTCGACTCCAAGCGCCGCAACCAGCTCAAGCGCGAGCGCGGCGCCGCGGCCACCCAGGGCATCACCCTGCGCACGGTGCGCGGCGACGAGCTCTCCCAGGTGCACGCCCAGCGCGCCTACGGATTCTACACCTCCACCTGCGAGCGCCACGCCTGGGGGCAGATTCAGCTCACCCCCGACTTCTTCGCGCGGGTCTTCCGCACGATGCCCGGTTCGGTGGAGCTGGTGGAGGCGGTGCGCGGCCAGCAGGTCATCGCCGGCGCCTTCAACCTGGCCACCCCGGAGCGCCTCTATGGCCGCTACTGGGGCGCCTTCGAGGAGCACCCCTTCCTCCACTTCCACGTCTGCCTGTACCACTCCGTGGAGGACTGCATCCGGACCGGCCGCAAGGTGTTCGAGCCGGGCGCCGGGGGTGAGCACAAGGTGTCTCGAGGCTTCGAGCCCACCGCCGTGCACAGCGCCCACCTCATTTTCGACAGAACGCTGGACGGGGCGGTGCGGGGCTTCCTTCGCCGGGAGCACGCGCGGCTGGCGCCCGCCGTGGAGGAGGCCGAGCGAATCTGCGGGCTGAAACCCTGGCCCCTGGCCGCCTCCCCGGGCACCCAAGGGGCCACCGGCACCTGAACGCCCCCCGGACTGTCAGCCTGAAGAGGCCTCTCCGCGACTTGAAGTTGTGAAACCGGGGTGAGCCTCTAGAGTGTCATCGCCATGAAAGCCCCGGAGACGGACGAAGACTTCATCCAGTGGTACGAGGACTGCTGGGCGGACCGCGATGAAGTCGAGTATCCGAAGATGTTCGGCGCCATTGACGAAGGCGTCTTCACGCTCGACCAGACGGATGCCATCCAAGCGTGGATGGAGAGTGAGCTCGCCCAGGTCCAGGAAGCGGACCCCAACTGGGGTCCCATGGGCGTGCGCGTCTCACCGCCCAGCGAGAGCTACCCCTACTGGACCTATGTCACCAGTGGACTGTCCAACCCCTTCACCGCGGCACCCGGCGAGGACATCCCCGACGACGCGCCCAGCGGGCTGGGCTACGAGATGGTCATCCACACGCCCGAAGAGGCGAAGTGGCCGGTGTTCCGGCTGCTGGACATGATGGCCTACAACCTCGTGTCCCTGCGCGCCTTCGCCATGGGCCACCGCTACCCGGTGGAAGGCTCCCTGGACGGTGGCGAGTCCAAGCTGAGCGGCTTCGTGTTCGTCCGGGACCCGTCCCGGCCCGACCACTTCGTGCTCCCCAGCGGCAAGGTGCAGTTGCTCACCTTGGTGGGCGCCACCCGCAACGAGATGGCCTTCGCCCGCTCCAACGGCATGGACAAGCTGATGGCCAAGCTGGTGGCTGCGGGCTCCGGCTACATCACCCAGCCCGATCGGGAAGAAGTGAAGCTGTAGTCACACCGCTTCCGATGCGCGCGCCGGCCGCCCTTCTCAAGTACCGGCGCGCGGCGGGGCGTCCTCCACCAGCGCGTGCAGGACGCCCAGCTCGAACGGCTTTTCGATGCGCGGCACCGGAACCGACTGAAGGAAGGTCCGTGCCCGCTCGGAGAAGCCTCCGCCCGTCATGAAGACAAAGCGCGCGAGCAGCTCCGGCTGACGCGAGGACAGCGTGTCGTACACGTCCATCCCCGTCAGGTCCCCCATCATCAAGTCACAGAAGATGCGGTCGAAGTCCGCGTCGCGCGCCAGTGTGTCCAACGCCTCGCGCCCGCTGTGGACCACCACCACCTCGTGACGCGCGCCGAGGATGCGGCCCAATACCGAGGCGAGCAGCGGCTCGTCATCCACCACCAGCACCCGCTTCCGCCCGGGAAGGTCCTTGTCCTCCGCCACCCGCACGGAGGGCGCGTCCGCGTCGGTGGTGGGCAGCCGCACCTGGAAGACACTGCCCAGCCCCGGCGCGCTCGACGCCGACAGCTCGCCGCCCATGCCTCGCACCAGGCCCAGGCTGGTGGACAGGCCGAGTCCAGCGCCCTCCCCCAGGGGACGGGTGGTGAAGAAGGGCTCAAAGGCGCGCTCCAGGACCTCGGGCGCCATGCCGTGGCCGTTGTCCGCCACCTCCACCACCACCGTCGCGCCGTCCCTCCAGGTGGAGAGCGTCACCTGGTAGCGCGCCACGTCCCCTTCCGGAATGGCCTGCGCGGCGTTGACGAGCAGTTGGAGGAACACCTGCCCCAGCCGCGTCTCGTGCGCCATCACCGTGGGCACCGGGCCCAGGCGCTTCTCGACGCGGGCCCGGTGGCGAAGGTGCGGCATCGCCATGGAGAGGCCGAACTCCAGCGCCGCGTGCACGTCCACGGGTGACAGTTGCGGCTCCTCCGCGCGGGCGAAGGTCTGCAAGTCACGGACGGTGGTGCGGATGCGCTCGGCGCCTTCCTTCGCCTCGCGCAGGGCCTCCATCGCCTCGCCCAGCGCGCGGGCCAGGGCTTCACGCACTTCGCCCCGCGCCGCGAGGGGCTCGAGTTGATCCAGCGCGAACTGCAGGTTGCCCACGACATAGGAGAGCGGGTTGTTGATTTCGTGCCCCACGCCCGCCGCCAGCTGTCCCGCCATGGCCAGCTTCTCCGACTGCACCAGTCGCTCGCGCGCGGCCATGAGTTCGCGGGTGCGCTCGTGGACCAGGGCCTCGGCTTCCAGGCGGCCCGAGTGCTCGCGCGACAGGAGCACATCCCGCTCCGCCTCCGCCTGCTTCCTGGCGGTGACGTCCCGCCCGAAGATGGACACGTTGCCGTTGGCGCCCCAGGCGTGCACCTCATGCCAGCGGCCAGGCGTGGCGCGCCATTCGAAGATGGTGTGGCCCGCGCCGCTCGCGACTCGGCGCAGCTCCCGCTCCATCCGCGTGCCCAGCAACTCCGGGCACGCCTGCCACAGAATCTGCCGGAAGAGCTGCTCCTGCGAACGCCCGCTGAGGGCCGCGGCCTCGTGGTTCACATAGGTGACCCGCCAGTCCGCATCCACCGTGAAGAACGCGTCGGGCGTGGCCTCCAGCATGCTCCGCACCCAGTCCAGGGTTTCGCGGACGCCCTCCTCCAACCGCAGGGCGCTGGTGATGTCACGCAGGCGCAGCAATACACCGTCCCGGAGCGGCACCGCCGTTCCCTGAAGCCACGCATCCCCTTCCTGGAAGCTGTCAGCGGCCGGCCGCCCCGCTTCCACCACGTCCCGAAGCAGGTCCACCCGGGCGGCCAATCCCGAGCCCGGCATCAGCTCACACAGCCGCCGGCCTCGCAGCGACTCCGGGGCGGCGTGCCCCAGGACGCGCGCACCCGCGGGATTCGCCCAGGCCCACTGGAAGTCGACGAGCGCTCCGGCCGCGTCCCGCACGGCGTGCAACACCATGCAGCCCTCGGACTGGTGCCGCTCCGCTTCCTCGAGCGCCACGAGCAGCACATCCATGTCGGGCGCCGGAGCCGCCTGGAATCGGTCGTTCAGAATGGCTCCATGTCGACACGAATGCGTGGCCGTCACAAGTACACGGGGCAGACATGTATCAGTATCAGTTCCCATGTGTCTGTCGGCCAACCGCCGCTTGGCGTGGCGCGCGCGCACGAGAGGCCCGGGCGGCTAGGCTCCTCGGCCGCCCATGACGCCCACCCTCATCACCGCCGTCCACTTCGAGCCACTACACCTCCCGCTCACCGAGCCCTTCGCCATCGCCACCGGCGCGCAGTACGCCGCGGAGAACGTCCTGGTGCGGCTCACCCTGGCGGACGGCACCGAGGGCCTGGGCGAGGCCGCCCCCTTCCCCGCCGTCAGTGGAGAGACACAGGCCAGTACGCTGGCCGCCCTGGAACAGGTGCGCGCGGGGCTGGTGGGACGAGACGCTCGCGCGTGGCGGCCCGCGTCCGAGGCGCTGGGGGATTCACTCGCGCTGGCGCCCTCCGCCCGGTGCGCCGTGGAGACGGCGCTGCTCGATGCGCTGGCTCGGCACTACCGCGTTCCGCTGTACGTGATGCTGGGCGGCGCGCAGGCCGCGCTGGACATCGACATGACGGTCACCGCGGGAGACGTGGCCCATGCGCGAAAGTCCGCGCAGGCCATCCTGGCGCGGGGCATCACCACGCTGAAGGTGAAGGTCGGGGCGCTACCGCCCGTTGAGGACGCGGCACGATTGATGGCCATCCATGAAGTGGCGCCCCAGGCCCGGCTCTTCGCGGATGCCAACGGCGGCTATGACGTGGCCGAGGCGCTCGCCTTCCTGAAGGAACTGGCACGCGCGGACGTCCCCCTGGCCCTCTTCGAACAACCCGTGCCCGCGCATGATGTGGCCGGCATGGCGGAGCTCACGCGCCGCTCGCTCGTGCCGGTGTGCGCGGATGAGTCGGCGCGCTCGGCGAAGGACGTGCTGCGACTCATCCGGGAAGGCGCCGCGCATGCCATCAACATCAAGACGATGAAGTGCGGCGTCGTCGAGGCACTGACGATGTGGAGCCTCGCTCGCGCGGCGGGCCTGGAGCTCATGGTGGGCGGCATGGTGGAGAGCGTGCTGGCCATGTCCGCCTCGGCGCACCTGGCCGCCGGATTGGGGGGATTCACCTACGCCGACCTGGATACGCCGCTGTTCATCGCGAGCCACCCCTTCCAGGGCGGAGCCCGGTACGCGGGCGCACGGCTGGAGTTGCCAACGGATGCGCCCGGGCACGGCGTCACGCTGGCCTGAGCCGGGCCGCGATGACCACGTCCGTAGTGCGCATCCGCCAGCACATGAGCAACCTGGCCCCCTGACGTGACGCCCGCGAGCGGCCCGTGAGGGATGGCGGGCCGCGCCTCGTGGGGCATTCGCGCTAGGGTAGGCGCATGACCCTGGCTGTCTGCGTGCGGTGTGGCAACTCGAAGGTGGGCGCGTTCACCCCCTGCACGGGTTGCGGACTGGACCCCGCCGCCCACGGCACCGAACGCGAGCTCCAGGCGCGCAGCCTGCTGCTCACGGAGCGCTACCTGCCTGGGGGTGAGCTGGAGGCGATGGGCCGGAAGATTCGCAAGGGCGAGCCCGTGTCCTACGACGCAGGGCTGCTCGCGCAGATTACCGAGGACCTCCGGACACAGAAGCTGCCCATCGTCTCGAAGCCATCCCCTGGGTGCTCCGTCGCCTTGTGGGCCGTGGTGGGCGTGCTCCTCGCACTCGCCGTGGGCTTCCTGCTCATGTCGCGGCTGCGAGGGCCCTGAGCGCACTGGGACAGCGTCGGCCGCAGGGGCCGGTTAGTGAAGCAGTCCCGTGCTGGCCGCATCCACCTCACCGCTCCGGTTGTCCCTCGTCTCAGAGGACCCGCTCGCCCGGGGGGCGCTCTCCCGGGCGCTGAGCGACCAGACAGGCGTGCACTTCGAGGTGGCGGCCGGGACGCAGGTGGACCTGGAATCCCAACCCGGCGAGCCACCCGACGTGGTGCTGTGGGACACCGGCCTGCGCCCGTCCAACGTGGAGGGTCCCGACCTGGGCGCACCGGTGCTCGCGCTGGTGGTGGATGAAGCCGCGGGCGAGGCGGCGCTGGGCGCGGGCGCGCGGGGCCTGCTGTTCCGGGACGCGGAGCCCTCCGCCCTGGTCGCCGCGCTGCTCTCCGTGGCACGGGGGCTGGCCGTGTTCGACCCCGCGCTCGCGGAGCTGCGCGCCACGCCGCGTGCCTCGCTACCGGCCCAGGCCACCGCGCCGGACGCGCTCACGCCGCGGGAGCGCGAGGTGCTCGGGCTGCTCGCGGAGGGGCTGTCCAACAAGGCCATCGCGGACCGGCTGGACATCAGCGAGCACACCGCCAAGTTCCATGTGAATGCCGTGCTCGCCAAGCTGGGCGTCCAGCGGCGCACGGAGGCCGTGGTCCGCGCGGCGAAGCTGGGCCTGGTCACCCTGTAGGCATCGGGCCGCCACGCGGCGGCGCTACGTCCCATCCACCCCGGGTGATAGGCTCCGGCGCGCATGGCCAACCAGGACTGGGTGACGCGCCTGCTCACCGGGCGCGCGACGGCGGACAAGCAGCTCAACGTCCACCTCTCCGAGCGCGACGGCGGCAGCCTCCACGACAAGATGCGGCAGGCGTATTGGTGGATCACCAACAACGCCGTCATCTGTCCCTACTACGACTTGGAGTTCGGCTCGTCCGCGTCCCTCAAGACGCCCGCGGGTGACGAGCTCCATCTCCCCGAGGACACCAGCTACAGCTCGTTCGTCCTCATCCCCCTGCTCACCCTCTTCACCTGCCGGCGCGCGCTGCTGGTGGGCGGACCGGGACGCGGGAAGACGACGTCCGCCATCCTCATGGCCCTGCTGTCCGGTATGGGCCGCGACGAGGTCCACCGCGGCATCCAGCGCGGCCATCCGCAGCTCTCCATCGCGGACCTGCTGGGCGCGCCGCTGCCCTCCGACATGCTCAAGGCGGAGGACCTGTCCGCGGTGAAGGTGAGCTGGCGCAAGTGGATTGGCCAGCGCGTCAAAATCATCGACGAGTACAACCGCATCCCCACCAAGACGCAGTCCGCGCTCCTGTCCCTCATGGCGGAGGGCTACGCGGAGATGATGGACCAGTACGTCTACGCGGGCCGCTCGTCCTGGTTCCTCACCGCCAACGACGACCAGGGCGGCGGCACCTTCCAGGTCATCGAGGCGCTGAAGGACCGCATCGACGTGGTGGTGCGCGCGGTGCCGTTCAACTCGGGGTTCATGGACCAGCTCCTCCAGCGCCTGGAGGCGGACAAGTCCCCAGAGGAGCTGCTGCCCAAGGAAGTCGTCTTCACGCAGGGCGAGCTGGAGCGTGCCTACGCCTCCATCCTGGAAGTGGAGGTGCCCAAGGACGTGCTGGAGCGCATCGCCTTCTTCCTGGGGCAGCTCGACTTCTGCCGCATGGCCTCGCCGCGCTTCGAGTTCAAGCACAAGGACACGCTCAAGCTGGCCGGGCAGACGGTGGCCGCGGTGTGCAACGAGCAGTGCCCGCTGGACAAGAAGGTCCACCTCTGCTCGCAGACGGAGAACGGCGTCAGCGTGCGCGCGTACCAGACCATCCTCCACTTCGCGAAGGCCATGGCCTTCTTCCGCGGCCACGCCGCCGTGGAGCTGGAGGACTTCCGGCAGATTGCCCCCTGGGTGCTGCACGAGAAGCTGGTGCCCAACCCGCGCAGCGCCTTCTTCGAGGTGAAGGGCCACCGCATGCTCCTCCAGGACCGCGTGGCCTGGCTGCGGAACATGTTCGACATGGCCATGAGCCACTACGACACGCACGAGCCCATCCGGCGCAAGGTGACGGCGCTGCGCCAGGAGCTGGACAAGGGCCTGTCCGGCGTGGACCTGCCCACCACCGAGAAGCGCATGAACCAGGTGACGGTGCTGATGAAGGTGCTGCTCGCGCAGCGCGAGCTGTCCGGCCCCGTCTACGAGGACGTCATCCACCTCAAGTCCCTGTACAGCCGCTACCGGAACTACGCGACGTGGCTGAAGGAGAACCCGGGCGGTCGCCCATGAGCACCTTCACCGACGAGCTGGAAGCCAATGCCCGCGCCCGGTTCGTGCGCTGGGACTCCGCCCTGTGGCACGAGCTCACCGGCGGCGCCGCGCAGCGGCTGGGGCAGTCCCTGCTCGATGCGGGGACACCGGCCGCGGAGGGCGAGGAGCTGCTGCGCGCCTACCTCCAGTTGGGCGCGGAGGCCATTGGCCTGGGCTACCTGTATCCCGCGAGCGCGGGCCGGCAGAACTTCTTCACCCTGGCGTGGTCGGACCTGATTCCCCGCCTGCTGGCCGCCGTGCCCACGAAGGAGCGCTCACAGGTGTTCGCCCAGTTGTGGAACCTGGGGGAGAACCTGGAGTCCGCGCCGCCGTGGGTCCAGCGCATCTTCTGGCGCGTGGGCCGGGAGCTGACGTCACTGGAGGGAATCGAGGCGCGGCTGCGTGAGACCACCTCCGTGGCCCTGGCGCCGCCCGACGCGCCGCTGGCCGCTCGGGCCCAGGCGCACTGGGTGGACCTGTCGAAAGAGGACAGCCGCTTCCTCCCCGGCCCGATGCACTTCCTGTCCCCCACCGTGGTGTGCGTGCATGACCGGCACCGTCAGGCCGTGGCGGGCCGCGACGCGGCCACGCAGGGCATCTGGCTGGCGGAGACGCCCGTCAGCCTGGGCGCCATGGGCTGCCGCGAGGTGCCGGAGCAGACGAGCGTGGAGAGTCCCCACCTGGACGAGGCGCTGCGGGAAGACCCGCGCGCGGACGCGTGGTTCGCCACCGTGTCCAATGACTGGCGGGTGGCGGCCACGCTGCACACCTCCCAGCACGTGCTGGTGTTCGTCCCGGAATGAGTCCGCCGCGGCCGCGCATCACCCACGAGGACGTGGCCACGGGCTGGCGCGACGCGCTGGCGCTGTGGGACGTGCGCGTGCAGCTCAGCCCTCCCGAGCCCCATGTGGGCTTCCACCCCGACGACAGCCACGCCCAGGAGCCGCTCGCGTATATCGATTTGGCGAAGCGCCAGGTCTTCGTCAATTTCAAGCTCCTGGAGGCCATGGAGGCCACTGGCAGCCTCACGGCGGTGCTGGCGCATGAAATCGGCCACCACGCGCGCTTCCCGCACACGCTGGGCTGGGACGCGGAGCTGCGCGTGCAGGAGCAGCGGCTGGTTCCCGGCCTGAAGCAGTCCCTCACCAACCTCTTCTATGACTTGCAGGTGAACGAGGTGGTGGGCCGCACGCACGCGGAGGCGCTGTGCGCGGTTTACCGGGGCTTCCAGCGCGTGCAGGGCGGCGAGATGTCGCCGCTGTTCTTCTTCTACCTGGCCATCTACGAGGAGCTGTGGGGCCTGCCCCCTGGGAACCTGGTGCCCGCCGCGCAGCTCGATCCGATGGAGCAGCGATACCCCGGCGTGCGCGCCGAGGCGCGCATGTTCGCGCAGACCTTCTACGCGCTTCCCAACGGCAAGCTCCAGTTCCTCTACTTCTGCGCCACCTTCATCCGCTACATCGAGAAGCCCGCGGACCTGGAGTTCAGCCTGCCGCTGGGCGGAGACGTCTCCGTGCCGGACGTGGACGACCTGGATGCCGCCATCCACGGCAGCAGCCGCTGGGACGACGCACTGGATGAAGCGGAGGAGAGGGGCTGGCTGGAGCCCTTGAGCACGCGCGCGAAGGAGAAGGACGAACTGGACACCATCCACCGCGTCACCGAGCACCTGCCCGGCAAGCAGGGCGGGAAGCTGCGGCGGGCCCTGGTGGCGAAACACTACCGGCGGCTGGTGGACCAGCACATCCTGAAGCTCCCCACGACGCCGTCCCAGCCGGAGCCCTACCTGCGCACCACGCCCCAGGCGTGGGAGTACGGCGATGACCCGTCCAGCATCGACTGGACGTTGACGGTGCTGTCGCAGGGCCACCTGGCCGCGGTGTCCCCGCTGCGCCGCGAGCTGGAGGCGGACCTGCCGCCCCCGTCCGAGCTGGGCGTGCCGTCCGTGGAAATCTATCTGGACACCAGCGCCTCCATGCCCAACCCGGAGCTGAGCCTCAACGCGATGACGCTGGCGGCCCAGGTGCTGTCCGCCTCCGCGCTGCGGAAGAAGGCCACGGTGCGCGGCATCGTGTACTCGCACGGCAACCCGCAGGTATCGCCGTGGATGTACGACGAGGAGAAGGCGCGCGACTTCCTGCTGAGCTACATCGGCGGAGGCACGCAGTTCCCCTTCGACGTGATGGACACGCTGTCACGCGAGCGGCCCGATGCGCTGCGCATCATCATCTCCGACAGCGACTTCCTGGCGAACGTCACCGCGGAGAAGCCCCTGGCGCCGGTGCTGGAGTCCATCCGGCGCTCGCGCCTCGTGGTGGCCATCCTCGCCGTTCCCGACGAACTACGCGCCCGGCAGGCGCTGGCGCCGCTGCTGCGCGAGCGCCGTTTCCGGCTGGTGGTGGTGCGCTGGCCCTCCGACTTCGCGAAGGCTGCCGCCGACCTCGCCCAGGCATTGCTGGAGAATTGAGTCCCATGGCTTTCGACATCCGCGAGATTCAGACGCAGCTCGAGGCAGCCCCCATCGTGTCGCCGTATTCGCATGACCTGGCACTGGCCATCATCTGCGACACCTTCCGGCTCGCGAAGGTCCGCCCCCCGTCCCGCGCGGACTGGGGCGCCCTGGAGGACCGGGCCCGCTCCCCGCTGTGGCGGGAGCAGGTGGTGATGCTCGCGCACGTGCTGGTGTCCTCGGCGCTGCGGCAGGAGACGGTGCAGGCACTGAACGAGAACGACGACGCGACGACGCTCCTGCAGCGCTTCTTCCAGGACGTGGCCCCGCTGACGGCGGAGATGATTCGCTCCAACACCTTCCGCCGCGAGGAGCTCATTCGCAAGTGGGTGCGCGTCGTGGGCGGCGAGTGCAAGGGCGAGTCCCCGAAGGGCTCCGTCGCGCGAATCGAGCAACTGGACTACCGCAAGGCGGAAGCGGAGATGCGGCGCGCGGAGGAAGCCCGGAAGAAGGAGGCGGACAAACGCCAGCAGGCCCTCCGCGAGGCGGAGCAGCGCGCCACGGAGGCGCGTGGGTGGCGGGAGTGACGGAAGCCCTGTCCGCGGACCTGCGCGTCGCGCCTCGCGCGAACATCCGCCGGGACACCTCCTCGCAGCGCCCCCACATCCCCTGGGCCGAATCCATCGCCGAGGGCCTGGCCCGCTTCGCATCCCTGGCTGACGAGGACGCTGCCCGTGCGGACCTGGACGCTCGGTTGTCCTTCCTGCGAGACGCGCTACGGGACTCGCCGTACCACGCCCGGAGGCTCCACGCGGCGGGCATCCACCCGGGTGACCTCCAGACGCTGGACGACCTGCGCCACCTGCCCTTCCTGGACCGTGAGGCCCTGGCCGCGAACTGGGACGCGGTGCCCACGCTGCCGGCGGACGCCGATGATTGTGTGGTGGTGAAGAGCTCCGGGTCCACCGGAGCGCCGGTGAACGTGGTGAGAGACCGGCGCGACTGCCTGCACATGTGGGCCGTGCTGCGGTTCCTCGTGGCACGCGCGGGAGCGGCGCTTCCCTCGCATCCCCGGGTGGTGCTGCTGGACGCGCTGCCGGGCGGGCTGGAGTACTCGGTGCGCCTGCCCATCCTCCACGACGGCGCGCTGCACCGAATCTCCGTCCTTCGCGAGGACGCGCTCCAGCGCCTGCGCCGCGTGCGTCCCGCCGTGCTCTTCTCCGACCCGGAAGGCCTGCGGTGGCTGGCGGCCCAGCGCGACGTGCCCACGCCCCAGTGGGTGCTCACCTCCGCGCAGCACCTGCCTGCCGGCCTGCGCGCAGAGCTGGCGAACGCGGTGCCCACGCCTGTCCTCAACTATTATGCGACGACGGAGACGGGGCCGCTGGCCTGGGAGTGCCTGTGGCCCGAGGCTCCAGGCCGCTTCCACGTCCTGGCCCCGGATGTCTGGCTGGAGCCCGGACTGGACGAGGTGGTGGTGACACGGCTGCGTCCCAGCGTGCTACCGCTCTTGCGCTACCTCCCGGGCGATACGGGCAGCGTGCGGCGTGATGCCTGCGCTTGTGGGTTTCATGGATGGACGCTGGAGCACTTCGGCGGACGAGGAGCCTGCCACTTCGTCACGCCTTCGGGCCGGGAGGTGGATGCCTGGGCGCTGGCCTGGGTGTTCAAGCACCATGCGCTGCGTGTCTTCCGTCTGACACAGGTGGACGTCTCGAGCTTCCAGTTGGAGCTGGCGGGCGCGAGCCATGCGGCCGTAGCGCCACTGCGCGAGCGGCTTGGCAGCGCCTTGCGGAACCTGGGTTGGACGCAGCCCAGCCTGGACGTATGTCACGTGGAGGCATCGGCGCTGGCCGTGGGCACCAAGCCACAACCGTTCCGCAGGCTGCGCTGAGCAGCCTTGCATGACAGAGCGGCGAGCAAGATGTCATGCAGTGGGTTCCGGTGCTTACCTGAGAAGTGCGCGGTTCCTCCCCAACGGGATGCACGTAGCCGGCCGGGAGCCCGCCCCTGACCATGCACGCTCGTCCAGAACGACATCACCCACTCTGGGCTTCACGCGCCGGACGTTATGGCGTCGCGCTCCTCGCGTTCGTCACGGCGTGGCTCATCCAGGCGGGCGTGGCGTCGTTCATCCCAGCCACCCCTTTCCTGTTCTTCTTCGGCGCGGTGATGGTGTCCGGCTGGTGGGGCGGCTGGGGCCCCGCCCTGGTGACGACGTTCCTGTCGGTGGTGGTGGTGGACTTCTACTTCTTGGAGCCACTGCTCAACCTGGTGCCGGGCACGGGAGGGGCTGTCTCGCTGGCGGTCTTCTTCGCGCTCGCGCTGCTGATGACGAAGCTGAACGTCATGCTGCGCAAGGCCAACGCGGAGCGGGCGCGGCTGCTGGAGCGGGAGCGAGCAGCCCGAAGCGAGGCCGAGGCGGGGCAGGAACGGCTCCACGTGCTCTTCCGGGACGCGCCCGCCGCCATCATCTTCTTGCGAGGCCCCCAGCACGTCTATTCCTTCTCCAACTCGATGAACAACGCGCTGATGGGGACGGACTCACTGGTGGGCCAGGAGGCGACCAAGGCCCTGCCGTGGGCGGCAGCGCGAGGCTTCATCACCCTGCTGGACGAGGTCTACCGCACCGGCGTCCCTTTCGCGGGCAATGCGGTGCCGTTCCCTCGCAAGCCCCCCAATGGCGAGATGCAGGAGACGTATCTCAACATCGTGTATCAACCCACGCGGAACGAGCAGGGTGAGGTCGACGGCATCGTCGGCTTCGGGTTCGACGTGACGGACCAGGTCCGGGCCCGACAGCGCGCCGAGGCCCTGACGCACGAGCTCCAGCTGGCCGAGGCACGTGACTGGCTCCTCGCGGAGTCGGGCGCGGTGCTGACGTCGTCGCTCGACGACGAGACGACGCTGCGGAACATGGCGAAGCTGGTGGTGCCCACGTTCGCGGACTGGTGCCTTGTCGACGTGGCGGAGCCAGACGGGACGTTCCGGCGGCTGGAGGTGGCGCACTTCCGGCTCGAGGATGACGCGCTGGCGGAGGACATCCTCCGCTTCGGAATGCAGCCCAGCGGCAATCCGGGGCATCCCCTCACGGGCGCCTTGCTGAAGGCGGAGACGGTTCACATCGAGCGGTTGACCCGGGAACGCATTCACGAGCTCGCGCACAACGCGGAACACGCCCGGGTGATGGAAGCGATGGGGCCCGTCTCCTTCATCGCCGTGCCTTTGATTGCGCGCGGACAGGTGTTGGGGGTGCTCAGCTTCATCCACGCCTACTCCGGCCGGCACTACTCGACGTCAGACCTGGCGTTCGCCAAGGAACTGGCACACCGGGCCGCGCTCTCCCTGGAGAATGCCCGGCTCTATGCGGAGGCCCGGGAGGCCATCCGCCTGCGCGATGAGTTCATGTCCATTGCCAGCCACGAGCTGAAGACGCCGCTCACCCCGCTGAGCCTGAAGCTCCAGGCGCTCACGCGGGAGCTGGCCCGCCACCCGGGCCCGGTTCCTCGCAACCTGGTGGAGAGCTACGTGGCGGTGGGCGCACGGCAGGTGCAGAAGCTGGCGGAGCTGGTGGGCGACCTGCTCGACGTGTCGCGCATCTCCGCGGGGCGGCTCTCGCTGGAGCTGGAGGAACTGGAGCTGGGGTCGCTCGTCCGGGACGTCGTCACCCGGTATGAACCCCAGGCCGCGCGCACCGGCTCCTCCTTGCAGTTGGAGGCGGGAGACTTCGACATCGTGGGCCGGTGGGACCGGCTGCGCCTGGAGCAGGTCATCACCAACCTGGTGGACAACGCCGTGAAGTACGGCAACGGCAGGCCCATCCACGTCCGCCTGGAGCCGCATGACGGCGGAGCGCGGCTGACGGTGCGGGACGAGGGCATCGGCATCGCGCCCCAGCATCTGCCCCGCCTCTTCGGCCGCTTCGAACGCGCCGTGTCCGAGCGCAACTACGGTGGCCTGGGCCTGGGCCTGTACATCACCCGCACGCTGGTGGAGGCCATGGGCGGCCGGGTCCACGTGGAGAGCAGGCTGGGGCGAGGCTCCACCTTCACCGTGGAGCTGCCCAGCAACCCGGGCGCGGCGCAGGCCCTCCATGCCCCCTGACGGACGATTCCGGACTCGAAGGTCATGCGAGGCCGGGAGTCTCCAGTTAGAGGGGCGTCACCACGAGGAAGGAGCAAGGGACATGGAGACTCGGAAGCTGGGAAGGCAGGGCCCCACCGTTTCGGCGCTGGGCCTGGGCTGCATGGGGATGTCCGACTTCTACGCGGGCAGGGATGACGCGGAGTCGGAGGCCACGCTGCTGCACGCGCTGGAGCGGGGCATCACCTTCTTCGACACCGCCGACATGTATGGCTCGGGCGCCAATGAGACGTTGGTGGGCCGGGTGCTCAAGCCGCACCGGGCGAACATCGTGCTGGCGACGAAGTTCGGCATCGTCCGCGACCCCACGGACCCGCAGAAGCGCGGCATCAACGGGCGGCCGGAGTACGTGAAGCAGGCGTGCGAGGCCAGCCTGCGCCGGCTGGGCGTGGACGTCATCGACCTGTACTACCTGCACCGGCTGGATGCACAGACGCCCATCGAGGACACGGTGGGCGCCATGGCGGAGCTGGTCCGCGAGGGCAAGGTGCGCTTCCTCGGCCTGTCGGAGGTGGACGCGGACACGCTGCGCCGGGCCACGAAGGTGCATCCCATCACCGCGCTCCAGAGCGAGTACTCCCTGTGGAGCCGTGAGCCGGAGGACGGCGTGCTCCAGGCGTGCCGCGAGCTGGGCGTGGGCTTCGTTCCCTACAGCCCGCTGGGACGCGGCTTCCTCACCGGGCAAATCAAGCGCTTCGAGGACCTGGCGCAGGACGACTACCGCCGCTTCTCGCCCCGCTTCCAGGGGGAGAACTTCACGCGCAACCTGGAGCTCGTCGGCCACATCGAGCGGCTGGCGAAGGAGAAGGGATGCTCTCCGGCGCAGCTCGCGCTCGCGTGGGTGCTGGCACAGGGGAAGGACCTGGTGCCCATCCCCGGCACCAAGCGCCGCAAATACCTGGACGAGAACCTCGGCGCGCTGGAGGTGACGCTCACTGAGCAGGACGTGGCCGCCATCAACGCCGTCGCGCCTCCGGGCGTCGCTGCGGGCGGGCGCTATCCGCCGTCCATGCAGTCCGCGCTGCCCAAGGCGTCCCAGCCACGCGGCCAATGAGATGAAGCGAGGCTGGGGGTGCCCCTTCAGCTTCGAAGACGAGGGAGCTGGGCGTGCGGCTGCCATGCGCCGTCGCCGCCCAGGCAGTAACGGCAGGTGGCCAATGGCGTCTCCCGTTCGAGGTAGCCGAGCATCTGGCCCAGCAGGTCCGGCGTGTCGAGCGGCACGCCGTCGACCTCGCCCAGCGCGGGCATCTCCGGGTACGTGCCGCCGAGCACCGTCGCCACGTGCGGCGGACGCGTGCAGGCGTAGAAGCGGCCCGCGTGGACCAGGTGACAGCGGACCTTCAGCCAGCAGCGCGCGTAGATGCCTCGCACGGCGTCCTCGGAGTCGTGCGGCGCATCCGGCGTGAGTTGCTGAAAGGCGTCGATTCGCTTCACCGTGAGGAAGACGCCGTGCTGCTCGCAGCGCTCGGTGATGCGGGCGATGGAGCGCTCCGGCAACGGCGCGGAGGTGTAGACGGACAGTGTCATCCGGTCCAGGCGCTCGTAGGCGGCGTCGGGGGCGCTCTGGGCGAGGAAGCCGTTGGTGGTGACGGACACCTGCGGGGAGATGCCCGAGGCGCGCACGGCGTCCAGCACCGCTGGCAGGTCGGGGTGGAGGAAGGGCTCGCCGCCGGTGAGCTTGAAGACGTTGGGCCGGAGGGCTCGGGCCAGCTGGCGCAAGTCCTTGCCCAGGGCGGTGGGGTCCACGGACCAGGCAGGCAGGTGCGGCGACAGCGGGCAGCACTGCACGCAGCGCAGGTTGCAGTGCGTGGCGACATGCGT
This sequence comes from Myxococcus xanthus, assembly GCF_006402735.1. Taxonomy (NCBI): domain Bacteria; kingdom Pseudomonadati; phylum Myxococcota; class Myxococcia; order Myxococcales; family Myxococcaceae; genus Myxococcus; species Myxococcus xanthus. The sequence goes on along the minus strand of NZ_CP017174.1, from coordinate 351,854 downwards.
CTCCAGGGACCAGGTGAGGATGCGTCCGTCTTGGAGCTCGTAGCGCACGGCGGGACTATACGAGGTTGCCCGGGGCCCCTGGGGCTTGTCACAGTACCCGCGTGCCTCACGCTTCCGGCGGAATGCTCGCCACCCTGCCCCGCTACCAATCATTGGCGCGCCTGGCACCGTCTGTCTGGCGGCTGAATCCCTCGGGTCTGGCACCGGAGGCCGTCGCTGCATTCCTGCGCCATGCGCTGCCTCCCGACGGAAGCGTGTTCCAGGGCGTGCGCCGGACTCCGGGCGCCTTGCCTCGTGTGCGTCGGAGCGCGGGGACTCCGGAGACTCGCGAGGATGAAGACAGGCTGGCGGAACGGCTCGTGGCCGCGCTGGCGGACAGCGTGAGCAAACACCTGGCGGCGGGCGCGGTGGACGTGAGCTTGAGCGGCGGCGTGGACAGCGCCGCGTTGTGCGCCCTGGCCGCGCGGCACGCGCTCGGACGCGTGCGCGCCTGGACCATGGATGTCCACTTCGCGGATGCCACGGAGCGGCGGAATGCCCGGACGGTGGCGAACACGGCCGGAGTCGAGTTGGTCGACGTGTCCGTTCCGGACGCGGTGCTGCCAGAGCTGTTCGAGCCCGCCGTCCTGAGCCAGGAGACGGCCATCCTCAACGCCCGCGCCGTGGCCAGCCATGCATTCTACGCAGAGGCCCGAAGGCAGGGCGCCTCTACGTTGCTGAGCGGCGCTGGCGCGGATGAGGTGCTCATGGGCAACCCGGCGGCGCTCGCGGGTGCGGCGGCCCGTGTGACGGAGGACCGGCACCTCGCGCACGAGGTGCTGCGCCCAGGGCCTGTGGACAACTTGGGGGTGGATCAGCGGGCACTGCGCCTTCCCTGGGACGCGGAGCTGGCTTCCGGTGACGAGGATCACCCCGAAGAGGTCCGCTACGCGGCCTGGGTGCTGTGGGAGCTGGTGCTGCCTCCTGAACTCCGCAGCGCGAACGCACATGGCGTGAACGTGTGCACGCCCTACCTGGACGCGGACTTCGCGGACGTGGCGCTGGCGCTTCCCTTGGACGTGCTGGCGCGGCATGGGGCCGGCAAGTGGCTCTTCCGGCATGCGGTGCGCACGCTGGTGCCGGACGAGGTCCGGTTGGCCCGGAAGACGCCGCGCTATGCGCACACCGCGCTCTCCAGCCCCGTCCGCGCGCGCTGGCTGGAGCTCTACCGGGAATGGCTCACGCCGGCCCGGCTGGCGCCGTTGGAGTGCGTCGACGCGGGCGCGACCCGGGCGCTGCTGGAGCGCTACGCACGTCTGGCCGCCGACGCTCCCGAGGCGGGTGTCATGGACCGGCTGTTGATGCGGTTGTGCTCCCTCGTCATGCTCCACGCCCACGCCAGCGCCCGTCCCCCATGTCCCGAATCCTGATTGCCACCTCCCCCGAGAAGGGCCACCTCAACCCCATGGCCGGTGTCGCGCAGTGGCTGCGCCGCATGGGCCACCACGTGGGCTGGCTGTGCATCCCCGAGCCCGCGCCGCAGCTCGAACGGCTGGGCGTGGAGGTGCTGGCGCTGCCCCACGCCGAGGCGCCCGTGCCCGCCATCGAGACGGGAGGGGAGGCGCTCGCGCGGTTGGTGCTCGATGAAGCGGCGCTGGGACAGTGGATTCGCGGCCTGTTGATTGACGCCGTGCCCTCGTTGCTGGCGCCGGTGCGCGAGGCCGTCGAGCGCTTCCGTCCGGATGTCATGGCCCTGGACGGCATGCAGTACGCCGCCGTGCTGGCCGCCCATGCGTTGCGAATCCCCTGGGCGGGCGTGTCCTCCGCGCTGTCATTGCTGGAGCCGCCCATCGATTACGGCCTGCGCCGCAACGTGCGCGCGCTGGCCGATGAGCGACAGGCCCTGTTCGCCCGTCACGGCTTCGATGCCCGCTTCCGCAACTGTGAGTGCCTGTCGCCGGACCTCAACGTCATCTTCGCCACCGAGGCCTTCCTGGGCTCCGACGCAGGACTGCCTCCCGCCACACACCTGGTCGGGCCGTCACAGCCTCCGGAGGCGCGTGGTGACGAAGTGGCCTTCCCGTGGGAGCGGCTGGGCTCCAAGCCCGTGGTGTACGTGTCTTTCGGCAGCCAGATTTCGTGGCAACCGGATTTGTTTCAGACGATGACCGAGGCCGCCGCGCCCCTGGGCGTCACCGTGGTGCTCAGCGCGGGTGAGCTGGCTGATACAGCTTTTGTTCACAGCCTTCCCGGGGACGTGGTCGCCGTCTCATACACACCTCAGCGACAACTGTTATCACGAGTCTCCGTGCTCGTGTCTCACGGCGGCGCCAACTCCGTCATGGAGGCGCTGACCGAAGGCGTTCCGATGCTGCTCCTGCCCGTCTGCAACGACCAGCCCATCCAGGCGCACTTCCTGGCGAAGTCGGGCGCGGGACTCGTGCGGGCGCCGCGCTCGCTCTCCGTGGAGGACTGCCGCGAAGCGCTGCGACAACTGCTGGAGCCGGGCACGGTGCTGCGACAGCGAGTGGCCGGCATCGCCGCGTCCTACCAGGCGCGTGACGGCGCGAAGGACGCCGCTGAACGCATCCTCCGACTCGTGGCGTGAGTGATTGCATGCGCGATTGGGACGTGTGGCGGCTGGTGCTGCCGGGTGTGTCGCCGCTGGAGGTGTGGAACCTCCCCGTGATGGGGCGCGAACTGTGGGAGTTGCTCGGGGCGCCTCGCGTGGACGCGGACCGTCGCGCGGGGGTTCCCGAGCCGGCGCTCGCGGGCCGGCTGGGCCCGGCGCTCGCGGTGGCGCTGTCCACGCTGGTGAAGCGGCACGCGGTGGATGCCGTGTGGCTCAGCGGCGGATTGGTGTGCCTGGAGGGCTTCGATGCCATGCTCTCGAGTGTTTCCACCGCGCTTCCCTGCCCTGTGTACGTGGCGGAGCGTCCACTCTTCGCTCCGGCCCAGGCGGGACTGCGTCTGCTGGCGCCGTTCGCGCCCGCGCATCCGGTGGCGCTCGACGTGGGGCAGACGGGCATCAAGTGCGTGAGTCACACTGCGGACCCGCGCATCTTCGAGCGCGACACCGCGCTGTTGCCTCGGTACTTCATCGGCATGGCGCGGCCTCCGGACAGGCGGCATGTGAAGGCGGCGGTGGCGTTCATCGCCAGTGCCCTGCGCGTGTTCTCGGCACGGCTGCCCGATGCCTTGTGCCTCGCACTGCCGTGTCCGCTGGACGCGTCGCTGGTCCCCGGGGGCTGCACCTACGGCTGGGAAGGCCACGAGTCGCTGATGGCGGACATCCTCCAGGCGGCCATGGGGAACGAGGGCCGCGGGACGGCGCTGGTGATCAATGACGCGGAGCTGGCCACGGAGGCCGCGCGGGGTGATTCGCGGCTGGCGAACCACTCGCGCGTGTTGTGTCTCACACTGGGATTCGGGCCGGGTGGCGCGTTGTTGGAACGGCGGTAACCGGGCGCTCGCCCAGGCTCAGTGCAGGTCCAACTCCTTCTTGGGCGCGATGTCGGGGCGCTGCTTCGTCACCAACGCCTTCGCGGTGCTGAAGAGCACCTTGAGCTTTCCGCCTGCCGGGTGGACGTATTCGGCGTGCTCGGGCGTGAAGCGCAGCAGGGCGATGTCACCCTCATCCGGGCCCTGTGGAAACCAGGGCTTCCAGCCGGGCTCCCACAAGTCATGAATGGCCCTCCGGTCGCGGACGATTTCCACCACGCCCGACACGGAAAGATACGTGGCGCTGTCCTCCGACGCGTGGAAGGCGAGCGAGCAGTGGGGGTCCGACTCCAGGTCCTGCACCTTCTGCGTGTCCGCCCAGGTGGCGAACCAGAGCACCGTGCCGGACTTGTGCTTCTTCGCCACCGCCATGGGCCGCGTGTGGAAGTGTCCGTCCGCACCCCGGGTGGTGAGGAGCGCGGTGTCGTAGTCCTTCAACAGTTCCTCGAACTCCCTGCGGTCTCCCTGGATGACACCCTGCGGCTGTTTCATCATGCGCTCGCCTGACTGTTCCATGGGGCTGACCTTTCGTTCGCCATCGTGAAGTTCCTGGAGAACGTAGGGACGCGCGGGCCGTGGGGAAGCAGCAGGGCTGGAGTCGCGTGGACCGCTCCCTTGATGGGTTGGCTGCCGCAGAGCAGACAGCCACCCGCATCCAGGCAGAAGACGAGCGAATCAGGGGCGGTCTCAAGGGCCTCGCCTCCGGCCTGGACCTGGTAGCCTGGCGAGGTTGACGAACCAGGACATCGACTGGCCCATCCGGTACCAGGGCGAGACGCTGAACTTCGCCAACCGCGCACGCGGCATCTTCTGGCCTCGCCACATGCGCGAGACGGCGCTGTCCATCAAGACGACCGTTCCTCGCCAGGGCCGTGAGGCGCGCTACGACGACCTCCGCTCGAACGAGGGATTCCAGTACCGGTTCCAGGGAACGGACGTTGCGTCTCGCGACAACCGGCGCCTCGTGCGAGGCGCGGCGCACATCCTCCCGGACCGGGACGAGCGCGGCAGGCCGGAGGTCTCCAACGGCCTCTCGCTCTGCAAACTCCACCATGGGGCCTTCGACACGGACCTGCTGGGCATCCGTCCTGACGGCATCATCGAAATCGCGCCCCGGCTGCTCGCCGAGCGCGACGGCCCCACGCTGGAGTACGGGCTCAAAGGCTTCGCTGGAAAGGCGCTGAGCATCCTGCCGGAGGCACCTGCCCACCGGCCGCGCCGTGAGTACCTGGAAGCGCGCTACGAGCGTTTCCGCGAGGCAGGCTGAACCAAAGACGAGGTGACCTCCCCGAATGGGTAGGCTCCCGACCTGGCCGGTCCGCCGATGTGGCGCCTTTTCGAGGCCGTTACCTTGTGCCTCGAAAGGAACACACCATGTCCACCGGCCTCCTCCAGTCGCTGTCCCAGTCCCTCGCCTCCGTCGTCGAGCGCACCGCGCCCAGCATCGTCCGCGTGGAGACGCGGCGCAGGCGCGGCGCCACCGGCATCGTCTGGGATGCCGAGGGCCACATCCTCACCACCAGCCAGGCCGTGGAGCACGAGGACCGGCTCCCCATCGGCTTGCCGGATGGCCGCACCGTCTTTGCCGAGTTCGTCGGCCGCGACGCCAGCACCGACCTGGCCCTGCTCAAGGCCGAAGCCACCGGCCTCGCGCCGCTGACCTCCGCGCCGTTGGATGACGTGAAGGTCGGTCACCTCGTCATCGCCGTGGGCCGCCCTGGCCGCACGGCTCGCGCGACGCTCGGCATGGTCAGCACCCACGGCGAGGGCTGGCGCACCCATGCCGGAGGCCGCGTGGAGCGCTACCTGGAGACGGACGCCGACCTCCCGCCCGGCTTCTCCGGCGGCGCGCTGGTGGACACCGAGGGACGCCTTGTCGGTCTGCTCACCGCCGCCTTCTCTCGCACCGCCGCCGTCGTCATCGCCACGGACACGCTCACGCGCGTGATTGCATCGCTGAAGGAACACGGGGGCATCCGGCGTGGCTACCTGGGCGTGGGCGCCTACCCCGTGCGTCTGCCCCAACACCTGGGCACGGGGAACGAGCACGGCCTCATCTGCCTCTCCGTGGACCCGAACGGCCCGGCGCATGACGCGGGCCTGCTGCTCGGAGACGTCCTGGTGAGCCTGGGAGGTCAACCCCTCCACGGCGTGGAGGACCTGCTCGGCGCCCTGAGCGACGAGAAGGTGGGCACCACCCTCCAGGTCCGCGTGCTGCGCGCTGGCGAGGTTCGCGAGGTGCCCATCACCGTGGGCAAGCGCGCGTGAAAGGAGGCCGCCATGAAACTGCTGCAACACTTCTCGGATGACCTGGAGTCGCTGGTGGCGCGGGCCTCGCCCGCCGTCGTGGGCGTGGAGCACGCACGCGGCCACGGCACCGGCCTCTTCCTCACACCGGACGGCTACGTCCTCACCAACCGCCACGTGGTGGTGCGCGGCTCACGCAAGCTCACCGTCCAGCTCTCCAACGGCGAGGAACTGCGCGGAACCCTGGTGGGCAGCGACGCCCCCACCGACCTGGCCGTGGTCCGCGCGGAGGGCGGCGACTTCCCCACCCTGCCGCTCGCCGAGCCCGAATCGGTGCGCGTGGGCCAGCTCGTCATGGCCATTGGCAACCCGTTCCACCTGGAGCAGTCCGTGTCACTGGGCGTGGTGAGCGCCATCAACCGCAGCATCAGCCTGCCTGACGGCGTCATGCTGGAGGGCATGCTCCAGACGGATGCCGCCATCAACCCGGGCAACTCTGGTGGGCCGCTGCTCAACATGCGAGGACAGGTGGTGGGCCTCAACACGCTGGTGTTGCCCTATGCGCAAGGCATCGGCTTCGCGGTGAGCGCCACCACGGCCGCGTGGATTGCCAGCCTGCTCATCCAGCGCGGCAAGGTGGACCGGCGCTTCCTGGGCATCGCCGCGACGGCGGTGAGCCTGGACGCACGACTCACCCGGGAGAACGGCCAGTCCCGCGCGGTGAAGGTGCTCCGCGTGCAGGACGGGACACCGGCCTACGAGGCCGGACTCCAGGTGGATGACTTGCTGCTGGCCATCAATCAGCGGGCGGTGAACAGCGTGGACGACCTCCAGCGGCTCATGGCGCTGGCCACGGAGGACGAGGTGACGCTGGACCTGCTGCGCAAGGGCGGTGGCCGCAAGACGGCCCGGGCACGGACGCGACCTCGCATCGAGCCCGTGGCCGCCTGACTCAGGCCACGCGGCCGCCCGGCGTCCGGCCCTGCGCGTCCGGCATCTTCCCCTGGAGCAGCAGGTTGTCGCCCCGACAGAGGCTCTTGTAGGACCACACCCAGAACGAGTCTCCAGGACGTGACTCCTGGAGATACTCGTCCAGCACGTCGGCATCGTCACAGATGAAGCGGTGCGGGGCGCGCGTCTCCCGGTAGAAGCGGTGCTCGATGATGAGCGGGCTTTCGTTCGCCAGCATCTCGTGCAGGCGGCTCAACGTGTCCGGGTCGGTGATGCGCGAGCCTTCGAGTGTCCACGCGTCCATGGTGCGGTGCCGCGCCTTTCTTCCCACGAGCTGAATCGGGCCCGGGAATGATAGCGGATGACTGCCCACGTCATAGTCGCGCGTCTTGCGATGGCGCTGGACGGTGTTCGGCGAAGAGTTCGTCCTCGTAGCACCACTCCCACTCCTCGCCCGGCTCGAAGGACTGGACGACGGGATGCGCCGACTGCTGGAAGTGCTTCGTCGCATGCCGGTTGGGCGAGGAATCACAACATCCCACATGGCCGCAGTTCAGGCAGCGACGCAGGTGCACCCAGCTCGCGCCCATGGCCAGGCATTCCTCACAGCCCCGCGAGCGCGGAGGCGGGTCCCCGGCCTGTTGGATGTGCTCGCAAATCGGCTCCATGTGACACCTCCCTGGAAATGGGGCGACCAGTGCCCTCCACAGCGTAGGCACTGGATGCGGGGACCTTCAGGGGCCACCAGCCGGGACGGCGAGCCACCGGAGGCACGTCCCCTTCCCGCGACGGCGGATGGCATGCGCGGAACCCCGGGCGCACGGTAGAGCCACATGGCCACCACCGCCCCCGACACCACCGTCGCCTACGACAGTCCTCGCGGCCGGGGCGTGCTGCTCGCCAGCGTGCTGGGCAGCGGCATGGCGTTTCTGGACTCCACCGCTGTCAACGTCGCCCTGCCCGCCATGGGCCGTGAGCTGCACACGGGCCTGTCCGGCCTCCAATGGGCCGTGGACGCGTACCTGCTCACGCTCGGTTCCCTGGTGCTCACGGGGGGCGCGCTCGGCGACGCGAAGGGCCAGCGCCGCGTCTTCCTGCTGGGCATGCTCGCCTTCACCGTCACGTCGGTGCTGTGCGGGCTGGCGCCCAACACCTGGACGCTGGCAGCCTTCCGCGCGGCGCAGGGTGTGGGAGCCGCGCTGCTGGTGCCTGCGAGCCTCGCCTTGCTGCGCACGTCGTTCCCGCCTCAGGACCGGCAGCGCGCCGTGTCCGCCTGGGCCGGACTGTCCGGCGTCACCACGGCCGTGGGGCCGCTGCTGGGCGGGTGGCTCGTGGACGCGGGCTCATGGCGCTTCGTCTTCTTCCTCAACGTGCCCCTGGCCGCGCTCACCGCGTGGGCGGCGCTGCGGCACGTGCCGGACATCGCGCCGAAGACAGGGGCACGCGGGTTGGACGTCGCGGGCTCGGTGACGGCGGCGCTCGGGCTGGGTGGCCTCATCTACGCGCTCATCGAGGGCCCCGCCCACGGCTGGCCCCTGGCGGCCATCGTCGCCGCGGCCGGAGGCGCCGTCCTGCTGGCCGCGTTCTTCGTACTGGAGGCGCGGCAGCGGGAGCCGATGCTTCCGCTCACCCTCTTCCACTCACGCACCTTCTCCGGCGCGAACCTCACCACGCTCGTCGTGTACTTCGCGCTCGGAGGTGCCACCTTCCTGGTGGTGCTCGCCCTCCAGCAGCAGCTCGGCTATTCGGCGCTCGGTGCGGGGGCCGCGCTGCTCCCCATCACGCTGATGCTGCTTCTGTTCTCGCCTTCGGTGGGGCGGCTCGCGGGGCACATCGGCGCACGTCCGTTGATGACGGCGGGGCCGCTGCTCGCGGGCGTGGGGCTGGCGCTCCTGACGCGCATCCAGCGCGGAGGTGATTACGTCACCACCGTGCTGCCTGGCATCCTGGTGCTGGGACTGGGACTGGCGCTCACCGTGGGTCCCCTCACGGCGGTGGTGCTCGGCGCCGTCGAGGACCGCTACGCGGGCATCGCCTCCGGCGTGAACAACGCCGTGGCCCGCATCGCCGGCCTGCTCGCAGTGGCGCTGCTGCCGCTGCTGGGCGGCCTCGCTGGCGACACCGGCATGGACTTCCTGGTGGGCACACGGCGCGCGCTCTGGGTGTCCGCTGGCCTGTGCGCCGTGGGAGCGCTGTGCTCGCTGCTCACGATTCCGCGCGAGGCCGGGCGCACGACCTCCGCGCAACAGGAGCACGGGACCTAGCGCACCGCGCGGGTCCAACAAGCGCCCATGACGTCGTCGCGGGATGACGCCTCAGCCCCCGGCTGGCCTTTTTGCGGCCTTGCCTGCGTGCGAGCTTTCCCCAGGCTCACACCTCAATGACGTCCGTGGTCGTCACTCAGCGGAGGTGCCTCGCGCGCCGGCTCGGTGCCCTTCTGAGCGCCGTAGCCGCCGATCCCCTTCTGGAGGATGCGGTCTTCGCCCACGTCCTCGTCCGTCACGTCGCCTCGCACCGGGCCTTTCTGATGCCGCGCCTCGCGCTCCAGTTCTTCCGGGCGCGTCGTGTCCATCCGCTCGTCGCCCCGTACCGGACTGCCCTTATTGTCGGCCATGGTCGTTTCCCCTTTCAGAGGGAAAGGTCCGAACCGCCCTCGCAGCGGGCAAGGCTCCTGCCATGGCGCCGTCGCCTGCCGCTCAAGCAGAAGGCCCCCGTCCCCAGCAGGGACGAGGGCCTTCGGGAATCAGCACAGCCGAGCCAGCGCTAGCTCTTGTACTTCACCGAGCAGCCGTAGGGCGTGGTGGTGCTGGCCGGGACCTGCTGGCCACCCACCACCGCGTCCACCGCCGTCTTCACATGGTTGGCCGGCTTGGCATTCTTGCCGCGCGGGTCATCGTCGATGGCGCCCGCGTACCGCACGACGCCCTGCTCATCGATGACGTACATGTGCGGCGTCGTCTTCGCGCCGTAGGACTTGCCCACCGTGCCGCTCGCGTCCTGGAGGACCGGGTAGGGGAAGCCCTCATCCTTCTTCCACGCCGCGGACTTCTCCGGGGTGTTGTGCGCGGTGGAGTCCACCGCCAGCCACACCACCTTCTTCGCGTCGAAGCCCTTCAGCGTGGTGACCATCGTGTCGTTCTTGTAGTGCCGCTGAACGAAGGGGCACTCGGGGTTGGTCCACTCCAGGACCACGACCTTGCCCTTGTACTGCGCCAGCGTGTGCTCCTTGCCGGACTCGTCCTTCAGCGTGAAGGTCGGCGCGGGCTTGCCAACTTCCGCGTCGGCGAGGGCGGGCGCCCCCACGAACAACGTGCCCAGCGCGAGTGCGGTGAAGACCTGCTTCATGGCGTTCCTCCAGCGTTTTGGAGACTGCGGGGAAGACAGCGCGACTTCAGTGACTTGGGAAACCCGCGGCGCAGAGGACATTCGCGCCGTTGCCCAGCTTCGAGGGTGCACACTCCGCCGCGCGCTTCACGGCGTCCGCCACGACGCCCGGCGTGAGCAACTCCGGCAGCACCTCCGGCTTGTCGGGGGCACCCGGGCTCAGCACCAGGTACATGGGCACACCGGCCCGGCCGTGCTCGGCCAGCTTGGCGGTGATGCTCGCGTCCCGGCGCGTCCAGTCCGCGATGAAGAAGGCCACCTGGTGCTTCGTGAAGGCGTCACGCACCTCGTCGGTGGACAGCACGGTGCGCTCGTTGAACTTGCAGGTGAGGCACCAGTCCGCCGTGAAGTCGATGAACACCGGCTGGCCCGCCGCCAGCGCCGCGTTCACCGCGTCCGCGCTCCACGGCTGCGCCTGCGCCACCGTGGACCCGAGGCGAGGCGCCGCCACGGGGTCCTGGTCATCGAAACGCAACGTCAGCAGCCCGGACGCCACCAGCACGCCCGCGGCCACCGCCACGGTGGCCAGCTTGCGCATGCCGTCCTGCGCCTGCCCCTGGCCGTACAGCCACGTGACGAGCCCCACCGCGACCAGGAACGCCAGCAGCCGCGCCATGCCGTCCACGCCGGCCAGCCCGCCCATCACCCACACCAGCCAGACGGTGGTGGCCAGCAACGCGAAGCCCAGCACCTGCTTGAAGCGCTCCATCCACGCGCCCGGCTTGGGCAGCTTCTTCGCCAGCCCGGGCACCAGGACCAGCACGCAGAAGGGCAGCGCGAGCCCCAGGCCCAGCGCGGTGAAGACGGCCAGCACCGTCAGGGGTCCCGCCGCGAAGGCGAAGCCCACCGCGGTGCCCAGCAGCGGCGCCGAGCACGGCGTGGCCAGCACCACCGCCAGCACGCCCTCGCCAGCGCTGTGCATCAGGCCGTGGCTCTGGTCCACCTTGCCCGCCAGCGCCGTGCCGTCCAGGCCCACGTTGAAGACACCGAAGAGGTTGAGCGCGAAGGCGACCAACACCGCGCACACACCCGCGACGAAGAGCGGCTCCTGGAACTGGAAGCCCCAGCCCACGCTCGCGCCACCCGCGCGCACCGCCAGCACGACGCTGGCCAGAAGCAGCATGGTGCCGATGATGCCCGCTGCATAGGCCGCCGCATGCGCGCCGACGCGGCCCCGCTCCTGCTGCACCATGCGCGTGAAGCCGTAGGCCTTGAGCGCCAACACGGGGAACACGCACGGCATCAGGTTGAGCAGCGCGCCGCCGAAGAAGGCGAACACCAGCGCCAGCCCCAGGCCCATGGACGACTCGGCCGCGGGCGGCGTGGCGATGGCGGCGCCCACCGGCTTCACCGCCGCGATGCTGTCCTTCACCGACGGCGGCTTCACCGCGGCCGGCGTCCCAGCCGCGCCACCGGCCGCCACCATGGGGGCCAGCGGCGCCGTCACCTCGAGGTACTGGTAGCCCGTGGCCGCCGTGCCCAGGCGCAGCACGCCCGTCAGGTCCGGCGCCGACGCCTGCGCGTCCGGCTCCGCCTTGCCCTTGAGCTTGAAGCGGCCCGGACCGTCCGAGGCCAACCCCACGCGCACGACGCCGGCGATGCGGTCGGCGACAAAGAAGTCACCTTCCACCGCGGGCACCGCCGCGCTGCCCGGGGCCGTCAGGGTGAGGGTGCCGGTGAAATCCTGGCCCGCGGTGAGCTGCGGCGCATCCAGCGCCAGCGTCGCCGCGTGGCCGCTGTCCTTGGCGGGACGGGGCACCTTGGCCAGCTCGGTGTCGAAGACAGCCGCCGTCTCGGCGTCGCGCACCGTCTGGGGCCCCAGGGGAATGGAGCGCGTCAGCATCAGCTCCGCGGGAATGCAGTGCACCTCGCACACCAGCGCTTCCACGGCAGCGGACACTGTCAGCATCCCCGTGGAGGACCCTTCCTCCGCCTTCGCGTCGGCGATGAGGATGGCCTCACCGTCATAGCCATGGGTGGTGATGAAGCCGTCGGGCGTGCGGAACGTCTGCGGGAAGGGCCACTGCAGCGGCCCCACGGTGACGCCGGGCGTGTCCCACGCCACTTCCGTCTCCAGGCCGGAGTCGCCCGGGTTCTTCCAGTAGACGTGCCAGCCCGGATCCAACCGGAAGCGCACACCCACGCGGAAGGTGTCTCCCGGCTTCACCTGGGTGGCGTCCACCAGGAGGGCGCCCTCGATGCGAGGGTCGCCTTCGTCCGGCGCGCTCGATGCCACCGCCGACGCGGGCAGGTCCGCCCACGCGACCGCTGCCACCAGCAGCAGTCCGATTCCGCCAACAAAGCCGAGCCTCTTGGACTGCCGATGCGTCATGCGACTCCCGTTAACCCAGAGGAGGCCGGCCCGCCAGCGACAGACGCGCGCCTCCAAGCACAGTGAACCATCCGGGCAGGCGGGCATTCCCCTCGCATGACGCGCCACACCCATTCCCAGGCGGACGGCCCGGGCAGGAGGGGTTACAGCGTCACAGAGGTAACGTCATGAACCCACAGGGGGCAGCCGAGCAGTCGGCGTCAGTCCTCGGTCTTCCAGGGCAGCAGCGCGGGCGCCGCGGGGCCCACGCGGCTCATGGTGATGCGGGAGACCTCGGAGTGCGCGCGGCGCATCACCAACGCGGGGAGCTTGTTGGCCCGGCGCTCCATCACCCGGCGCAGGTCCGCCAGCCGCTCCACGTGGCGCTGCGCGGGCACCTCCGCCGAGCCGAGCCGCGCGAGCTTGTAGAGGGCCACGTCAGCGGCCTCCAGCGCCCGCTCCGCGGCGTCCTGGTGACGGCGGCCGAGGGCCTTCCACGCGGCGGCTTCTCCGGCGACCAGGTCCAGTTCGGCGGACACGGCGCGCACGAAGCGACCCGAGTCGCTGTCGGGCAGCACCCGCGTCACCGGCACGCTGATGCGCCGCGTGTCGCCGCGCTCGGAGTAGGACGTGGACACGCCCAGGTTCCACTCCGCATCCCCCAGCATGCCCGAGAAGAGGACACGGCGCGGGAAGGCCTGGGAGATGGCGCCCAGGGTGGCGCTCATGGCGTCGCCTTCCACGCGCGAGGGATAGCGGTGGCGGCAGCGGACGTCGGCGAAGCCCGTGGGCAGCACGTGCACGCGCGCGTCGGCGACGACTTCACCGAAGAGCTCGGCGCCCAGCTGGCCCACGGCCATGGGCAAACCTTCCGGGTCATCCACGTGCACGAAGCCGGTGCCGGAGGGGCTGGTGAGGGCCTCCAGGACGTCGGGCAGGTAGTGGCGGCCCAGCCCCAGCGCGTGGAGCATGACGCCGGACTCGGCGATGCGGGCGCCCTGGGTCTTGAACTCGGCGAGCTGCGACGGGCCCACGGAGGGCTCACCGTCGGTGAGCATCAGCACCTGGGGCCGGGCGCCGGGCACGAGCACGCGGCGGGCGGACTCCGAGGCGCGCTCCACGGCCTCGTGCAGGGCGGTCCCCTCGCCGGACTCCAGGCGCGCGAGCACCTTGAGGAGCTGCGCCCGGGCGTTGGGGTCCATGGCGCGCATGGGGAGGACCTGCTCGGGCTCGGCGTCGAAGGTGAGCAGGCCCAGGTAGTCGCGAGGGCTGGCGCGCTCCACGAGCGCCTGGGCGGCCTGCACCGCGGCGAGCAGCGGCACGCCACGCATGGAGGCGCTGCGATCCAAGGCCAGGTTGATGGCCACGGGCGCGCGGGGGGCGTCGGCGTCGGCTTCCAGGGTGACGAGGAGGAGCACCTCGCGGCCATGTTCGGCGTCACGCTCCACTGCCCAGGCCGTCTGCTTCATACGTACTCCCCCGTGGTCGCACGAGGCATTGTGCCGCGAATCAATCTGCGGGAGCGGGCCGCCCCCGATGCTGGAAGTCTCATGGGCCACAACGCACGGGAGCGGGGGACGCTCACGGGCAGGCTGCGGGGTCTGAGAATGTCGGGAGTCGTGCTTTGGAGCAAGGGGGCCGGCCAGGATGCGGCACACCCACACGGACAGCCCCTCAGGAAGGGGCCGGCTGCCGCAACGCACCGCAGGCCGCACAGTACCGGGCCTGGGGGGTCCGCAGCGGCTTGCCACAGGTGGTGCACGGCGGGCCGAAGAGAATCAGCCGGTGGTGCAGGACGGCGTTGATGTTCGTCTCGCGGAAGCCGGTCAGCCGCTCGTACTCCCGAAGTGCAGGCATGAAAGCGTGCTTGACGGACGAGATGCCTGCCTCGTTACCCTCGAACCACGGCCGTCCATGGCCGCTGGGGATGTTGACGAAGGGATGAAGGAGAGATGACGGGCAGGCAGGCCACCCATCTTGATGCTGGGCCCGAAGGGCAAAGCCCGGGGGGCTCACCCCAGGGGAGCCACCACGCGGGCATCCATTGCCCCGGTTACCGCTAGTGCCCCCGCGCGTCCACCGGCCGCGGGGGCCGCGAATTACTCGGCCGCAGTCCAGCCGCCCCACGACTCCTCGGCGTAGCCCCAGCGCCGGCCGGGCGCGCCCTCGTCGGCCCCAGAAGACTCCGCGTCACCGTCCTGCCGCGGATCCACATAAGGCAAACCTTCATCATCCATGTACGTGGTGTCGTCGTGAACCATCGCCGGCTCCTCTGGAGGCCACCCGGGTGAAGGTGGGCATCCCGCTTCGGTCGACCCGGGCTCGCCCCATGCGAGGCCCGCTCCATCAATCGTTGACCGATTTACCGACCATGTTGGGGATGTCGCCCCGCGTTGTAAAGCCCTTGGGGTCTCAAAGTTCTGGGGGCCGTGTAGCCTGTCTGCCTACCTGCCTGCCCTCCAGCGAGGAGTGTTCGTATTTACAGCCACTTACGAACAGTCAGGCGTCAGACAATGCCCGTGGCAATCGCACAAGGTAAGCCCTGGGTCCGAGGAAGGGAACCCCACAGCGGTTTACGCCCAGGTATTTTCAAAGGGTGCCTGGACGCCGTCCGCCACTGGTAAATCCGTGCGATGGCCGCTCACTCCCCGGCGGACCCGGGCCGCGTTCTCCAGTGAAGGACACCTGGGGCAGCAGGGTGCTTGATTCGCGAATCACCCCTGTTAGGGTTGAAGTGTACTCAAGAATTGCCGCGACGCGGCAGCCCGGGCCCATCCGCCGCGCCCTAGAGGTCCTCAGAGTCCCATGAGTCCCATCATCACCGGCCTGTTGCTAGCCCTCGCCATTCCCATCTTCGTGATGACCATGTCCGGTCGCGTGGGCGTCCTGCTCGCGATGAAGAAGGAGAACCGGCTCGACAACATTCCCTTCCGCGTGGCGCAGCTGGTGCGCTTCGGCCTTGGCCAGAAGCGACTGGTGGATCCGGAGGAGTTCACGCCGGGCCTGTTCCACGTCCTCATCTACGCGGCCTTCATGGTGCTGGCCCTGCGCACCGTCATGCTCTTCGCCATGGGGTTTTCGACCACGGCGCTGGACGTGCTGACGGACCTGGGCCACCCGTTCTGGGCGGATCAATCCGCGCTGCTCTTCGTCTACAAGGTCTACCTGCTGGCCAAGGACGTGGTCGCCGCGCTGGCCCTGCTGGGCGTGGCCTACTACATCTGGGTCCGCTGGAAGGTGAAGCCGGACCGCCTGACGCCGTCGTGGGAGGCGTACCTCATCCTGTGCTTCATCGGCGGGCTGATGGTCTCCGAGTTCCTGTTCGGCGGCAGCCACATGGTGGCCGCGCACGCCGCGCAGGCGCAGGTGGGCGCCACGCAGGTGCCCCAGTCCCTCGCCGCGCTGGTGTGGTGGGAGCCGTTCACCAGCCTGACGGGCCTGGCGATGATGCCGCTGGGCGCCACCGCCGCGCACGTGGTGGGCGTGGCCGGCTTCTGGGTTCACCTGGTCATCATCCTGGCGTTCCTGAACTTCCTGCCCATCGGCAAGCACTTCCACATCATCACCGGCCTGCCCACCGTCTTCTTCCAGCGCACCCACTCCACCGGCAAGCTGCCCACGCCGGACCTGGAGAAGGAGGAGTTCGGCACCGCCACGGTGAAGGACCTGACGTGGAAGCAGGGCCTGGACCTCTACTCCTGCACGGAGTGTGGTCGCTGCCAGACGCACTGTCCGACGTACATCACCGGCAAGCCGCTCACCCACAAGGGCGTCAACCAGGACCTGAAGCACTGGCTCTGGGACAATGAGCAGTGGGTGGAGGAAGGCTACGGCCCCAATGGCATCAAGGAGCCGCTGCCTGAAATCGTCGGCAGCGCGCTGTCGGCGGAGACGGTGTGGGCGTGCACGAGCTGCGGCTGGTGCGAGCAGGCCTGCCCGGTGTTCATCGAGAACGTGCCGCGCCTCATCGACATGCGCCGCTACCAGGTGCAGGTGAAGGCGGAGTTCCCCCCCGAAATCCAGCGCGTGTTCGAGGGCATCGAGCGCCAGGGCAACCCCTGGGGCCTGGGCCAGGACCGGCGCGACGAGTGGGCGGAGGACCTGGCGCTCCCCACGTGGGGTGACGACGGCGGTCCCTACGAGTACCTCTTCTTCGTGGGCTGCGCGGGCAGCTACGACGACAAGCAGAAGAAGGTCAGCCGCGCGCTGGTGAAGATTCTGCGAGAGGCGGGCGTGAGCTTCGCCACGCTGTCGAAGCAGGAGATGTGCAACGGCGACTCCGCGCGCCGCATGGGCAACGAGTATCTGTTCCAGACGATGGCGAAGACGAACGTCGAGTCGTGGAACTCGATGGGCGTGAAGGCCGTCATCACCCAGTGCCCGCACTGCTTCAACACCATCAAGAACGAGTACCCGGAGTTCGGCGGCGAGTACCGCGTCATCAACCACACGCAGCTCATCAACGAGCTGCTGAAGGAGAAGCGCATCCGGCTCTCCGCGGTGATGAACAGCAAGCTCACCTACCATGACCCCTGCTACCTGGGCCGCCACAACGGCGTCTACGACGCCCCCCGCGAGGTGCTCAACAGCATCCCCGGGCTCGAGGTGGTGGAGATGCAGCGCAGCAAGCGCGAGGGCTTCTGCTGCGGCGCCGGCGGCGGCCGCATGTGGATGGAGGAGCACATTGGCACGCGCATCAACCACAACCGGTTGAACGAGGCCGCGCTGACGCTGAAGCACGCCGAGGACCCGAACACGCCCTACCCCAACGCCGCGGACAAGAAGAAGCCGGGCCAGGTGGGTGACTACAAGGAGAAGGGCGGCAGCGGCATCGTCGCGGTGGCGTGCCCGTTCTGCTCCACGATGCTCTCCGACGCGGTGAACGACACCGGCCGCGAGGAGAACATCAAGATCAAGGACATCACCGAGCTGGTCGCCGATGCGCTGGAGACCAAGAGCGGCGCGGTGGGCACCGTGGCCCCCAGCGCCACGGTGAGCGCCAAGCCGGAGTAGTGCCCGTGGTGCGGCGGGCCCGCTGAAGGGCCCGCCCGCTTCACTTCACGCAAGGGCCCGGAGGCTTCCACCGTGAAGCCCCGGGCCTTCGCCGTTTCAGGGCTTGCGCTGCTTCTCCGAGCGCAGGACACGCTCCAGCCGCTTGGTGGCGCCGTCGTCTCCCAGCTTGCCGGAGACGTAGGCCCCCGCGGAGGCGAGCTTGCGGCGGAAGCTGTTGTCCGGCGGAGGCGGCGCGTCCAGGCGCAAGTCGGTGATGCCCAGGCCGGAGAGCAGCGTGCGGGCCAGGTCCTGGTCATCCGCGCGCGCGTGAGGCATCAGCCACTGGCAGACCTCGGTGTGCCCGTGCGCGGCGGCCATGATGAGCGCGGACTCGCCGATGCTGTCCGTCAGCTCAGGGTCCGCTCCCGCATCCAGGAGGAGCTGCACCAGGTCCGCTCGCCCCGCGCGGGCCGCGGCCATCAATGGTGTGCGGCCCTCCTCGTCGAAGGGGTTCGGGTCCGCTCCGGCGGACAGGTGGGACTCCACGGCGTCACGGTCGCCCGCCAGCACGGCATCGAAGAGGGACATCGTCAGACCTCCGCGCGGCAGCATCGCGCCTCGCGCTCTGGGACGCCAGTTGCCCCAGGACACATGCCGCCTTACGCCCGGAGCGTCAGTTGATTTCGACCGTGCCGCCCTTGATGCGGTGGGTGCCGGAGGCGCGCGAATCAAGCCCGAATCGCCTCCCCTCGGATGCCCGGCGGGCGGCGCTGGCGCCACCCCACCGGGCCCGAGGTCAGCAGCTCCAGGTCAAATCGGCCCGTAGGACGGTTCCGTGGCGCTGGGCACCGCCAGCGACACCGAGCCCGTGCTCAGGTTCGCGCGGTAGATGCCCGTGTCGCTCCCGCCAGAGCTGATGAGGAAGCCCAGCTGGCTGGCGCCCGTCCAGCTCGGCCACGACTCCTCCGAGCCCGCCCCGCCGCTGGTGACGCGCTGGAGCGCCCCCACGTTCGAGCCCGACAGCTGTCCCACGAAGATGCGCGTGCCACCGGAGGACAGGCGCCCATCCAGTGCCACCTGGGAGCCGTTCGGAGACACCGCCACGCGGTTCTCCACGAACTGCACGCCAGCGCTCAGAAAGGAGTAGGTGATGGTGCCACCGTTGAGCGGCACGTGCGCAAGCTGGTCGAGCTGGTTCAGCCCGCTGCCCGCGCCCGCCAGCACCGCGCTCCCGTTGGGCACGAAGGACGGCGCACCGTAGGCGATGACGTTGTTGGGCGTGAGCTCCTGGAAGCCACTGCCGTCCGTGTTGATGCGCGCCAGCGCCGTCTGGGAGCTGTTGCCGGGCGAGAAGACGAAGACGACGCTGCGCCCGTCTGGGCTGAAGGTGGGCGTGCGGAAGTTGGAGCAGCCGCGCGCGCACGTCGAATCATTCGCCCGGAACAGCGTGGACGGCGTGCCGCCCGAGGTGGGCACCGTCAGCAGCGAGGTGGTGCCGCCGCTGCGCTGGACGAACACCACGCTGCGGCCGTCACGCGACACCGAAGGCCAGTAGGCGCCGCCAACGCTGGTCAGCCGCTGCGGGCTGTTGGCGTCGCCGCCGTCGTCCACCACGTAGACGTTGCGGTCGTCCTCGCGCACGAAGGCGAAGCCGCGGGTGAAGAGGACGCCCCCGATGCCGCCGCCGCCACCGTCGTCCAGGGGCTCGCAGCCCCCCAACATCCCCACCGCCAATACCGCTCCGAGGAACCTCCGCTTGCCCGTCATCGTCGTCACTCCGCTTCCCGGCCGATAGAGAGCCCCGTACTACAGAGCGCACCGGGACTGACGTCAACGCGCCACGGGTGATTCAACGCACGGTCGAGGTCAGCGGTTGAGCTTCTGGAGCTCGTTGCGGCAGAGGTTGCAGAGCGACAGCTGCTTGCGGTCACAGTCCTGCGGCGTCTGCGCGAAGAACATCACGCACCGCGGGTCCTCGCAGTAGGACAACCCGAGCAGGTGTCCCGCCTGGTGCACCACCTCCACCTGCGCGCGGCGCCGCAACGTATCGCTGGCGGCGCCCTGGGCCAGGCGATGGAGGCTCATCACCGCCGTCTTCGATTCGCGGTCCGCTTCCCCGAAGACGAAAGGCGAGTCCGGGACGAAGAGGTCCACGTCGGAGATGCCCAACACGGCGAACTGGCCGGGCTCCAGCATGGGCGTCAGCCGCCGCATGATGGCGTTGCAGTGGTACTGGCCACGGTCCTTGTTGAAGGCGTAGGCGGGCGTCGGCAATACCGTCTTCGACACCACGGCCGCGACACCCATTTGCGCCGCCAGCGGGTCCTGCCAGTCCCTCAAGAGAGAGGCTGGCGGGCTACCCACGGAGACCAGAAGGAGTGTCTTCTGCGGCATCGGCCCACCGTCCTTCATGCACGGGACGGACGCTTGGCTACCGCGTCCCCCCGGAGCGGAGTGGCTGGGGCGCAAGGATTCGAACCTTGATACTCAGAGTCAAAGTCTGATGTCCTGCCATTAGACGACGCCCCAGCAGGTTCTCTCGTGTACTTCTGGTGTCCGAGTGTACGGCATCCCGACGGGTGCGGGGAACTCCCCTGACGCGGTTCCCTGCAATGTCAGCCACTGGACCCCTCGCCCGAGCCTCGATAACGGCTGGAGCCGGGCGCATTGTCGCTCTCCCTTTACACCTGGAGTAAAGCCGCCCCCGGATTTTCGCCAGGGGCGGCCTTCCCGGTCAGCCCTTGAGGACGGCGAGCGGCGTGAGACGCAGGAGCGGCCGGACGAGGTCGGCCTCGTCCTCCAGCACCTCGGTGATGTCGCGGTAGGCGGCGGGCGCCTCCTCCACCAGGGCGGCGGTGCGCCCCTTGTCGTACACCACGCGGCGCAGCACGTGCTCCAGCGCCGCCGGGCGGATGCGCGCCCGCGCCTCTGAACGGGTGAGGACACGGCCCGCCCCGTGTGAGCAGGAGCGGAAGGCACGCGGCTCGCCCCGGCCCTCCACGACGTAGGACGCCGTGCCCATGGAACCCGGGATGAGCCCGCGCTGGCCGGCCTGGAGTCCCACCGCGCCCTTGCGGTGGACCCACAGCAGGCGGCCCCCGTGCTCCTCTTGAGCGACGTGGTTGTGGTGCACATCCACGACCGACGTGGTGTCGGCGGCCACGCCCAGGACTTCCTCCAGGACGTCCAGCGCGCGAGCGGCGATGGCCTCCCGGTTGGCGAGCGCGAAGCGGCAGGCCCACTGCGTGTCGGCGAGGCAGGCGGCGCCCTCGGCGGTGTGGATGCTCAGGGCCGGCAAGCCGCCCTCCCCGAGCGCCCGGGCCACCCGTCCGTGGTGGTCCGCGATGGCCGCGCCGACGCCCCGGGAGCCGGTGTGCAGCAGCAGCCAGAGGGCCCCGTCCGCATCCCGGTCCAGTTCGAGGAAGTGGTTGCCGCCCCCGAGCGTCCCCATGTGTCTGGGCGCCAGCCGCTCCCAGGCATGGCGCAGCTTCTGGGTGGACAGGGGCGGTGACTCCAGCGCCGGGGGCAATGACAGCCCCCGGCCCCGGTGGACGGCGTCACCCACGGGGATGCGGTCGGCCAACTGAGACAGCACGTGCTCCAGCACGTCCCGTCCGGGAAGGCCCGAGGTGAGTGGGAAACGCCAGGCGCTCACGCCGCAGCCCAGGTCTCCGCCCAGCGCCCCCGGTACGACGTGGTGCTCAGTGGCGAAGACGGTGCCCACTGCGATGCCGGAAGCGACGTGGAGGTCCGGCATGGCGGCCACGTGCTCCACGACATAGGGCTGGGAGGCGATGTGACGCAGCTGCTTCTCCGCGCCGGGAGGCAGCGCTCGGGCCCAGACGAGGATGGGCCTGCAGCCCGGTGCGGGCGGAAGCAGACGGGGCATCATGACTCGCCCTCCTCCGCCGCTCCGGGCGTGTGCTCCGAGACGCCAATGTAGATGAAACGAAGCTGCGGCACGCGCTTGAGGTCGAGATGCTCCGCGAGCTGCGAGCGCAGGTAGCCGCTGGCGCCTTCGAGCGCCGCCTGCAGGGGACGAAGGCCGGCAGCCGCGGCTTCGGGCGTGACGGTGTAGCCGATGCGAACGAGGCGGCCGTCCGGCGACAGCTCGAAGGACGTCAGCGCGACGCCTTCGAGCCTCGGGTCGGACAGCTCCCCCCGGAAGGTGCGGGAGACTTCTTGGGACAGATGGGACTGCACGCGCAGATGGCGCGATGACGAGGTACGGCGATTCCTGGAAGAGGACATGAGAGGACGAACGGTTCCCAGAAGGCCGCGCGTGCCCCTCGTGCGCTCCCGGCTTCAAGCCGTGAGCGACGCACGAGACACACGCCGGCCCATTGCACGGAGGCAAAGGCTCCGCGCACATGCCGAATCCAAGGCCCTGGAAGCGCGCTCCGTCCCGCTCAGCGAGGGAGGCGACCCACCCGGTTCAGCACATTCAGCGCGAAGCGACCCGAGACTCCAATCAAGACACGTCCCATGGCACACCTCCCGCCGCGTGCGTGACTCCCGCGCGGACCGTGATGCTGCGCAGACAAGGTGTGACCGCCACCCTGCCCACGTCAAGCGACAGCCCCGGACGGCGGGACGCGGGCAGACCTGACAGCCAGCCACCCCTCGGGCCCGTGCCCTGTGTCCGGTGTCGGCAGGTGACCACCCTCACTTTCCAGCAGCGGACGTGCGTCTCAACGCGGCCGTGGGCATGGCCCGCCGTCGCGCTACGCAGCGAGCACGAGGTGAAGGCACATGGCGGAAGCGTTCGACGTGGTGGTGATTGGGGCGGGCCCCGCGGGTGAAGTCGCCGGTGCGCGCGCCGCGGAGGCCGGGCTGTCGGTGGCGCTGGTGGAGCATGAGCTGCTCGGAGGTGAGTGCTCGTACTGGGCCTGCATCCCCAGCAAGGCCTTGCTGCGTCCGGGAGAAGTCAGGTGGCTGGCGGAGCATGCCGCCGGCGTGCGCGAGAAGCTCCAGGATGGCATCGACGCGCGCGCGGTGCTGGACCACCGGAATTCGATGGTCAGCAACTACCAGGACGACTCCCAGGTGAAGTGGGCCGAGGACGCGAAGCTGAAGGTGGTGCGGGGCACCGGCAAGCTCACGGGCCCGCGCAAGGTGCGCGTGGAGAACAAGGACGGCGCCGTGCGGGAGCTGGAGGCCCGCAAGGCCGTGGTGCTGGCCACTGGCAGCCGGCCGCGCATCCCGGACATCCCGGGGCTGAAAGACGCCCAGCCCTGGGACAACCGCCAGGGCACTGCGGCCAGGCAGGCGCCCAAGCGGCTGGTGGTGCTGGGCGGCGGCGCCGTCGCGGTGGAGCTGGCCCAGGCGTGGCGCTCGCTGGGCTCCGAGGTGACGCTGGTGCAGCGCGGAAAGGGATTGCTGTCCCGGGCGGAGCCCTTCGCCGGAGAGCAGGTGGCCCAGGCGCTGCGGGACGCCGGCGTGCGCGTGCTGCTGGGAATGAACGTGTCGCGCGTCCAGCGGCCCGGCGGCAAGGGCGAGGTGACGGTGACGCTGTCCAATGGAGAGCAGGTCGTCGCGGACGAAGTCCTGGTGGCCATGGGCCGCGTGCCCCGCACGGAGGGACTCGGGCTGGAGACGGTGGGGCTCGTGGGCGGCAAGCCCGTGGAGGTGGATGACCAGCTCCGCGCGAAGGGCGTGGACGGCGGCTGGCTCTACGCGTGCGGCGACACCAACGGCCGCAACCTCCTCACCCACATGGGCAAGTACCAGGCCCGCATGGTGGGCGACGTCATCGCGGGCAAGCAGGCAAGGGCCTGGGCGGACGCGAAGGCCACCCCGCAAGTCGTCTTCACCCACCCGCAGGTGGCCAGCGTGGGCCTCACCGAGGCCAAGGCGCGCGAGGCCGGGCTGCCGGTGCGCACGGTGGAGAAGCAGCTCCAGGATGTGCCCGGCACGTCGCTGGTGGGCAAGGGCCTCACTGGCACCGTGAAGTGGGTGGTGGACGAGAAGCGCCGGGTGCTCGTGGGCGCCACGTTCACCGGGCCGGAGGTGGGTGAGATGCTCCACGCGGCCACCATCGCCGTGGCAGGGGAGGTGCCGCTCGACACGCTGTGGCACTCGGTGCCGTCGTTCCCCACCATGAGCGAGGTGTGGTTGAAGCTGCTGGAGGCGTACGGCCTCTAGCCCGCCGCCCCTCCGTTGCGTGCGCGGGGGTGGGCGTGGAATGGTGCCGCTGCCCACCCCACCCCTCCCTACTGATGACCGCCGTCGCCCCGGGGCCCTCCCGCTCCGAATCCCCCCCACCGGCCGCGGGTGAGGGGACATCCCTTGAAGTGCGTGCGCCCTGGGCGCGCTGGGCCTGGTGGCTCGTGCTGGCCGTCCTCGCCGTGGCCGCTGTCGCCGTGGGTCAGCATCCCCGCAGGGGCGTGGACTTCCGCGTCTACCTCATGGCGGCGGAGCGGTTCTGGGAAGCCACGGACATCTACCGCCTGTCCGACGGCACCATGCCGTTCAAGTACGCGCCCATCACCGCGCCCCTCTTCCTTCCCTTCACCCTGCTCCCCGCGCGCGCCGCCGTGGCCCTGTGGAACCTGGGCTCCATCGCCGCGCTCGCCGCAGTGGCCCGCCTCACCATGCGCGCCACGCCTTCGTCGGGGGAAGCCACGCCCTGGGCCTGGGCGCCCGCGCTGACGACGCTGGCCCTGCTGCCGTCCTTCACCTTCGAGCTGTTCTACGGTCAGGTGGACGCCGTCATCCTGCTGCTCATCCTCCTGTCCACGCTCGGCGCCGAACGCGGACAGGTGTGGCGCCCCGGCGCCGCCTTCGCCGTCGCCTTCCTGCTCAAGCCGCCCGCCGCCCTCGTCGGCCTCTTCTTCCTGTGGCGCCGGCATTGGCGCGTCATCGGCGCCACCGCGGTGGTGGGACTGGTGCTCACCCTGCCCACGCTCGCCCGCTACGGCTGGGACGGCACGCTGGTCCAGTTCCAGCTCTGGAGCGACACGCTGGCGCGCACCACGCCGCCCTGGGCGCTCCAGTCCAACACGCAGGGCCTGCCCACCGTGCTGCTGGCGCTGGTGTACCCGCCCGACACCGTGGTGCCCCCCGGTGACATGTCCCTGGCGCAGGCCGTGGCCATGGTCCTGTTCGTCGCCGCCGTCGTGTGGGCAAGACCCGGGCCAGCGGACCTCATCGCCGTGTGTTGCCTGGGTGTCACCCTGCTGTCACCGCTGGCGTGGCGCGCGAACTACGTGCTGGCCTGGCCGTTGATCCGTGCCGCGGTGGAGAGCCGCCACCGGCCCAACCTGGTGCTGGTGGCGCTCATCGCCCTCACGGGTGTCCTCGTCTCCGACTCGGGACTGGGCGCGGAATGGAGCCGCCACGTCCTCCTGTGGCGCCCCTTCGCGCTCGTCTACACGGCGCTGCTGATCGCCCTGCTGTCGCAGATGCGCCGCATGGGCGCACCGCGAGCGGTGGTGGACGCCGACGCCGTGTCACGCCTGCCACGTTGCTTTGGTGGCGGGCTCGCGCCGTGACGCTTCCGACAAGTTGATGGAAGCAAAGTGTCACGGGCCCCGGACAGGCCCGACACATGGCGTCGCTATATGCGCGTCCAGTCATGTTCGAGACCTTCGACAGCGGCCCGGACGTCCAATCGGCGCGGCGGTTCGCGCTCTCCACTACGGCGTCCGTCGCCGTGTTCGCGCTGATGGGCATCGCCGCCATCACCGCGGCCGGCAAGGTGACGGAAGTCATCAAAGAGAAGAAGGGCACGGACGTGGTGTTCCGTCCGCCGCCCCCTCCTCCGCCACCACCCGTGGTTGAGGCGAAGCCGCCGCCTCCGCCCCCGCCTCCTCCCAAGCCGAAGCTGGCGCCCAGGCCCGCTCCGCCCGCAGCCGCGAAGGCGCCCCCGCCGGCCGCGCCCACCGTGGCGCCCGCGCCCATCGTCGTCCCCAAGGAAGTACCGCTGGAGAAGCCGCCCGAGGCCGCGACGGAGACGGTGGCCGCCGCGCCCATCGCCGTGGGTGGCACCGGCGCGCTCGTTCCCGGTGGCGTGGTGGGCGGCGTCCCTGGCGGTGACACGCTCGCCGGCGGTGGCGGCCGCGTCGCGCCCATCAACCTTCCGGAGTCCGGCACGCCGCCGGAGCCCCTCTCCTCCAACCTCACGCCGGAATACCCCTCCGAGGCCCGCTCCAAGGGCCTGGAAGGCATGGTCATCCTCAAGGGCGTGGTGGGCGTGGATGGCCGCGTCAGCCAGCTGAAGGTGATGCGCGGCGACGAGCCCTTCGCCAGCGCGGCCATGGCCGCCGCGAAGACGTGGCGCTTCAAGCCCGCAGTCGTCGGCGGTCAGCCCACGGCGGTGTTCCGCATCTTCAAGGTTCCGTTCCGTCTCAAGTCGTAAGCCGAAAAGGCCTCACCCGCACCTGCCCCCCAGGAGCAACCCGTCATGAATTTCAATCTCAGGGACATCTACAACCACATGGGTGTGTTCGCGCTGGGCATCGCGTGGACCCTCATCCTCTTCGCCGTCGCGTCCCTCGCGGTGTTCTTCGAACGCCTCTTCGTCTTCTTCCGCTCGCGCTCCATCTCCAAGCGCTTCGCGTCCCGCGCCGGTCCGCTCCTCACCCAGCACCAGCACGAAGCGCTGGTGAAGGAGGCGGAGGCCACCAAGGGCAGCCACCTGGCCATGCTGCTGGGCGGAGGCATGAAGCACTTCCTGGCCAGGTCCCGCGTGCCCGCCGGCAAGCTGGGCCCGGTGGAGCTCACGCGCCGTGAGCTGGTGCGCATCAACGAGCGCGTCAGCGCGGACGTGCGCCGCGGCATGTCCGTGCTCGCCACCGTCGGCTCGGTGGCGCCCTTCGTCGGTCTGCTTGGCACGGTGGTGGGCATCATCGAGGCCTTCGCCGGCATCGCCAAGGAAGGCTCCGGCGGCCTGGGCGCGGTGTCCGCCGGTATCGCCGAGGCGCTCGTCGTCACGGCCCTGGGTCTGCTCGTCGCCATCCCCGCGGTGCTGATGTTCAACTTCCTCTCCACTCGCGCCGACTCGCTCCAGCTCTCCCTGGACGCCGCGCGGAGCGAGTTCATGGACTACCTGGAGGACCTGGGGCCGCAGAAGCCCGCCGCCGTCAACGGCGCGGCGGTGGCCACGGGCCCGGAGCTGGCTGCTCGCAAGGAGTCCCGCGATGTCCACCCCGCGTAGGAGCCTGACGCCGGAGATGAACGTGACGCCCCTGGTGGACGTGGTGCTCGTCCTCCTCATCATCTTCATGGTCGTCACGCCCCAGATTGAGTCCGGCGCCGCGGTGGAGCTGCCCACCGCGACGAACCCGGACAAGGAGAACAAGGAGCTGACGCCCACCACGGTGAGCCTGTCCGCGACCGGGGCCTTCTTCCTGGACCGCAAGGAGCTCAAGCGCGACGCGCTCATGGCCGAGCTGAAGGCCGTGCGCGCGAAGGACCCGGACTCGCCCGTGGTGCTCAAGGCCGACCGGGGCGTGCGCTACTCCGAGGTGCGCGGCCTCTTCAAGGCGATGCAGGAGCTGGGCTTCCCCGGCATCAACCTGCAGGTCGTCGACAAACAGAAGAAATAGGAGCGCACGCCATGGCATTCGACCTCGGAGGCGGAAAGGGCGGCATCCGCCCGGCGATGAACGTGACGCCCCTGGTGGACGTGGTGCTCGTCCTCCTCATCATCTTCATGGTCGTCACCCCGCTGATGACGAAGCAGATGTGGATGACGGTGCCCGCCAAGGGCGATGACCAGGAGGCCCCTCCGCCTCCTCCCGATGCACGGCCACCGGTGGTCCTCACGGTGGACAAGTCCGGCGTGCTGCGAATCAACCGGGAAGAAGTGCCCCGCGACCAGGTCGTGGCCCGGCTCCAGCGCATGCTCAACGCGCGCCCGGACAAGATTGTGTTCTTCGACGCCAGTGATGATGTGCCGTACGGCGCCGCAATGGACGTGCTGGACCTCGCGCGAGGCGGGGACATCACTGTCGGCGTGCTGCCGGACAAGCTCGCGGATTGATGCAGTGCCGCGGCGGACCGTGACACCAAGTTTGCGGTCCGCCGCCTGAATCGTCACAGCCCCTTCATCCAGATGCCATGCGTGTCGCGTTCTCTACGCGCACCTCGGCAAGGAGTGTCGTGTTGTCTCGCACTGCCCCCTTGCGCGCCATTTTGGCTGCGCTTGTCATGACAGCTACGCCCGTGTTCGCACAGGCGCCCGGCGTTCCGGGCTCGGCTCCCGCTCCCGCGGTCGACCCCGTCACGCAACCTCTTCCCCCATCCGAGGAAACCCAAGCGTCGCAGCCGAAGGACACCACGACGCAGCCGTCTGGGATTGCCGCGCAGCCCACCGCGGCTGATCCTTCCGCGCAGCAGTCGGGCACCGTGACGCCGCCGACGGCCGCGCACCCCGGCACCGAGACCGCGCCGACCGCGCAGCAGCCGAGCGTCACGCCATCGCCCACCGCGCAGCAGCCCGGCACCGAGGCGTTGCCGACGGCGCAGCAGCCCGGCACCGAAGCCGACCCCACCGCGCAGCAGCCCGCGGCGCCGGTCGATGAGTCCATGGAGGACATGAGCGACGACGAGGCGATGCTGGCCGAGTCCTCCGTGCCGCCCCCGGGCTTCACCGGCATCCACGGCCGCGTGACGGACGAAGCCAACGGCGAGGGCCTCATCGAGGCCACCGTGAAGGTCGTGACGGGCGCCCAGAAGCAGGTGCTCACCGACCTGGACGGCTTCTACCGGGTCGCGGTGCCGCCCGGAAAGTACGACCTGCGCGTCTTCTATGACGTGTACCAGGGCCGCCGCATCACCGGCGTCGTGGTGACGAAGGGCAAGGCGACGAAGCTGGACATCGCGCTCGGCGCGGACGAAGGCGCGGTGCAGGAAGTCGTCGTCGAGGCCCGCGCGGACCGCCGGGCCGAGGGCGCGCTGCTCCAGGAGCGCAAGAAGGCCGCCGCCGTGTCGGACGCCATCAGCGCGCAGGAAATCGCGCGAACGCCGGACTCCAGCGCCTCCGACGCGGTGAAGCGCGTGGTGAGCGCCACGGTGGTGGACGGCCGCTACGTGCTGCTGCGCGGCCTGGGTGGCCGCTACAGCACCACGCTGCTCAACGGCGCGCTGCTGCCCAGCACCGAGCCGGACGAGCCCAGCGTCCCGCTGGACATCTTCCCCACCAGCCTGCTCGCCAACCTCAACGTGGTGAAGAGCTACACACCGGACCTCCCCGGCACCTTCGCCGGCGGCACGCTGCTCATCGAAACCAACTCCTACCCGAGCGAGTTCGAGCTCAAGCCGCGCATCAGCCTGGGCGGCGACTCCGAGACGACGTTCCGCGAGCGCAACAGCCAGGCCCAGGGCGGCTTCGGTGAGAACCTGGGCTTCCCCGGCGGGAGCCGCCAGCTCCCCAACGCGATTCCGCGCGACAGCGGCCTGGGGATGTCGGGCGAGTCCAGCGACGTGCTGGAGCAGCAGTACCGCAGCTTCCCCAACATCTGGCAGGCGCGCCGCACCACCGCGCTGCCCAACATGGGCCTGGGCGTGTCCATGGGCGACACCCTGCGCTTCGGCAACAGCCGGCTGGGCTACCTGGCCAGCGCCAACTACGGTCACCGCGACGGCGTGCAGGAGGGCACCTTCGCCCGTACCGACCGCGACGAGACGGGCGCGCTCAACGCCCGCGACGCGGCCCGCAGCACGCAGGGCTTCGAGACGGCCAGCCTCAGCGGCCTGGGCAGCGTCGGCTTCCAGTTGGACCGCGACAACGAGCTGACCTGGTTCGGCCTCTACACCCGCGGCACCGACACCCGCACGTTCACCGCGCGCGGAAGCAACATCGTCCGCGGTGAGAGCTACGAGAGCACGCGCCTGCAGTTCGTCAGCCGGCAGCTCTTCTTCAACCAGCTCCGAGGCTTCCACCGCCTGGGTCTGTTGGGGGACGCGGAGCTGGATTGGCAGGCCAACCTGTCCCGCGTGGACCGCGACGAGCCCGACACCCGCGACACCCTCTACAGCGACAACCTCTCCGCGCCGTCGGGCACGCCCACCTTCCCCAACCAGCCCAACAGCGGCGAGCGCTTCTTCGCCGAGCTGGGCGAGACGTCCACGGGCGGCAGCGTCAACGTCACCGTTCCCCTCTCCGCCATCCGGCTGAAGGTGGGCGGGCTCACCCAGGTGTCCTTCCGTGACTTCGGTGCCCGCCGCTTCCGCTACCTGCTGGGCAGCACGCCGGTGGACCGCACGCTCCCTCCCGAGCAGCTCTTCGCCCCGGAGAACCTGGGCACCGGAATCCGCGTGCGTGAGAACACCCGGCCGGATGATGCCTATGACGCGTACCTGGGCATCTTCGCCGGCTATGCGTCCGCGGACGTCCAGCCGACGGCCGCCCTCCGCCTGGTGGGCGGCCTGCGCGTGGAGTCCTCCACCCAGCAGCTCACGCTGAAGGACCCGTTCACCGGCGCCTCCGGCACGGAGAACCGCTCCAAGTACATGAACCTGCTGCCGGCCTTCAACGCCATCTACGCGCTGACGCCCACCGTGAACGTGCGCGCCGGCTACAGCTACACGCTGGCGCGGCCCACCTTCCGCGAGCTGGCGCCGTTCATCTACTTTGACTTCGTGCGCCGCCGGAACGTGTCCGGCAACCCGGACCTGCTCCAGACGCGCATCCACAACATCGACGCGCGCGTCGAGTGGTTCGCGGGTGAGAACGAAGTCCTGGCCGCCAGCGCCTTCTACAAGCGCTTCCAGGACCCCATCGAGCGCGTCATCCGCAACCCCGAGTCGGGGGACCTCAGCTTCGAGAACGCCGCGGGTGCCAACACCTACGGCCTGGAGCTGGAGGCGCGTGCGTCGCTGGCCCGCCTCACGGAGACGCTGAAGGCCGTGCGCGTGGGCGCCAACCTCACGCTCATCCAGTCCGACGTAGACCTGGGTGACCCCAACGTGGTGGGCGCGCAGACGAACCGGAACCGTCCCCTCCAGGGCCAGTCCCCGTACGTCATCAACCTCAACGTCGGCTACTCGCGCCCCGAAAGCGGCACCGAGCTGACCGTCCTCTACAACGTGTACGGCCGCCGCATCAGCGAAGTGGGCGTCCAGGGCCTGCCGGACATCTACGAAGTGCCCTTCCACCGCGTGGACATCTCGCTGACCCAGCAGCTCGGCTCGGCGCAACTCAAGCTCACCGCGGCCAACCTCCTCAACTCGAGCGTCACCCTCCGCCAGGAGTCGGTGGACGTGCAGACGTACAAACCCGGCGTCGCCTTCAGCGCGTCACTGGGCTGGTCCCTCTAACCCGCAGAAGGAAGCACACCCATGAAGCGCCTCTTTGCCTCCCTCCTGACGCTCTCCGCCCTCTCCCTGACGCCTGCCTGCGGCGACGACAACACGCCCAACAACCCCAACCCGCCGCCGACGGACACCACCGAGAACGTGTCCGCCAACATCACCCAGGACACCACCTGGAAGGCGGGCGTCACGTACACGCTGAAGAACTACGTCTTCGTGGAGAGCGGCACGCTCACCATCGAGCCGGGGACCCGCATCCTCGGTGAACAGGGCAGCGCGCTCATCGTCACCCGCAACGCGAAGATTCACGCGGTGGGCACCGCGCAGGCCCCCATCGTCTTCACCAGTTCGCGGCCCGAGGGCAGCCGCGCGCCCGGTGACTGGGGCGGCGTGGTGCTGCTCGGCAAGGGCCGCATCAACGTGGCGGGCGGCGAGAACACGGTGGAGGGCTTCTTCGCCTCCGGCAACAACCCGCTGACCAAGTACGGTGGCGGCGCCACCCCGAGCGACGCGCACGACTGCGGCAAGCTGAACTACGCGCGCATCGAGTTCGCCGGCTTCGAGCTGTCCGAGGACAACGAGCTCAACGGCCTCACCGTGGCCGGCTGCGGCTCGGACACCGACCTGGACTACATCCAGGTCCACCTGGGCGCGGATGATGGCGTGGAGTTCTTCGGCGGCTCGGCCAACCTGAGGCACGCCGTTGTCACCCAGACGGACGATGACTCGCTGGACTACGACCTGGGCTACAACGGGAAGATCCAGTTCTTCATCGCGCAGCAGAACGCGGTGGTGGGCAACTTCGGCATCGAGGCCTCCGGCAACAAGAACGACAACGCGGCCACGCCGCGGTCCGCGCCGGAAATCTGGAACGCGACCTTCATCGGCTCCGGCCGTCCGGCGGGCACCAGCCCCGCGCAGTCGGGCATGGTGTTCAACACCGGCGCGGGCGGGAAGCTGAACAACGTCATCGTGGCCAACTTCGCCGACCTGGCGGTGGACGTGAGCGGCACGGCCTCCGCGGCCCTGTGGAACGCGGCCACGCCGGAGCTGTACCTGCGCAACACGTTCTTCTGGAACAACCGCGGCAACAACGTCTCCATCCCCGCGGCGCCGAACCCGACCGTGGACGCTGGCGGCAACGTCACCAACCCGGACTCGTCCAACTTCAACGAGCCGGAGAAGGTGCTCGCCTCCGGCCTGAACAACCGCGTGGTGGATCCGCAGCTCACCGATGCGACCCACCTGACGGCGCCGAACTTCATGCCCGTGGCCGGCTCGCCCGCGCTCAACCCGGACTCCGCCGCCACGCCGCCTGCGGGCTTCGACACCTCCGCGCGCTTCGTCGGCGCGGTGGGCACCACCAACTGGCTGGCCGGCTGGACGGCCTTCCCGCAGAACTGACGTTCCCACGCTGAGCTGAGCCGGGCCCCTCCTCCGAACGCGGGTGGGGGGCCCGGTCCCATGGCCCGGTCGAGTGCAGCGCTCGGAGGGGGGCTCCGGCGACGGCACCCGGCCGGGCCGTGGCCTTTGAAGGGCCCGGAGCCTGCTGGCGGCCCTGGGCCCCTCACCCCGCGCGGCACGCGCCCACGGGGTTGTCATCCCAGGTGGCTCCCCCAACGTTTCCGGTGGCGGGCTCGACTCCTGCCTGCCCAGGAGGAGCCACCGCCATGCGTGACACGATTCAGCAGCCAGGAGCCCGCCTTCCCGCTGCGTCTCCACGTGGCGGACGCCTCGGAAGCCAGCGGTGGGGATGGCCTGACCGCGGCATCCAGCGCACCTCGGAGGAGCGCCTTCCGCAGCTCGTCTCCGCGCTCGCGGGCGGCGCCCTGCTCACGCTGGGCCTCCGGCGAGGCAGGCTGGGCGGCGTGGCCATGGCCCTGGCCGGTGGCGGCCTGCTCTTCCGCGGCACCCGGACCGAGCAGGAACCCCACGTCCGCAAGCACGGTGTCATCGTCCGGAAGCTCCGCCGTCAACGTGGCCGGGACGCCACCGTCGAGCTGACGGTGCTCCAGCGCTCCATCACCATCCAAGGCACGCCGGAGGCGCTGTATCGCCGCTGGTGCGACGCGGAGACGCTCAACCAGGTGATGGGACACTTCGCCGACGTCACGTCCTCCGGCGAGGGATTGCAGCACTGGAAGGTGCCGGGCGTGCTCGGCCAGGACCTCGAATGGGACGCGGAGGTGGTGGAGGAGCACCCCGGCGAGCTGCTGCGCTGGCAATCCGTGGGGGACACGGCCCTGCCCAACGAAGGCTGGGTGCGTTTCCGCCCCGCGCCTCGGGACTGGGGCACGGCGGTGACGCTCCGCTTCGTCTTCGACCCGCCGGGCGGCGTCGTGGGTGAGAAGGCCGTGCAGTTGCTCGGCGCCGTGCCCGCCGCGCTCGCGCTCAAGGCCCTCAAGCGATTCAAGAGCCTCGTCGAGTCGGGCGAGATTCCCACCACCCGGCCCAACCCCGCCGCTCGCGAGGGCGGCTACTCCTTCTGAGGAACCTGCCCATGCGCGCACTCTGCTGGAACGGCATCAACGACCTAGGCGTGGAGACGGTGGGGGACCCTCGCATCGTCAACCCGCACGACGTCATCCTCCAGGTGAGGATGTCCACCACCTGCGGCTCCGACCTCCACTTCATCGACGGCTACATCCCGACGATGCGCAAGGGAGACGTCATCGGCCACGAGTTCATGGGCACCGTCGTGGAGAAGGGCCCCGCGGTGAAGAAGATCCAGGTGGGTGACCGCGTCGTCGTCCCGTCTTTCATCGGCTGCGGCAGCTGCTGGTACTGCCAGCACGACCTCTGGTCCCTCTGCGACAACACCAATCCCAAGGGCGAATTGCAGGAACCCCTGTTCGGCTCCCAGACGGCCGGCATCTACGGCTACACCCACGCCTTCGGCGGCTACGCGGGCGCGCATGCGCAGTTCGTCCGCGTCCCTCACGCGGACAACGACTGCTTCCGGGTGCCCGAAGGCGTGACGGATGAACAGGCGCTGTTCCTCTCCGACGCCGTGCCCACCGGCTACATGGGCGCGGACTTCTGCGACATCCAACCCGGCCAGACGGTGGCCGTGTGGGGCTGCGGCGGCGTGGGGCTGATGGCGCAGAAGGCCGCGTTCCTCCTCGGCGCCGAGCGGGTGATTGGCATCGACCGCTTCCCCGAAAGACTGAAGCTGGCGCGGGAGAAGGTGGGCGCGGAGACCATCAGCTACGAAGAGGTGGACAGCGTCCTCGACGTGCTGAAGGAACTCACCGGCGGCCGAGGCCCCGACGCCTGCATCGACGCGGTGGGCATGGAGGCCCACGGCACGGGCGTGGGCGCCGCGTATGACCGCGCGAAACAGGCGATGCGCCTCCAAACGGACCGGGGGCAGGCGCTGCGGCAGGCCATCCTCGCGTGCCGCAAGGGCGGCATCCTGTCCGTGGTGGGTGTCTACGGCTTCATGGACGCGTTCCCCATGGGCGCCATCATGAACAAGGGCCTCACGGTCCGCTCCGCCCAGCAGCACGGACAGAAGTACCTGCCGCGCCTGCTGGAGCACGTGGTGAAGGGCGAGCTGGACCCGTCCTTCCTCGCCACCCACCGGTTCTCCCTGGAGGACGCGCCGAAGGGGTACGAGCTCTTCAAGAAGAAGCAGGACGGCTGCGTCCGGGCGGTGTTCCTGCCCAACTGACGCGCCAGTCCTCGCGATGCCGTCCGGTGGCCGCGACACACCGGGCGGCTTCGTTTATCCGCGGCCCGCTCAGGCCTCGGACAACATGCCGTTGCCGGTGTGGTGCGCCGCGGCGGCGAGCGCCTCCGGCGAGGACCCATCCGCGAACAGGGACGCCCCCGCCGCGGGACGGGCCTTGGGAGGACGGCCCCGGCGGCGGGGCGCGTTCTCATCGTTGCCCTGCGCCGCGCTCGCGGTGTCCGCCGCCGCGCCGTCAGCCCGGGCGCCCTTGCGCGCCGCTCGCGGCAGATGGATGCCGTCCAGCCGCGCGCTCAGCTCCACGTTCTCCTCGGAGAAGACTCGCGCGTACGCCAGCGCCCGCTGGCCCTTCTGGAGCAGCGCCTCCTGGCTTTCGTGCAGCGCCTGCCGCGCGGACTCCAGCGCCGCCTGCGCGCGCGCCACGGCCTCCGCCTGCTCCCGCACCTGTTCGGCCGCGGCGTCCAGCACCTCGCCGTTCATGTCCGGGAAGCGGACCTCCGCCAGCTCCGTGGTGAACAGCTCGAGCAGCGCACGCAGCGCCGGGGAAATGGGGTCGTTCTCGTTCGAGTCGAACATGGGCGGGCCTCCTGGCTCCTTGCGGGAAGGTGGCCCTATCTGCCCAGATGTTCAGTGTCAGATCAAGAGGGTAGGCTAAAACAGCACCCCTGCGGATCAGTCCACGCGCACCAGCGCCGCCTGCTGCAAGCCGTCGTCCGCGCTCACATCCACGGACAGGTAGTGCCGCCCCACCCCGTCGAACGTCTCCGGAATGGCGCCGCCGCCGCCGGAGATGAAGGCGGGGATGCCCGCGTTGGTGAACGAATAATAGGAGTGGATGTGCCCGTAGAGCGTGAGGTCCACGCCCGCGCGCGCCATCTTCCCCACCAGGCCCGCGGCCTCGCCCCGGTTGGCGAAGCCGCCGCCGCGCAGGCCCACCGGGTCCTGCGGCGGCACGTGCATGGCCACCACGTGCGTGCCACCCCGCGAGGCCGCCAGCCACCCCTCCAATTGCTCCTCCACGCCGGGGTCCAACGTGCCGTTGCTGGAGTCCACCACCGAGAAGCGCACGCCCTTGAAGACGAAGCTCTGGCTGCCGCGCCCCACCAGCGCGTGGTACTCGGCCGCGTCGCGGGTGAACGTCTCGTGGTTGCCCAGGGTGGCGTACAGCGGAATGCGCGAGCCCGCCTCCAGCCGCTCCTGGAACTCCGTCAACTCATCGCGCGTGCCTGACTCCGTGAGGTCGCCCGCGAAGAGGATGAAGCGTGCCGCGTCGTCCCGCCGCATGCGCGCGTAGATATCTCCGACGCGCGGCAGGGCTTCCTGCACGTCCGCCAGCGCGAGGAAGCGGAAGGGCTCGCGCGATTCGAAATCCGGCGGCGCCACGGACAGCCGCACCGTCGTCCCCGCGCGCAGCGCCACGCGCCACACCTTCACGGTGGGCAACGCCTGCGGAAGCGCTTCCTGCACCGACGGCGCGCCCCCTTCCTCCTCGGCCACCAGCACCGCGTCCGGCATCGCGTTGCGCACCGTCACCAGCCAGTCGGACGGCGCCTGCGCGCCCACGTCGACGCGAGCGGTGAAGGCCGGCGCGTTGCCCCACAGCACCAGCGTGCCCGGCGCCAATTCGCGCACCGTCGCCAGCCCGTCCGCCACCGACAGCGTCACCCCGCCCTGCTGCGCCTGCCCCACCTTGGAATCCGCAATCGCGCGGTTCTCCGCGGGCCGCATGCCACAGCCCGACGACACCAGCGCCGCCAGCACCCCCGCCTTCACACCCGCGCGCATCACCGCTCACCTCCCAGGGCACGAATCAACGACAACCGGCCCACGAGCGCGCCACCACCCTGCACCTCGGCGGCGACACCCCAGTCATCCGTCAGCAGCGCCCGGCCTCTCAGACCAAAGGCGCCCACGATTCCGCCGCCGCGCGAGCGGATGCCGCCCGCGAACGAGTCCTTGCGGTGGTCGTAATAGAGCATCGCCTCGCCCCGGAACGGTCCCCCACGGCCCAGCCACACGCCGTAGCCGAAGGTGAAGAGCAGCTGCTCGTGCAGGTTCCCGTCGCTCACCGCGCCGGGGTACGTATAGGCCTCCGCCGACGTGCCCACGCTGACCTCCGCGAAGGAGCCCGCCATCGCCGGGCTGATGCGCGACATGGCCAGCCGGCCCCGCAGCGCCACCTCTCCGCTGATGAGCGCGAAACCCTCGGTGGGGTAGCGGTGGAACTGGCCAAAGGCCTCCACGTCCAGCGCGCTGCCATCCGTGCCCGCGAGCGCGCGCTCCGGCGCGCCCAACAACCGCCACGCGCCGCCCAGGCGCACCTGGGTGTTACCCTCGGAAGGGTCCACCCGCACGGCGCCCAGCAGGCGCAGCGAGTCGAAGCGGGCCTGCGCCCCCACCGTGAGGAAGTGGCGGTAGTCGAAGGCAGCGTCATTCACATACTGGTAGCCCACCTCCAACTCCAGCGGAGGAAGCAGGGGCGGCGCCACGCCCGGGTCGAACGCCGGCGCCGTCACCGCATACAGGTTGGCCAGCGCGGAGATGCCCAGCACGCTGAAGCCCGCCAGCGTCACCGCGTACAGCGGGGCAATGGTGCGCCGCGAGGCGCCCGTGAGCGCGATGGGCACCCCGCCCAGCGCGATGAGCCCCAGGCCCGCGCCCTCCAACGCGAAGAGCCGCTTCGCAGTGTGACGGTCCCCCGCCACCAGGGGCCCCAGTCCATGGAAGAGCAACCCCGGCACCACCGCCACCGCCACCGCCAGCGGCTTGAAATCGGGGCGCTCCGGGGGCGGCGGGGGTACCTGCGCCAACGACTGCTGGGAAAGCCCCACGTGCGCCTGGAGGGGCGCATCCACCGGGACCTCCGGGCTCCCATCCCCACCGCGGGCCAGGCCCGGCGTCGAGAACAGCAGCACTCCACTCAGACACACGGCGCCCCACCGCGAGCGAAGGGGGAGCTCGGACACCATCGGCGACGCCTCTTTCTCAGCGAGGGGCCGGCCGCCCCTGCCCGCCGGCAAGCGCAGGCAGGTCCGTTAGATAACCGCGCCAGGGCGGCCCACGGCAGGCGCCCCGCGTGAAGAAATGTGAAGCCTCATACCTTCGTAACCCTGAAAAACTTTGCACAGAGTGCAATCCGGAACCGGGACTTTCCCAGGAAGGAAGGTATGCTCCTACCCCGTGGCGGAAAACAGCCCTCAGCAATTCGGTAAATACGTCCTCCTCTCGAAGATCGCCGCGGGGGGGATGGCCGTCACCTACCGCGCGCGGATGACGGGGGCGGCGGGCGTCACCAAGCCCTGCGTCATCAAGCAGATCCTCCCGCACTTCGTCGACGATGCGGACTTCGTCGAGATGTTCATCGGCGAGGCGCGCGTGGTGGCCAGCATGAGCCACAGCAACATCGCGCAGATTTTCGACTTCGGTGAGGTGGACGGGCAGTACTTCATCGCCATGGAGCTGGTGCAGGGCCAGCCCCTGTCCAAGGTGCTGCGCCGCGCCCAGCGGATGGGCATCGGCTCCTTGCCGGAGTCGCTGGCGCTCCATGTGGCCAGCAAGCTGTGTGACGGCCTGGACTACGCGCACCGACACGTGGGCGAGGACGGGCAGGCGCTGGGCCTGGTGCACCGCGACGTGTCCCCGGACAACGTCCTCATCTCCTATGAGGGCGAGGTCAAGGTCATCGACTTCGGCATCGCCAAGGTGACGAGCGCGGTGGAGGCGAAGACGTCTCCCGGCACCCTCAAGGGCAAGTACCCGTACTTCTCCCCGGAGCAGGCACAGGGCCGGCAGGACCTGGACGCGCGCACCGACGTGTACGCCGCGGGCGTCGTCCTCTATGAGATGGTGTGCGGCAAGCGCCCCTATGAAGGGGAGTTCGTCACCGTCCTGCCCCGCATCCTCGTGGGCGACCGCCTGCCGCCGTCCGCGCTCAACCCCACCGTCAGCGAGGACGTGGAGACGGTCATCTCCCACGCCATGGCGCTGGACCGTGAGGCGCGCTACCAGACGGCGAAGGACTTGAGCGAGTCGCTGGTGGAGCTGCTCTACCGCGACAACCCGCGCTTCACCCCCACCCTGCTGTCGCAGCTCATGGCGCACCTCTTCCCGGAGGAGCTGGCCGCCGAGGGTCGCCGGGTGGAGGTGTCCCCCGCCTTCCAGGAGCAGCTCGCCGCCTGGCAGTCGGGCGTCACCGAGGCGTCGTCCCAGGGACGCGCGCGGCTCCCGTCCAACAACGCCCAGCGGGGCTCCAACCCCGGCGTGCGCAGCCGTCCGGGCAGTGACGGAGGCCGCCCTGGCAGCGACAGCGGACGGCCCGGCAGCGAGGGAGGCCGTCGTCCCTCTGCGAGCAACCCGGGGGTGCGCCGTCCCACGAGCAGCGGCGTGCGGCGGATGACCCAGTCCCAGCTCCCCCGCGCCGAGGGCGGCGTCCGCAGGACGTACACCGCCGAGCGCCCCGGCCCCCCCGTGCCGGAGCTGGACGAAGAGCCCGGCACCGACGCGGGTGATGTGCCCACCCCCACCCAGGCCACGCCGCACGACACGCCCATCGAAGTGCCCGCCGCCGAGAGCAAGGAGCCCACCACCGAGGCGCATCCGGTGGGCACCTGGACTGGCAAGGGCTACCGCACCTCCGTGGACGACGCCCGGGACACGCTGGCGCGTGAAGAGGCCGCGCGCGTGGCGAAGGGGAAGGAGAAGGCGCGCGTCGTGACGATGTCCGTCATCTACGCCACCGCCGCGCTGTTCCTCGTCGGCGTATTCTACAAGCTCGTCATCGCGCGCGAGTCCGCGTTCGACGACGCGTACGCGTCCACCACCACGCTGTGGCTCGCCTCCAAGCCCGCGGGCGCCAGCGTGCGGCTCAACGACCAGGTGCTCAAGGGCGTCACGCCAATGATGGTGGAGGTCAAGATTGGCGAGGCCAACACGCTGGCCCTCTCGCTGCCCGGACACCTGCCCTGGACGAAGCGCTTCACGCCCACGTCGAACCTGGTGGAGCCGCTGACGGCGGAGCTGAAGCCCGTCGCCGAGCCCCCGCCGCCCCCTCCCACACCGGTCGAAGTGGCCGTGGCGGCGCCAGAGGACGCGGGCGCCGCGGTGGTGGCGGAAGGCGGCGCCGCGCCGGAGGACGGGGGCCCCGGCGCGCCGGAGGACGCGGGCGCCAGCACGGAGGTGGCGGCCGCACAGGACGGGCCCGTGGGGGAGGACACGCCGCAGCGGACGATGCACGAGGTGGACTACCCCACCCGCGTGCTGGTGCTGCGCCCCCAGTACAACGCCGTCCCCCTGCCCGAATACAACACCGCCAGCATCGAGCTGAACCCCGGCACGACGTACTCGGTGTGGACGCAGGGCAACGCGTCACTGGCCGAGGGACGGGGCACCGCCTCCGGCACGCTGGCCTACTTCATCGAGGGCGACGGGCCGGTGGACAGCAGCTTCGGCCTGCTCGGCACATCAACGCGCACCATCAAGGGTGCCCGGAAGCTCCACGTCTTCGCGCTGGATGACAGCGGTCCGGACGACAACAGCGGCGCCATCCGCGTCAACGTCCGCCAGTCCGCCTACGTGCCGCCGCGCTCGTTCACCTTCGACGCGAAGGAGAACGCGGTGCCGCTGAAGCCCGAGCACCAGATGGTGCTGCGCGGCCTCAACCCGGACTCCACCTACCTGCTCACCGTGCGAGACGACTTCGCGGAGCTGCGCTCCGGCCCCAACGGCCGCGTCCGCCAGGTGCTGTGCCTGGAGCGCGGCCCAGCGCCCGAATCCGTGCGCGCCACCCACCGCATCCTCCAGACCGGCAAGCGCTACCAGCTGACGGGCACGGAGGACCTGCACTGCACCTTCCCCGACATGCAGGTGGACGACAACCGGGGCGCCTTCGAGGTGGACATCGTCGACGTGACGGCCATGTCCGGCAAGGAGCGCGCGGAGGCCCTGAAGGGCTCACGCCGCTCGGAGCGGTAGCAGCCACACAGGCAGCCCGCCGCCCACCCGCCGGGACGCCCACAGGCGAGGCGAGCACTCGCGGCGCCGCGGAGGACGCCGGGCTGGGGCAGAGGAACGGTGACTACCTTACGGTGGACCGGCGCCCCGAGGCTTCAGCGAAGGGGCCCGGCTTCCTGACGTAAGGGCTAGCGAGGGCCCGGCAGCGCGGAGGCCCGGCTCGACAAGGACGGGAAAGGCACGTGGGCGCGGGGCCGAGGGGGCACCGGGCCCACGCGTCTTTCCTCGGGACGGACTCAGATGTCCAGGTTCTGCACGTCCAGGGCGTTGCGCTCGATGAACTCGCGCCGCGGCTCCACCGCCTCGCCCATCAGCAGCGAGAAGATTTCGTCGCTCTCCACCGCGTCCTCCACCCGCACCTGGAGCAGCGTGCGCGTGGCCGGGTTCAT
Organism: Myxococcus xanthus; assembly: GCF_006402735.1. NCBI lineage: Bacteria > Pseudomonadati > Myxococcota > Myxococcia > Myxococcales > Myxococcaceae > Myxococcus > Myxococcus xanthus. The sequence goes on along the minus strand of NZ_CP017174.1, from coordinate 311,143 downwards.
CGTCGTGTCCCAGAGCTGCTCCGGGTTCATCTCACCCAGACCCTTGTAGCGCTGCAGGCCCAGGCCGCGCTGCGCGTCCTTACGGACGGCGGCGAGCACCTCCTGCACGGAGAAGACGGTGATTTCCCCCGCCTCCACGCGGACCTTGTACGGCGGCTTGCCCAGCGCCACGAAGGCGTCGCGCAGTGACGACAGCTCCACGAACTCCGGCGACGACAGGAAGGCGTGGTCGAGCACCGTCTCCCGCATGGCGCCATTCACATCGGTGTGGAACACCAGCTTCTTGGTGTGGTGCTCGGGGTCCTGCACCATTTCGTGGCGCACGCGGCCCAGCACGTCCGGCATGCGGCGCTCGAAGGTGTCGTAGGCGGCCTTCACCGCCGTCCCCAGGGCCGCCTCGTCCGTCAGCGTCTCCGCCGACAGCCGCGCACCCTGCACCAGCGCGTCCACCACGCGCGCGTCCCGGCGCTTGGACTGCTTCTCCAGGCGCTCCTCGTACGTAATCACCTTCTCCAGCAGCACCTTCAGCTCCGCGCCGCCCAGCTCGCCCTCGGGCGTCAGCACCCGCGCGTGCTCGGAGGCAATCTTGAGCAGGTACTCGTTCAGCGCGTGCTCGTCCTTGACGTACTGGTCCTTCTTGTTGCGCGTGACTTTGTAGAGCGGCGGCTGCGCGATGTAGAGGTAGCCCTTCTGCAAGAGCTCCGGCATCTGCCGGAAGAAGAAGGTGAGCAGCAGCGTGCGGATGTGGCTGCCGTCCACGTCGGCGTCCGTCATCAGGATGATGCGGTGGTAGCGCGCCTTCTCCGGGTCGTAGTCCTCCGCGCCGATGCCCGTGCCCAAGGCCGTAATCAGCGTCACGATTTCGGCGCTGGTGAGCATCTTCTCGAAGCGGGCCTTCTCCACGTTGAGAATCTTGCCGCGCAGCGGAAGGATGGCCTGGTTGCGCCTGTCCCGGCCCTGCTTGGCGGAGCCACCTGCGGAGTCACCCTCTACAATGTAGAGCTCGCTCTCGTTCGGGTCGCGGCTCTGACAGTCCGCCAGCTTTCCGGGGAGCCCGCCGCCGTCCAGCACGCCCTTGCGGCGCACCGTCTCACGCGCCTTGCGCGCGGCCAGACGCGCCCGGCAGGCGTCGCCAATCTTCGCCACGACCTTCTTGGCGACCATGGGCGTCTCTTCCAGGAAGGAGCCGAGCTGGTCGTTCACCATCTGCTCGACCAGGCCCTTCACCTCGCTGTTGCCCAGCTTCGTCTTCGTCTGCCCCTCGAACTGGGGGTTGGTCAGCTTGACGGAGATGACGGCGGACAGGCCTTCACGCGCGTCCTCGCCGGTGGGCGTCTCCTTGAGGTCCTTCCAGAGGCTGCCCTTCTCCGCGTAGCTGTTGAGCGTGCGCGTCAGCGCCGCCTTGAAGCCGGACAGGTGGCTGCCACCCTCATGGGTGTTGATGTTGTTCGCGAAGGTGTAGATGCGCTCGTCGTAGCCGTCATTCCACTGCATCGCGATGTCGAGCGTGACGCCCTCGCGCTCCGTGCTGAAGGAGATGGGCTTGTCGTGGAGCGTCTGCTTCGACTTATTGAGGTACTCCACGAACGAGGAGATGCCTCCGTCGAACTTGAAGTCGTGCTCCTTGTTCGTGCGCTCGTCGCGGACGACGATGTGCAGACCAGCGTTGAGGAAGGCCAACTCACGCAGACGCTGGCTGAGCGTCTCGAAGTTGAACTCCACCAGCTCCATCACCGTGGAGTCCGGCTTGAAGGCGATGTACGTGCCGCGCTTGTCGGTGGTGCCCACCTCGCGCGGCGGCGTGTCCGGGATGCCCTGCGCGTACGACTGTTCGTAGACAGTGCCGTTGCGCTGGACGCGGACCTTGAACCACTCCGAGAGGAAGTTGACGCAGGTGACGCCCACGCCGTGCAGGCCGCCGGAGACCTTGTACGCGCCGTTGCCGAACTTGCTGCCGGCGTGCAGCTCCGTGAGGACGACCTCCAGGGTGTCCTTGCCGGGGAACTTGGGGTGCGGGCCCACGGGGATGCCGCGCCCGTTGTCCTGCACGCTCAGGGAGCCATCCACGTGGATGACGACCTCGATGTCGGTGCAGTGCCCGGCCAGCGACTCGTCCACCGCGTTGTCGACGACCTCGTACACGAGCTTGTGAAGCCCGTAGGCCATCGTGTCACCGATGTACATGCCGGGGCGCTTCCGGACCGCCTCGCGGCCCTCGAGCTTGGTAATGCTGTCCGTCCCATACTCCACGGGCGGCGGAGCAACCGCCGAGCCGGTAGCGGGGGTCTTTTCCATGTGAAGCTGTCCTTGGGAAAAGGAGCCTTGCAACAGGTCCGTGCGTACCACTTCAAGGCACGTCGAACAAGGTTAACGAGGACTCGCAAGGCTGCGTAAACATTCGTGAAATCCGCCTGGCCGCCTGCCTGGGAGGCCGCCCCGGGGAACGGGGTGTTCAGGCGTCGAAACGGGGCGGCGGGAGGCGGTCCTCCAGCGCCGAAATCAACTCGTCGAAAACAGCCTTGCGGGCGAAGAGATGCCGGGTGACGAGCACTCGGCCTTCCTCCTTGAGGAACAGGGCGAGCACGCTCCCCTTCCGGCCAATCCGGCGCACGTGGTCAATCTGCCCCCAGTGCAGGTCCAGCGCCTTCTGGCTGAAGGGCCGGGCCACGCGCACGCCCCGCGCGTCCACCGTGACGCCCCAGCCCGTGCGGGGCCGCAGGCGGTGGAAGGACACCAGGAAGGTCAACATCAGCCCCGCGGAGACGCCGGCGCGGGCCATGGCCTGGACGCCACCTGCGTCGCGGGCATCCGCCAGGGCCCAGGCGGTGAGGACGGCCAGCACACAGGCCCCCACGAAGAGGGCGATGCGGGTGGCGCGAGGGTCGAAGGCGTAGAAGCGCGGGCTGCTCATGGGTGCCCCTGCACCCTAATCCTCCCGGCTCGCCGGTGCGCGGTTTTGAGCGCCGCGTCTGTTCTCCGCCGGGCGGAGCGTGCCCTACGCTCCGGAGCCCCATGACGAATGCCGAGCTGTCCGCGCGCCTGCTGTCGAACGTCATCGCCTTCAAGCACCTTCAGCGGGAGCGGGGCACGCTGCGGCACCTGGGCCTGCCGGGCGTGGATGCCTTCTGTCTGCCAGGGCACCCGGAACACCAACGGGCCCAGCAGGCCTTCTTCCACGACGCGGGAGCGCTGCGCGACGCCCTGCCCGCCCTGACGGACTATTACCGGGGCCTGGACCTGCCCGGCTGGCGCGTGGTGCTGCTGCCCGGAGACACCGAGGCCCGGCGGGTGTTGGAAGACGCCGGCTTCGGCCCCGACGCGGTCCGGATGGATGCCTTGGGCCTGGTGCTGGAGGACGTGCCGGACGCCCCACCGGACATCCCCCTGGAGGTCTCCGAGACGCAGGACGACATGGTCGCCATCAACAAGCGCACGTGGGGCCAGCTGGGGCGCCAGCTCGACGTCTGGCTGCAGCCGCCCCCGCTGCCCGTGCACACGCTGGTCGCGAAGGAGGCGGGCGTTGCCCTGGCGTGTGGCATGGCCCGGGACGTGGGTGACACCGCGGGCATCTACATGGTGGCCACGGTGCCCGAGGCCCGGGGCCGGGGGCTGGCCGCGCAGGTGATGCGCGGGCTGCACCACCAGGCACGGGCCCGGGGGATGACGGCCGCGGTGCTCCAGGCCACGCCGGAGGCGAAGGCCTTGTATCAGCGCCTGGGCTACCGGGATTTGGGCGCGTGGGAGACCTGGGGCCGCACGGGCCCCTGAGTCAGCGCAGCGCTTCCAGCTCCGCCAGGCTGGAGAGCACCTGGGCCGGCTGGCTGAGCCCCACCAGCCGGTCCGCCAGCCCGTGGGCCGCCAGCCGAGCCAGGTGCGCCAGCCGCACCAACTGGGGGCCGCCCCGTTCGGCGTCCAGGACGGCCACCACCACGCGCAGCGGCTTGCCGTCGGGGGTATCCCCCGCGAGCGGCGTGGCCAGCGTCACCAGGGCCACCGTGGGCACCGCGCCTGGCAGGAAGGCATGCGGCACCGCGACCCCGCCTCCCACCGCGCATGAGGACTCCTCCCGGTGCCGGCGCAGGCCGTCCACCACCCGCGCGACTTCCGCGCCGGGCCGCGAGGAGGCCAGTCGCTCCGCCGCCACGTCCAGCACGTCGTCCCAGCCCGCGCAGGACAGCTGCAACACCACGCGCTCCGGCGCCAGCAGGGGCGCCAGCGGCGGCACGGCCGCGTCGCGCCGCCCTTGGGGCACGGGGAACTCCGCGTCCAGGAAGTCGCGCACGCGCGCCAGCTGCAGCCCGGACAGGCGCCGCTGGGCGATGTCCAGGAAGAGGGCCCCCGCGCCCGGTACCTCTTCCAGGTAGGCGGCCACGGACGGGCTCATCCGGTTGGCCACGTCCATCAGCAGCGAGGACGGGACTCGCAGCTCGCGGGCAATGGCCGACAGGCGCTCGGGCGTGGGGGGCGCGTCCACGCCGTTCTCCACCCGGCTGAGGTACGCGCTGGACACGCCGATGCGGCGCGCCAGGTCCCGCAGCGACAGGCCCGCATCCGTGCGCAATAGTCGGAGGGTAGCCCCCAGGTGCATCAGCTCCTCGCGGGAAGAACCCGGGCCGCGCTGGCCCCGTCGTTTGAGGATTCAGAGGTGGACTCCGCCGCCGTGGCGGGCGACGCGTCACACACCACCAGCAGCGAGCCCGGCACGTCCCGGATGATGCGCTCACGGTGCAGGCCGAAGAGCTTGTCCTCCAGCCCCCACTGCGCGCCGATGCCGACAATCACCAGGTCATAGCCGTGGCGCGCCTCCTCCAGGGCGGCCTCGTCCGGTGCGTCACTGCGCACCACCTTCAGCGTCACACCGCCCTCGGTCGCCGGGAACAGCTCCTCCACCTGCGCCCGGGCCCCGCCGTTGCCGCCGAGGTCGGACGTCACGTGCAGCACCGTCACCTCGGCGCCCGCCTGCTTCAGCAGCCGCCGGGACAGGGCCAGGGCCGCGCGGTCATGCCGGCTTCCGGCGAAGGGCACCAGCACGCGCTTGATGTCCGACAGGCCCCGGTCCACCAGCACCGCCACCGGGCCACTGGCCTCCCGCATCACCTCGTGCACCGTGCCGCCCAGCACCGTCTGGCTGAAGAGCGGCTTGTGCCACCCCAGCAGGACCAGGTCCGCGCGCCGGGCCTTCGCGGTGCGGCAGATGTCCTGGGCCGGCTCGCCGGAGACGAACGACAACGGCCGCACGGAGAGCCCCAGGCTTGCGGCCCGCCACAAGAGCGGCATCAGCGCGCTGTCCTCCTCGGGGTCCCGCTGCTGCGCCGGGCGCAGGGACGCGCGCTCCGGGGACACCAGGTGCAGCGCGTGAAGCTGCGCGCCCTCTTCACGTCCCGTCAATGAGCGCGCCAGGGTGGCCATGCCCGGCCCCGCCTGCCCGTGGGACACGCACATCAGCACGCTGTAGGGCGGTGGGCCCGGCTCCACTGGCAGCGGCAACACCACACGCTCGCGGGCAATCTCCTCCAGCGGGTAGATCCACTTCAGCAGCGGCGTGGTGATGAACGTCGTCACCAGCGCCATCAGCACCATCATGGTGAAGAGCTGGGGTGAGATGACGCCCAGGTCCAGGCCGATGTTGAGGACGATGAGCTCCATCAACCCGCGCGTGTTCATCAGGATGCCGATGGCGCTCGCCTCGCGCCACCGCAGCCCCGTCATCCGCGCCGCCACCGCGCTGCCGCCGAACTTGCCCAGGCAGGCCAGCACGATGATGACGCCGCACGTCACCCAGTCCTCCGCGGTGTTCAGCAGGCCAATCTGCGTGCGCAGGCCGCTGAAGGCGAAGAAGACGGGCAGCAGCAACACCACCGCCACGTCCTCCAGCCGCTCCGCCAGCGCCTCCGCCAGCCGGCCCTCCTTCGGAATCACCGCGCCGAAGAGGAAGGCGCCGAACAGCGCGTGGATGCCGATGAGCTCCGTCACGCCCGCGGACGCCAGCAGCAGCACCAGCGTGCCCGCCACCACGTTCTGGGTGAGGCCCTCGCGGCTGGCCACCCGCGCACCCAGGCGCGCGAGGAAAGGCCTCACCACCATCAGCATGAACGCGATGTAGCCCAGCGCCATCACCGTGGTGAGCGCCGCCTGCGCCAGGCTGGACGCGCGGACGATGGAGACGACGAAGGCCAGCAGGCACCACGCGGTGACGTCATCCACCGCCGCGCAGGCGATGGCCACCGTGCCCACCTTCGACTGGAGCAACCCCCGCTCAGTGAGGATGCGCGCCAGCACCGGGAAGGCGGTGATGCTCATCGCCACGCCCATGAAGAGCACGAACGACGAGAAGGGCACCTCTGGCGACGACAGGCTCTTGTAGAGCCACAGCGCGCCCGCGCCCGCGCCCAGCGCGAAGGGGACGATGATGCTGGAGTGGCTGATGGCCACCGACGCGTGCCCCCGGCCCTTGAGCAGCTGGGGGTCCAACTCCAGGCCGATGAGGAACATGAACAGCACCAGGCCCACCTGGCTGAGCATCGTCAGCACCGGCATGGACGAGGCCGGGAACAGCCCGTTCATCACGTCCGGCGCCAGCCAGCCCAGCAGCGACGGCCCCAGGACGATACCGGCCACCACTTCCGCGATGACCAACGGCTGTCCCAACCATCGCGCGCCGCGGCCAATGAGCCGCGACAAGCCAATGATGACGATGAGCTGCAAGATCAGCAGCGCGAGTGCGTTGGTGTGCATCCGGCCCTCCACATGAAGTGTTAAGCTGGCACTTACCAACCTGATTTCGAGGCGTCAACCGGAGGGAACGCAGGGCGTCAACCGGGACCCGCCTGCCTGCTTCACATCGTCAGATGGCGGCTGACGGCGTCCAGCAGTGTCTCCACGTCCACGGGTTTGCGCAGGTGACCGCAAGCGCCAATCTCATCCGCGACCTGGCGAGCATTCGCTGACGCGGAGAAGACGAGCACCGGGATATCACGCCAGGCTGACACTTGACGCATGGCCCGCGCGAACCCGCCTCCGTCCATGACGGGCATCATCATGTCCAGCAGGACGAGCCCCGGCAGCTCCGTGGCCGCGCCCAGCACCTCCAGGGCATGCTTGCCATTGCTGGCCCCCAGCACCGTGTAGCCCGCGTCACGAAGCACTTCCTCCAGGGCTTCGCGCAGGTCCGCGTCGTCATCCACCACCAGCAACGGCCGGCTCACTCACGCCTCTCCTTCTCCAATGGCAAATCCAGGGTGAAACGCGCGCCACCCCCTTCGCGCGGCCCGGCCCAGGCCCGGCCCCCATGGGAGCGCGAGCTTACCGCCCGTCCGAAGCGTTCGAGGAAGTGCTTCACCCGGTCCTCTGAAATTCCAATCCCTCTGTCATCCACCTGAACACGGCCCATGTGGCCCGCGCGGCGCGCCAGCTCCTGCGCCAGCGCCAGGTCCACCGGCCCCAACGTGCGAGTCTCCTGGGTGAGCAGCGACAGCCCCCCATCACCCCCGCGCGGCCCTGCAGCGGCACGTGCAGCACCGAACGAAGCCCCAGCGCGTCCAGCGCCCGCTGGTGCTCCGGGCTGGAGGTGAGGGGCACCGGCTGTGCCATCACATCCACCACCAGCACCCGCAGCGGTGTCATCCCGGGGCTCCCGGGAAGGGGCCCACCGGTGCGCCGTGGTCCAGCACCAGCCAGTACCGGCCCAGCTGTCGCGCTGCCTCCACGAACTCCGTGTAGCGCACCGGCTTGCGCACGTAGCTGTTGGCCCCGCCGCCGTAGCTGCGCACCACGTCAACCTCCTCCGCCGACGAGGAGAGGATGACCACCGACAGCATCCGCGTGCGCGCGTCCGCGCGGATGCGGCGCAGCACCTCATGGCCGTCCAGCCGGGGCAACTGGACATCCAGCAACACCATCGCGGGAGGCGGCTGGCTGGCCGGCGCGGGCCGCGTAGGGGCCCTGGAAGAACAGGTCGTCGAGCGCCTCCACCACGTCCACCCGCCGTGTGACGCCGGCCCGCTTGAAGGCGCGCAGCGCGAGGTCCACGTCGTCCGGGTTGTCCTCCACCAGCAGGATGGGCCGCTCGCCGCTCATGGATGGGACGCCTCCAGGGTGAAGCAGAACATGGCCCCTTCGCCTGGCACTGCCTCCGCGGAGATGTCTCCCCCATGGCGGTGGATGATGCGCTGGACGGTCGCCAGCCCGATGCCCGTGCCAGGGAATTCCCCTGCCCGGTGCAGCCGATGGAAGGGAGTAATGAGCTTGCCCGCGTACGCCATGTCGAATCCCACGCCGGTGTCCCGGACACAGTAACGGGAAGGGTTCTCGCTCGACGTGGCGAAAACACGATGCGCCCTCCCGAGCGCTGGCTGGTGAACGTCCAGGCAGTGCCGAGCAGGTTATCCAGGACCACACGGAGCAAACGAGCGTCTCCCCGCGCCGTCATCCCCGGGGCGATGTCGAACGCCGTGTCGCGGCCCGGCTCGGGGCGCGTCAGCTCCCGGCGACCACGCTGGCCAGCGCGCTCAGGTCCACGGGCGCATGGCGCGGCTCGATGCGGGAGATGCGCGACAGCCGCAGCAGGTCATCGATGAGCTGCCCCATGCGAACAACCGCCGCGCGCAGCCGCCGCAGGTGCTCGTGGCCTTCCTCGGACAGGCGCGCCCCATCCTCCTCCTGCAGGGCCAGGCTGAAGCCGTCCACGGCGCGCAGGGGCGCACGCAGGTCGTGGGACACCGAGTCGCTGAACGACTCCAACTCCTGGTTGGCCAGCGTCAGCTCCTGCGTGCGCTGGACCACCCGGGCCTCCAGCCGGGCCTCGCTCGCCCGCGGCGCATCCGCCTGGGCCCGCGCCCGCTCCAACAAGGCCTCGGATTCGCCGGCGAGCGTGACGACCTGGCGTCTGCCCAGCCACGCCAGCACCGCGCCCAGCATTCATGCGCACGGACCGTGGGGCCCCGCCTTTCCCCCCCGCCAGCACGCCGGGGGCTCGCCGCCACGCCTACTTCCAGGACAGCTCGTATTCGCTGTCGAGCAGCCCCACCTGGCGACCGTGGACCCGGACCTCACGCGCGCCCACCGCCTCCAGCACGCCGTGCAGCACGCCCTCGTGGTAGGCGGCGGGCATGAAGTCACGCCGCATGATGAAGCGGGCGCTCGTCTCCCCGGTCCACAGGGGGTAGCGCTCGCCGTAGGTCACCGCGGCGAGGTAGGCCTCTCCCAGCGACTGCAACAGCAGCCGCGGCTTGCCGCTGGCCGTTCGCATCAACTCCCGTCCGAAGACGGACGCCACGAAGTCCACTGTGGCCTGCGTTCCCATGCGCCGCAGCACGCCCTCGAAGCCGTCCAACTGCGGGGCCAACAGCCGCGCCGCCGTGGATGACATCCGGAGGAACCGGGTGATGGGGTACATGTGGAGGAGGTTGATTTCCCAGATGCCGGCCACACCCTTGCAGCGGGCCACGGCGCCTTCGCCTCCCAGGAAACCCACGACGTCCAGCGTGCCCTGGAAGAACATCCCACGCGCCATGTCGTCGTCGGTGGCCGCCAGACGCCGCAACTCCAGCTCCCAGGCCGCGCCACCACCCGCGCTCGATTCGTAACCCGCGTACATGGTCATCTCCCCGAGGGACCCTTCCAGGGCGCCCGGGGAACACACCGCCACCTCACTTCGCGGATGCTTCCGGGCTCACATGATTCCCCCCACTTCCGGGAAGCCAACAGTCGCATATTTTTCCGGTACTGTCGAATCAAACCCGGTTCGCCCCGCGGGCCGAGAGGAGCATCCGCCAGCCAACGAATAGGGGCGGATGCCCCCAGGCCAGGCTCAGCCCGCGATGAGGGACGTCTGGGCGGCGGCCACGGCGGCGCCGGGCTCCGAGCGATGACCGGCGGCGATGAGCGCGCGCTCCAGGGCGCCCACCGTGGAGAGGACGTCCGCGGGCCCCACGCGGTTCATGTGGCCCACGCGGAAGTAGCGCGTCTTGAGGTCCGGGTGGAGGCCGCCGGCGACGACGACGCCCTGCCCCTTCACCCCGCCCACCAGCGCCGCGTCCACGCCGTCCGGGTAGTACACGGCGCTCAGTGTGTTGGCGGCCACGGCGTCGGAGGTGGGCAACAGGCGCAGGCCCATGGCCTTCCACGCCGCGCGGAAGGCCCGCGCCATCCGCTGGTGCCGGGCGAAGCGGGCGTCCATGCCCTCGGCCAGAATCTGTCCCAGGCTCACGTCCAGCGCGGCCACCAGGTTCACTGGCGGGGTGGCGAAGTAGGCCGGCTTGCCCGCTTCGTACGCCTCCATGATGGGCAACCACTCCGCGAAGTCCGCGTAGACGCTGGCCACCGGCGTCTTGCGCTTGCGCCAGGCCTCCATGGCCCGCGGGCCCACGGTGAGCAGCGCCAGGCCGGGAGGAACCCCCACCGCCTTCTGGCTGGCCGTGAGGTACACGTCCGCCTCCCACGCATCCTGGCGGAAGGTCTCCGCCGCGGTGGCGCACACACCATCCACCACCGACAGCACGCCGTGCTTGCGCGCGGCCCGCACCAGCGCCTCCGCGGGTGCGAGCACGCCCGTGGACGTGTCCACATGGGTGACGGACAGCACCTTGAAGCCACCCTTCGACAGGTGCGTCTCCACCTCGTCCAGGGAGGGCACGTCTCCCGGCGGGGCACGCACGTGCGTCACCTGGGCGCCGTGGCGCTCCAGAATCTTCGCCATCCGGTCGCTGAAATAGCCGGTGTTCACCACCAGGGCCGCGTCCCCGGGCTCCACCAGGTTGGCCACCGCCAGCTCCATGGCCAGCGTGCCGGAGCCGGACACCACGAAGGGCTGCGCGGAGGGCGCCAGACTCACCTCCCGAAGCCGCTTCAGGGCCCGGCCGAAGACGGCGATGAAAGCGGGGTCCGTGTGGCTGAGGGTGGGAGCGCCCAGCGCCTGGAGCACCTCGGGCTCGAACTCCACCGGCCCTGGAATCATCAGCAAGTCTCTCACGGCGTCACCACTCCTCTCGCGCAGCCGCCGCGAGCGGAGGTGCCCGCGGCCCGGACCGACTGTGGCGGTCCCCGGCCGCGCTGTCCACGCACATGTGCTCCGGGCGAGTGTCCGGTGCGCGCTGTTCGGAAATGTCGGGACATTTCCGAACAGCACGCCACCGGACGCGCCCCGCCTCAGAGGCGGACGAGCAGCTCGCGGAGAATCGCGAAGCCCTGCCGGAAGTCCTCCAGCCGGGCTTGCTCATTGGGGGCGTGGTAGTACTGCATGTCCCCGAAGCCCGTAATCTGCACGTCGCAGCCCTGTCGTTGCAGGTCCCTCACGAGCGGCAGCGAGCCGGTGAGCGAGAAGGGCGTGGCCGACACACCGCGCACCACCTGCATGGCCTCCTTCAGGGCGCGCAGGCCCTCTGAGTCCAGCCGGCAGGCGATGCCCTCGGTCCCCTCCCCCTGGAAGCGGAACGCCAGCTCACCACGCTTGCCGCCCGCCGTGCGCGTGCGCGGGAAGTGCGCGGGGGCGTCGTCGCGCGCCAGCCGGGCGTCGAGCTCCGCCATGAAGTCCGTCACCGACTTCTGCACCTCCGCCAGGTCGTAGAAGGGCGTGAGGCGGATGTCGCCGCGCAAGACGACGTCGGCGGGCACCTTCGTCTCCTTGGTGTTGGGCGCCTCCACCACGGTGGCCTTGAGACTGGAGGACGACAGGAAGCCCCAGCGCTTCTCGTCCTCCGTGGGCGGGAAGCGCTCGTGGAAGAAGCGCGCCAGCTCCAACGACGCGGCCATGCCCAGCTCCAGCGCGTTGACGCAGTTCTGCGGCATGCCGGAGTGGCCGCCCACGCCCGTCACCTTCAGCTCCCACAGCGACACGCCCGCCGTGCCCAGCGTGGGGCCGAAGTTGGCGCTGTCCAGCCAGTACACCGGCTGGCCGTCCAGCGGCTTGAGCATCCCCTGCTCGGCCACGTAGTTGAGGCCCAGGCCCGGCAGCTCCGAGGACTCCTCGTTGGAGATGAGCACCACCTTCAGCGTGCGGCTGGGGCGCACCTTGCGCTCGGCCAGCTGAGCCAGCAGGTCGGTGAGCACGGCGACGTGCCCCAGACAGTCGGTGACGCCGCGCCCGTAGAGCACGCCGCCGGGGCCCTCCCACAGCTCGAAGGGGCTGCGCTCCCAGCCCTCCGCCTTCTGGTCCGCGGGGACCACGTCGAAGTGCGCGCCGACGAAGCCGATGGCGCCGTCCCCCTCGCCCGGAACAGTAAGCACCAGGCAGGGACGCGACGCCTGGCCCGGGCCCGCCACGGACTCCGCCTGGATGAAGCCGCTCTCGATGTGCGGCGCCAGGGTGTCCAGCACCACCTGCGCGGCCAGCCGCTCCTCGGGCACCAGCCCCGCGCCAGGGTTGTTCTGCAGCTTCGGAGTCAGGGCGATGAGCCGCCGGAGCACATCGAGGAAGCGGTCCTCACGCAGGGCAAGAGCTTTCATGAAGCGGATTGGAGCCCAGGCGCGCGGTGGAAGTCACCGGAAACGAACAGGCGCCTCGGCCGGGGCAGGCGCTGGCGTGGGTGCAGCGTGGAGCGGTGGACGAAGTGGCCCGCCCAGCCTGGGTGACGCGGCGCTCCATGGCCGGCACTGGTGCGGCGCCGGGCCCATCCGCATCTTGGAGACACCATGCCAAAGACTTCTCCGCCGAAACCGCCGCGCGAGCTGTTCATCCGGGACTGGGCGCCCGCGTCCCCCGAACCACAGCCCGAGAAGGAAGCGCAGGTGACCACGATGCAGGTAGGTGAGGAGACCGGCGACGGCGGTGACCTCCAACGCTGAGGATGCCCGTGACACGGACAGGCACGGTGGTGCTGCTGGGTGCGCGAGACGACGCCCATGTTCAGGAGGTGGCGCGCCGGCTTCGCGCCGAGGATGTGGACACGGTGGTGGTGGACACACGGGCCTTCCCCGAGGAGACGCGGCTGTCGCTCACGGAGTCGCTGGACGGCATCGTCGCGGACGGACGTGAGGTGGGGCGGCCGGCCGCCGTGTACCTGCGCGGCTTGCATGCGCACCCGCTGGCCTTCGGGGTGGATGCCCAGGAGGCCCTGGACGCGGACTGGCGCACCACGCTCACCGCGTTCCGCGAGAAGAGCGCGCTGCTCCTGGGACTGCTGGGCCGCTGGGAGCGACTGGGCGTGCCGCTCTACAACCCGCCCTCTTCGGACTGGAGCATGCACAAGCCCGCGCAGCTCGCCGCGCTCCAGGCCGCGGGACTTCCCGTGCCCCGGACGCTGTGGACGAATGACGCGGAGGCAGTGCGCCGCTTCGCGAGGGAAGGACGCGGGGTCTACAAGCCCGTCGTAGGCGGCGCGGCGACGCGGGAGTTGAGTGAAGCAGACCTCACGGACGAACGCCTCGCGGCGCTATCCGCCGCGCCCGTCACCTTCCAGGAGCTGCTGCCGGGCGAGAACCTGCGCGTGTACGTGCTGGACGGCGCCGTCATCGCGAGCCTGCGCGTCATCTCGCCGTCGCTCGACTTCCGGCAGCACGAGGAGCGCATCGAGCAGGTGACGCTGCCGCCCGAGGTGGCTCACGGCTGCGTGAAGGCGTGCGAGGTGCTGGGCCTGCGATGGACGGGGATGGACTTGAAGCGTGACGCGGACGGAGCGCCGCGCATCCTGGAGCTGAACGGCTCGGCGATGTTCCTGGGCTTCGATGCGCGCGGCGGCACGGACGTGGCGGGTCACCTGACGCACGCGCTGGCGCGGCACGCACGCGGCGGATAGCTCAGCGCCGGCCGAGGAACTGCGGGTCGGACCAATCCCAGAGCCGCTCCGGGTGTTCATCCACGTCGAGCGGGAGGCTGTTCCACCGGTACACCGCGCGCGAGCTGGCGCCGTGGACATGGAGGACCAGGCTCAGCACGGCCAGCACCGCGAAGGTGGCCGTCAGGCCGCGCCGGGCCTCGGGGCCTTTCCACTGGAGCGCGCGCACCACGGGGACGAGGAAGAAGACGAGGTAGGGCACCATGTCCGAGAAGAAGCGCGGGCCATACGAGTGCCCTGCCCACCAGTGCGGAAAGGTGGAGATGGCGGCCCAGTGCAGCGCGACCACCGCGACCAGCACGGCATGCAGCCGGGTGAAGGTCCGGGCGCGCAGGTCCATCCACAGGCCCCAGGCACTCATGAGGAGCACAGGGGTGAACACGAGCAGCCCGCGCGCGGGGGACACGAGGTTACCGGCCAGGGCCTCGGCCACGCGAGAGGCGGACAGCTCCAGCCGCTGCGGTTCGTAATAGGGCGCCAGCACGGAGCCGTAGTGGATGAGGTTCACCGTCACCCACGGAATGGCCACTGCGAGCGCGCCCGCGAAGAACTTCCAGGCCTGACGCGGATAGGTCCACAGCACGTAGAGCGACAGCACCAGCACGGAGAGGCTGTTGGTGGGCCGCATGACGTAGGCGAGCGCCAGGGGGATGCCCGCCCAGGCCACGTGACGCGGAGCTTCGCGCGCGCGGACGAGGCAGAGGAGCACCAGGGTGAGGCACAGCAGCGAAGGGCCGTGCTGCCACAGGGCGCGGCTGGCGGTGGAGAGCAATGGCGTGCAGAAGACGAAGACGGCGGCGAGCAGCAGCGCGCGCTTGCGGGACAGGTGCAGCGCGGTGCCCAGCACGAACATGACGACGCCAGCGAGCGCGGTCAGCGCGGAGGCGAAGAGGCGCTGCGGGCCGTTCCACGCATCCAGGTCCACGCCGCCGGTGGCGTCGTAGATGTGGCGCCAGTGCGCCAGGGGCTTGGCCAGGGCCGGGTGCAGATTGCCCACGGGCGTGGCGAGGCGCACGAAGCCATCCACCAGCACCACCATGGGCACGGCGGCCAGGGATGGCCCCACGGGGAAGTAGTTGTAGAGGTGACCGTCGCGCTCGTAGAGGCCGTGGCGGTACGACTCGAAGGTGGGGGCGTATTCGTCCAGGTCGAGGTTCCCTTCACGCAGCAGTGACAGCGTGGTGGGGAGCGTCAGCTTGGAGTCGAAGGGCGTGTAGACGGGGAACGCCGCCAGTGCCGCGAAGAAGCCCACGAAGAGCAGCACCCGTCCCGCCCAGATGCGAGACGTGGAGCGCGCGGGCGCGGAAGCCACAGGAGTGGAGACGGCGGATGAGCTCATCGCGACGGGGCCTCCTCGCGCGCTCCGGCAGCGGCGCGTTGGAGGGTCGCCGTCTTAGTGCCTCGGAAGCACGAAAGCCAGGAGCAGCCATAATGCCTGGCAATGCCACCCAGGCTAGGGCTGGGCCGCAGGCTCCCCATGCGCCGAGGGAGCCGTCTCCGCCGGAGCCGCGGCGGGCGCTTCGGAACGCGGCTCCACGCCCTCCACCTTGCCCACCTGGTCCAAGTCCTGCCGGTTGCTCAAGGAGAAGCGCACCAGCGCGCGGAGGATGCGATTGCGCTTCACGTTGCCAATCACCTCCCGCAGGTCCTCGTACACCGTCGGGTCGCTGATGAGCCCGCCCACGGTGCCGTCTCCCTTCGCCACGGTCGCCGTAATCTTCTTCAGGTCCGCCGCCGCGCTGCCCAGGTCCGCGAACATGCCACTGGCGTCGCCGTACACCAGCTGGTGCACCGCTCCGTTGGGACTCTTCTTCGCATCCTCGATGAGCCCCGCCAGCTGCCCGGCCGCCGCCCCCAGCTCCGTCAGCGCCTTCGCGCCATCCTGGCCGTAGACGAGCGCATGCGCCGTGCCGTCACCCGTGCGCACCTCGCGCAGAATCCCTTCCAGTTCACCCACCGCGCCATCCACCCGCGCCGCCGCGTTGGACGCGTTGGCCAGCAGGCCCCGCACCTCGCGCCCGGCCTGCTTGTCGTAGATGAGCGCGTGCAGCACGCCCTCGCCCTTCTCCACCTCTTCCAGCAGCGCCCGCAGCGCCGCCATGCCGCGCGTCACGTCACTGGCCATCTCCGGGTTGGCGTACGTCTCCACCGCCGCCCGCAGCGACTTGCTGATGGCCACCGAGTTCTCCATCACCTGCGACGCCCCGTTGAGCAGCGCGGACAAGTCACCGCTCGTGGACGACTTGAGCACCCCGCCCGCCTCCACCGGCGGTGACGTGGGGCTGCCCAGGGAGATGTCCACCGCCTTGTCACCCAGCACACCCATGCTGGACAACTGCGCCACCGAGTCCTCCCGCACGCGGTCCGTGTAGCGCGACGACACCTGGAACTGGACCTCCAGCCGCGGGTCCTTTGGGTCGGGCGAGAAGACGATGCCCGTCACCCGCCCCACGTTGAGGCCTCCGAGCCAGACGGGAGACTCATCACTGAGGCCCTGCACGTTGGTGAAGTACGCGCGATACGTCGTCTTGCGCTCGAACAGGCGCGACTGCTGCCCGATGACCATGACGACCACGCTGGCGACCGCCAGACCCATGGCGACGAAGAGCCCGGCGCGAAAGGCCTGACGACGCTCCGTCCCCGCGGGAGAGAACAGGCTCATGGCGTCCCTCCGGGATAGAGCTCCACGCGGCGCGCGTCCAGGAAGGCCCGCACCTCCGGCACGGTGGAGCGCAGCATCTCCCGCGGCGTGCCCACCTGCACGATTCTCCGATTGGCCAACATGGCGATGCGGTCTCCCACGGTGAACGCGCTCACCATGTCGTGGGTCACGACGATGGAGGTACACCCAAGCCGCGTCTTCATCGAGTTGATCAACACGTTGATGGACTGCGTGGTGACAGGGTCCAGGCCCGTGGTGGGCTCGTCCCAGAGGATGACCTCCGGCTCCGTGGCGATGGCCCGCGCCAGCCCCACCCGCTTGCGCATGCCGCCCGACAAGTCGGAGGGCATCAGCCGCTCGGTGTTGGGCAGGTCCACCAGCGCCAGCTTCTCCGCCACGCGGGCACGGACCTCGTCCGCCGGCATGTCCGGGAAGTGCTCGCGCAACGGGTACGCCACGTTCTCCCCGACGTTCAGCGAGTCGAAGAGCGCCGCGCCCTGGAACACCATGGCCACGTGCCGGCGCACCGGCATGAAGGCCTCCTCCGTGAAGCGCGCCAGGTCGTGCCCCTGGAAGAGGATGCGTCCGGTGTCCGGCGTCAGCAGCCCAATGAGGCACTTGAGCAGCACGCTCTTTCCCGTGCCCGAGCCGCCCATCACCACCAGCGTCTCCCCCGCGCGCACGTCCAGGTCCATGTCGTCATAGACGCGCTTGGCGCCGAACGCCTTGGTCAGGTGCTCGAAATAGATGAGCTGCTCCCCTGGCCGGGGGCGCTGGAACGCGAACTCAGAAGTCGTCTGGGACGAGGAGCGCATGGCGCGTCACAGGCTCAGCGTGAGCTGGGTGATGAAGAAGTCGGCCAGGCACACGGAGACGGACGTGGTCGCCACCGTCTGCGTGGTGGCGCGGCCCACGCCCTCCGTGCCGCCCTCCACGGTGAGCCCGCGGAAGCAGCCCACCAGGCCGATGATGAGCCCGAACACCGCGCCCTTGAACACGCCGGAGGCGAAGTCCGGCATCAGCACCGCGTCCAGCGCGCCCTGGAAGAAGAGGTTGAGCGTAATCGCGTACTGGAAGTTCACCACCAGCGCGCCCGCCACCAGGCCCACGACGTCCGCGAACACGGTGAGCACCGGCATCACAATCAGGCACGCCAGCACGCGAGGCACCACCAGCTTGCGCAGCGGGTCCGCGCCCAGCGCGCGGATGGCGTCCACCTGCTCCGTCACCGTCATGGCGCCCAGCTCCGCGGCGATGCCGCTGCCGATGCGCGCGCCCACGGTGAGCGCGGTGAGCACCGGCGCCAGCTCGCGGAACAGCGTGAGGATGACCACGCGGCCCACGGTGTACTGCACGCCGAAGCGCGACAGGAAGTAGCCGAACTGCAGCGAGATGACGAGCCCCGCGAACATCGCAGTAAGCAGGGCGATGGGCAGCGAGCGCACACCCAGCGACTCCGTGTGGTACACGAGCCCGCGCCAGTCATGCGGCGGACGCACCGCGCGGCTGAACACCTGCCCCGTCATCCGCGACAGGGCGCCCAGTGACTCCAGGCGCTCCTTCGCGCGGTCCATGAGGCCTGGAGGCCCGGAAGCCGCCGCCGCGTCCACCTCGGGCTGCCGCGTCGTCATTCCTTGCGCTCCGATTCGAAGCCGGCCAGCAGCGCGTCGAAGTCCGCCATGCGCGCTTCCGCGAGCCCCGGCGGCGCCACGTAGGTGAAGTCGAACACGCAGTTGTCCTTCTTCAGCACCACCAACTCCAGTTGAACGGGCACGCCGTCCATCTTCGCCAGGTGGCGGCTGCGCAGGGCCTCGCGCCCATCCATGGGGATGCGCTGTTCAGCGATTTCCTGTCGGTCCGTGAAGCCCGCCAGCAGGTGCCTGGTGAGCACCTGGAGCGACGGGTCATCATGCCCCTTGCACGTGGCGTTGACGGAGAGCGCGCGACCGGTGCCCTCCTCGGCGAAGGCGAGGTCGTTGTCCTCCAGCCGCACCTGCTCCCAGTACGCGGGGAGCTTGCCAATGCGGTAGCGCACGGCGGGCTTGGTGAGGACGGAATCCTCGAACGTCGTCCGGTGACAGCCCGTCAGGGGCATGACCACCAGCAGGCACAGCAACGTCATCCGCGGCATGGCACCGTTCTTCGTGGCTCTCTTCCGGCCCTGCGACCAAGTCATGCGTCACAAGTCGCGCACCTGCAAGGAATTCCATGTCGTGCGGTGGGGGCCAAACGTCCACTGTCACACCTCTGAATCCATCCTGGCACGTCACATTCCCGCCACCCGAGATGCGCCGGTTGTCCGTCACGGCACCAACCAGTCTGCGCGAGCGTCCATCCGCGGGCAGTCCCCGGCCACGCCGCGCGGCCCCAGCTTTGTCCCGACGCACGCAAGCCGCCCGGCTCGGACAGCAGTGCCCCACGCTCGACACACGGACAAGGAGGACCCCATGGACGGCGGACTCGCGATATTCGGCCTCGGCCTCTTCCTGCTGGGAATCGCCAACCTGTACACACGGCACAGCTACTGGCTGGCTGTCTCCGTGCTGCTCCTGTCGGTGGTGTCCATGGGGCTGGCCTTCAGCGAGTCCAAGCGGCTGCGCGAGGTGTCGCTGGGCATGGGCGTCGCGCTGCTGCTGCTCACCGTCATCGCACTCGCCGTGGGCACGTCGTGGTGGCTGCCACTGGCCACCTTCCTCTTCGCCGTGGCGTACGGCGTGCTCTGGGCGGAGTACCGCTTCCCCTTCTTCAAGAACGTGGCGCCGGGCGACGTGCCGCACCACGCGGAGCGGCGCTTCCACGTCCACTGGCCCTGGCACCGTCGGCGCGTGACGCCGTGACTTCAGCTGGCGGGAGGCGGCTCGGCGTCCGCGCGCACCGCCACCTGCCCGCCGTGCACGTCGAGCCAGAGCGTGTCGTCCGCCGCCGCGCCCCGCACCAGCGAGCCGTCCGTGGTGGTGAGCACCACCTGCGCGCCGCTCTGGGCCAGGTAGCCCATGAGATAGGCGTTGCGCTCGGGGTCCAGCTCGCTCGACACGTCGTCCAGCAGCAGCAGCGGCAGGAAGCCCATCGCGGCCTCCAGGTTCTCGATTTCGGCGATCTTCCAGCCGAGCACCAGCGCCCGCTGCTGTCCCTGGCTCGCGTAGGCCCGCGCGCTGCGGCCTCCCAGCGTCACCGAGACGTCGTCCGAGTGCGGCCCCACCGAGGTGAAGCCCCGCTCCATGTCCCGCCGCAGGCGCGCGGAGAGGCTCTCCCGCAGCATGGCCGCCAGCGCCGTTTCGTCCGCGTCGGCGAAGTCGCCCTCCAGATGCGCGGGGCGGTAGTTGTACACGGCCGGGTCCACCGTGCGGCCAATGGAGGCGAAGGTCGCCTGCGCCCTGGGCGCCAGCTCCGCCATCAGCGCACGCCGCCGCGAATAGATGCGCGCGCCAGCCTTCGCCAGCGTCTCGTCGTAGGCCTCCAGGTACGCCGCGTCCACGGCGTGCCCTTCACGCAGCAGGCGGTTGCGGTTCTTCAAGGCCCGCGCGTACTCGCGGCTCTCGCGCAGGAAGGCGGGGAAGCGGTTGAACACCGCCCGGTCCAGGAAGCCGCGCCGTGAGTCCGGACCGCCCTTCACCACCTCCAGGTCATCCGGCGTGAAGGCCACCACGGACACGCCGCCGAAGTAGTCCTCCAGGCTGGAGGCCTTCTTCCCATCCACGAAGGCCTGCCGCGTGCCGCCGCCCACCTCCACGGCGATTTCACGCTCGGCGCCCTTGAGGAGGAAGCGCCCCGTCACCCGCGCGCCCTGCGAGCCCCAGCGCACCAGCTCCGACAGGCGCCCCGCGCGCAGCGGCTTGAGCGTGGCCAGGAAGTAGAGGGCCTCCAGCAGGTTCGTCTTGCCCTGCCCGTTCTGCCCCACCGCGATGGTGGCGTGGGCACTGGGCGTGAGCTGGACCTGGGGGAGGTTCCGGAAGTCGTGGACGTGAAGCGCGAGGAGGCGCACGGCCCCCTCCGTATAACCTCTCCGCCCTCCGGCGGGGGACCTATCTCGTGGGCTGGAGCGGCAGCTCCACCACGAAGGTGGCGCCCTCGCCGGGCCGGCTGTCCACCTGGATGGTGCCGCCCAGGGCCTCCACCAGCGTGCGCGTCACGTACAGCCCCAGGCCCATGCCGCCGTAGTTCCGCTCGGACACGGCGCGCTCGAACTTCTGGAAGATGCGCGCGTGGGCCTCCGGGTCGATGCCGATGCCCCGGTCCTTCACGCACAGCCGGGCGCCCATGCCCCCCGGCGCCACGTCGATGTGCACGGGCGCGCCCGCGCCGTACTTGAGCGCGTTGGCCAGCAGGTTGGAGACCACCTGCTCCAGCCGCAGCCGGTCCCACGCCCCCTCGAGCCCTTCCGCCCACGTGACGCGCAGCTCGCAGCCGGCGCGCGCGGCCTCCAGCTCGAAACGCGCGGCCACCTCGCGCACGAGCGAGGGCAGGTCCACCGGCTCGAACTGGAGCTTCAACCGGCCGGTGCTGATGCGCGACACGTCGAGCAGACCGTCCACCAGCTCGGCCAGGCGCGTCACCTGCCGGCGCATGGCCTCCACCTCGCGCCCGTGACGCTGGGCCAGCGCGGACTCCGGGTCCGCGTGGATGGCGCGCACGAAGGACTGGAGCCGCAGCCCCAGTGACGTCAGCGGCGTCTTGAGCTCGTGGCTGGCCACGGACAGGAACTCGTCACGGGCACGCACGGCCTCCTGGAGGTGCTGCTCCACCGTCTTCAGACGGGTGATGTCCAGGAAGGGAATCACCACCACGGACGGATGGCCGTGCATGGCGGGCAGCGTCTCCGACGAGATGCTGAGGGCGTACTGGCCCGCGGGCGTGTGCCAGTGGACCTCCAGCCCGTCCAGCCGCTCGCCCCGGGCCGCGCGATTGGAGGGGAGGTCATCCACGCTCAGCCGGCGGCCCTCCAGGTCCGTGACGTGGAAGTGCTCGCCATACGCGGTGGCGGGCACGTCCTTGGGGATGTGCAGGCCGTAGAGCCGGTCCGCCGCGGCGTTGGAGAAGTTGAGGTCGCCACTGGCCGGGTCCGCCATCACCACCGGCATGGGCATCAGGTCGAGCACGGCCTCCAGCCACTTCTGCTGGCTCTCCACGGCCTGGCGCGCGAGCACCTGCTCGGTGACGTCGAAGGCCAACGTCACCAGGCCGTCCACGAGGCCGCGCTCGTCGCGCAGGGGCTCGAAGATGATGTTCCAGAACCTGGTCTCGACGCGGCCGGCACCCTCGTAGTCGATGGTGACGGGGTACTCCCGCGCGATGGCGCGCTCGCCCGTCTCCAGCACGCCCCGGTGGAGGCTCAGCAGCTCCGGGGACAAATCCGGAATGGCCTCCTCCTGGGTGCGCCCGTTCAGCTCGCGTCCGCCCATGAGCTTCTGGAGCAGCGGGTTGGCGAACTCGTAGCGCAGCTCGTAGCCGCGCAGCACGCTGATGGCCACCGGCGCCTGGGTGAAGACCTGAAGCAGGTTGCGCCGCTCCACCTGCGCCGCCTCACGGGCCGCCAGCTCCGCCGTCATGTCCTTGTAGGCCACGGCGAGGTGCGTGACGCCGCCGCTGGCGGAGACCAGGGGGAAGCCGGTGCAGGAGATGGCGATGCGCCGCGCCTCGGTGGGCGCGCGGACGTGCTCCAACTCCTTCACGTCGTACCAGAACACCGGCGTCTGGACGCGCTCGCCCGACACGGCCCGCTGAAGCAACTTCGCGTAGCCCAGCTGCGCGAGCAGTTCGTCCTTGAAGAGGCTGTACTCGGGCGGCGGCGCCGCGCCAAACATCGCCAGGAAGGCGGGGTTGGTGAGCAGACAGTGTCCGTCCGAGGTGAAGACGGCGTAGGGCACCGGCGAATGAGTGAACAACCCTTCAAGCAGCGCGAGCGAATCCGGCACCTCGGCGAGCTGTTCGCGCAAGGAGCGGGGCTCCGTCACCACGGGCCTGCTGCGCGTGTCCTGACTCCAATGCTGGCCCGTTCGCGTCGCCACGGGCCCAGGGCCTAGCAGAGCCACCCCGGGCTGCCCAGTCCACCGTTGCCCAGCCGCCTGCCCACCGCGGCCCCCTGGCACGCACATGGTGCTGGTGCACCGGTGAGCCCATGCCAGGATGCGCGCACCATGGCGGACCACCTCAAGACTTTCTTCGACGCGCGGCTTGTCGAACGCCTCGCCGCATCACTCCACGCCGCGGCGCCTGCCTTCCCTCGTGCCGCCTTCATCCGGGAGGCGGCGAAGGGGCTGGATGGCCATGAGTTGATGGACCGGGTGCGTCATATCGCTGGCGCGCTGCACCGTGCGCTGCCCCGAGACTACCCGGAGGCGGTGGAGGTGTTGCTGCGCTCGCTCGGCCCCCGGACGGAGGCCACGGAGGGAGGGGCCATGGCGACCTTCTTCTATCTGCCGCACACGATTTTCGTGGCGGAGCACGGCCTGGAGCACTTCGAGCCGTCCATGCGCGCCCAGCACGCGCTCACCCAGCGCTTCACCGCGGAGTTCTCCATCCGGCCCTACCTGGAGCGGCACACCGCGAAGACGCTGGCCCGCCTGCGCGAGTGGACAGAGGACCCGAGCGAACATGTCCGGCGGCTCGTGTCAGAGGGCACGCGCACGCGCCTGCCGTGGGCCTCACGGCTGCGCGAGTTCCAGAAGGACCCCACACCGGTGCTCGCGCTGCTGGAGCGGCTGAAGGACGACCCGGCGCTGTACGTGCGCCGCTCGGTGGCCAACAACCTGAACGACATCGGCAAGGACCACCCCGCCCTGCTGGTGCAGGTGGCGACGGCGTGGATGAAGAACGCCACGCCGGAGCGGGAGTGGCTGGTGCGCCATGCGCTGCGCTCGTCCATCAAGCGCGGAGAGCCCGCGGCGCTGGCGGTGGTGGGCGCGCGGCCGCCGTCGGGCATCGAGGCCCGCGTGACGAAGCTGCCCCGCCGCGCGGCCCTGGGCGACACGGTGGAGGTCCACTTCGAGGTGACCAACCGCTCGAAGCAGCAGCAGACGCTGGTGGTGGACCTCGCGGTGCATTTCCAGAAGGCGAACGGCGAGGCGCGGCCCAAGGTGTTCAAGGTGCGCGAGCTGCTGCTTGGCCCGGGGCAGGCGGAGACGGTGAGCAAGCGCGTCTCCTTCGCGCAGCTCACCACACGCAAACACTACGCCGGGCCGCACTGCTTCGAGGCGTTGGTGAACGGACAAGGATTGCCGCTGGGTGTCGTCGAGGTCAGCGGGTAGGAAGTTCCCGGCAGGCGATTCCCTCCAGCCCGAGGCGCCTCACCGCATCCACGAACCGGTCGGTCCCGATGATCATCGTCGCGAAGTTCGCGAGCCGGAACACGTCCACATCCGCCGGGAGCGAAGCCGCAGCGAGGATGGGGTCATTGGGTCGAGCAAAGGCGTGCCGCCCACAGGTTGGGCACGGCGGCGATGCGTCGGATGGGATGCAATCCGGATGCAGCAGACCGCGTGGCTCCAGTTGGAGGTCCAGCAACTCCGGTGACTCCTTCTTGCGGAATCGCAGTTCCGTTTGTCCGCCCAGCAGACCGCGTACACCTTCGGCTTGAAGGCGCTCCATCGCATCGCGGCGTACGAGCAATAGCGAAGTCCCCTGCCATGTGAATGGACCGAATTCGCCGAACGCAGCGCCAACCAATGGCCCGAAGGCCGCGCCAGGCGGCAGTTCCGCATCCGGAGGAGCCAAGGGGCGTACCAGTTCCCGAAGACGGGAGAACTCCGTGAACTGCTCCGGCCGGGCCTTCTCGAACGCGACACGCTCCGGCAGATGCGACAGGTCCACGAGGGGATAGTGGTTCCCCCAGGAACTCCAGGTCGTGCCACAGGCGGAGCACTTCACGCCGGGCAGACTCCACTTGTGCGCGGCGTTGAAGCTTCCACTGAAGGCGGCCGTTGCCGCTTCGTCTTCACGCAGCCAGAAGAATCGGGTCATGGGTCCCTACGCGCCAGGGCGGGAATAATAGGGCTGAATCGGACCACCGATGAGTTCGAAGCGATGGATCAACTCCCCCGCGTGCTTGAAAATCTCCTCCGCGCTCGCGTTCCGGTTCCGGTCCCGGAACTCACGCCATGCTTTGTTCCACGCGCCACCATTGCCAATGGGGCCCATGAATCCGCCGGTGCACGTCACGAGGAATGGGCATGGTGTAGCTGTGGATTTTCACGCCCTGCCCTTCGAACCATCGAGCCAGGTCTTCTGCCTGCGGGAAGATGTGGTGCTTTTCCCAGCGACCGGGCGTTAAACGGTGCGACGGAGGAATGACCCGCGAGGAACCGCCATTCCAGTTGGGGAAGACCATGACAGCCCCGCGTGGAAGCTGCTGCCCACCTCCCCAATTTCTCCGAGGTCCGCTGCCCGGCGCTGCCGCGGCCACAGGCGGACGCGCGGGAGGAAAACGCGCCAACTCCACTTCACCGAGCAGGTCCTCGCAGCGGTAGAAGCCACATGCGTCCCCCTCGCAAAGGAGGCTGACGCAACGGTCCTCATGCGAAGCGGAACACGCCTCCGTCGCAGTGTGCGCTCCTCGCTGAATGGGAGTCTTTGCGGTGGTGGAGCAACCCAACCAAGACGCAACAAGCAGTGAAAGACCCAAGCCAGGATGGGTGCGCATAGCAAGCGGACCCTATCCTGTTTGGAACGACACGTTACGCCACGAGGCCCTCGGCTTCTCGCCTTCCGTGCCCCTTCCACCTCATACAAGGAACGGGACGCGTTGTTCTTCACCACGACGCGATGGGCCGCATGGGCGCCCAGTCTCACCGCGGCCCGAAAATCTTCACCAGCTTGTTGTAGACGCCCATCACCAGCAAGGGCGACACCCACTGGCCAATGAAGCGGCTGGGGCGCGAGCGGCCCGTCACCTCCAAGACGAAGGAAACGCCCATCGCAGCGAGGCTCGCCACCAGGAACACGTGCGAGGGCACCTTCGCCGTCTGCTGTTCAATCAAACGCGTCAGTGACGCCTCGGCGTGCTCCGCCCGCACCACCGGGGGCACGTCCATGTACTCATGCTCCGACGCCTGGCTCGCCGGGTTGATGTCCATCTCCATGCTCCCTCCCAGGGCGGGCAGGCGGGCCCGCCGCATGCTGCGCTCTTCCGCCGGGCCGCGCCATGCAGCCCCGCGGAGAGGTCCCCATCATGGTGTGACCGATGGAGGCAAAGGGCGAGATGGCGAGCGAGTCCATGCATACAGACGCCAACCAGTCAGGCGAGCTCCAGCTCCCTGAAGAGGGAGCAGGCCCCCTGCTCCAGCGTGATTACTGGGCGGTCATCCGGAACTGCCGGGTCTCACCCCAGGAGCTCATGCGCTGGGTGTCCGTGCGCTTCGCCGAGTTCGCGCCCGCCGAACTCTGCGTCTTCGAGCGCGGACAGAAGAGACGCGAAGGCCAGCCGCTGGAACTGGACGAATCGCTGACGGTGAAGATTCAGGGCGCGGGCACCTTCGCCGTGCGCGTCATCCACCAGGACGCCCAGAGCTTCACGCTCGGCACGCTCCACGGGCACCCCGAGGCGGGCCGCATCACCTTCGGCGCTTACCGGAACGCGCGCGACGATGTCATCTTCCACATCCGCAGCCGGGCGCGCTCCGGCTCGACGTTCCACTACCTCGGCTTCGTCACCGCCGGAGACGCCATGCAGACCAACACCTGGACCGAGTTCGTCCTGCGCGCCGCGCTGACGGCCGGTGACGGGGTGCATGGCGTCATCCACGCGGACACCACCGAGCTGGAGGACGAACCGCCCGGCGGCGACACCGCCCACGGGCCCACCTTCCTGGCGCGGGGAGACGGAAGACAATGATTGAGTGGCGCTGGTTCTCCGGCTGGACGGAAGAAGAAATGGTGCCCCGGCTGACGCGCGCTCGCACGCTGGCGCGCAACTTCCCGGAGGTTTCCGGGGAGATGACGCTGCAGGGCGGGTGGAGCCAGGTCCGCTCAGAGAGCGTGCTCGGCCGCGAGTCGCCAGGGCGTCCCGTCCCGGGCGGACTCTTCGAGCGCGCCCAGCAGGTGCTGGAGACCTTCGACTTCTCCGACCCGCGCATCGTCGCCTGGCACTTCTCCGCCGAGGAGCCGATGCAGGGCCGCACGGTGCTGCTGGAGCTGCGCGCGCTGGGGCAGCAGCTGCGCTACCTGTGCGGCGTGCGGGTGGGAGGCACGCGCGAGGAGCACGACGCGGGGTGCAGCGTCTTCGGCTTCAGCTTCGAGACGCTCCATGGACACATCGAGGCCGGGCGCGAGTGGTTCCTGCTCAAGAAGGACCACGAGAGCGGCGAGGTGCGCTTCCACATCGAGGCGGCCTGGCGTCCCGGCCAGTTCCCCAATTGGTGGAGCCGGCTGGGCTTCGCGATGGTGGCTCCGCGCTATCAGCGCGCGTGGCACCGGCTGACGCACGTGCGGGTGCGCGAGCTGGCGTTGAAGCACCCGGAGCTCGTCGGCCAGCTCGCGAGCCACGGCCAGTTGGCGCACTCCGGCCATGCGCTGGGAACGGCCCCGGTGCAGTTCTTCGCGCAGCGGGCGCCAGGACGGCGAGAAACGCAGATGGAGGAGGAGATAGAGGCCATGAATCGAGCACACGGGTTGAGGGCCCTGGGATTGGGCGTGCTGGCGGGAATGCGGAGCATGAGCGCGCCGGCGCTGGCGAGCCGCTGGCTGACGAAGACACAGCCCGACAGCGAGGACCGGCTCGCCAGAATCCTGGCGCATCCATGGACGCCGCGCGTGCTGGGCCTGCTCGCCGTGGGTGAGCTTGTCGCGGACAAGCTGCCGATGGCGCCCCCGCGTGTCACCGCCGTGCCGTTGACGGGCCGGATGTTGTCGGGCGCCCTGGCCGCGGCCTCGGTGACGACGGAGCGCCAACGCGGCGGGCGGCTCGCGGCGGCGGCCCTGGGCGCCCTGGCGGCGCTGGCATCGAGCTGGGCCTTCTATTCGCTGCGGCGCAGCGCCACGAAGAAGCTGGGCGTTCCGGACGTGGCCGTGGCCCTGACAGAGGACGCGCTCCTCGCGGGCCTGGCCTCGCGGCTGCTGCCCGTCAGCGAGCATCAGGCCGGACAAGCCACGCTGTCGCCCGCGTGACCGTCTCGGACCCACACGCGGTGGCGAGCGTCTCCGCTACGCCGCCGCGCGGCCACGGACACCCACGAAAGCAGGCCCAACACGGCCAATGCCGGCCTCCGCCGTTGGCACCCGCGCCGCGGCCTAGCGCCCGCGCCACGCCGCAGCGCGGGCCGCATGCACCAGCGCGGGAAGGTCCTTCACGGCCGAGCCCGCGTCGGCCCCGATTTCCGCCGTGGGAACCCGCGCCCGCTCGGGAGAGAACAGGCGCGCGGGTGTCTGTCCCTGGCCGCGAAGGAGGATGAACAGCCGCAGCGCGTCCCGCAGCCGCTCCACGTCCTCGCCCTGCTCGCCTCGAGCCCGCTGCGCCGCGTTCCACAGCCGCGCCCACGCGGTCTCCTCATCCCACGTGCCCACGGGGCGCTCGCGAGACAGCGCCGCCAGCTGCGCGGCCAGCTCGAAGAGCCCGGCGCGCCCTTCGCCAAAAGCCTCGCAGGCCAGAAGCCGCACCTCCCCGGCCACCTCCACGCCCACGCCGCGCAGCCCTACGGACCCGCCCGTCCGCGAATCGTCGCCCCGAAGCCGCCTCGTGGGTGGCTGCGTGCCAGGCGCCTCGGGCGCGAACAGCCCCGGCCCGCCCAGCCGCGGCTCCGCGCCACACTCGGAACGCCCCTCGCGCGCGGCCAGCCACGCCAGCAGCGCCGGCACCTCGGCGTCCGCGGGCACCACCGGGGCCAGCCGCTCCTCCAACAAGGCGCGCAGCCGCGCCCAAGCCACGCCCCGCCAGAAGGCCACGTGCAGCAGCAGCTCCGGCCCGCTGCGAGGCACCCGCTGCGGCGCGCGCGACGCCCGGGCCAGCAGGAAGCCCTTCACCTGCCCCCGCGTGTCGAAGTGCTCAAGCCGCTGCCACAGCGCCGCCAGCGCCGTCTCCGCCAGCGGCAGCGCCCGCTGAAGCGCCTCCGCCTCCTCCACCGTGAAGGGCAGCACGCCTTCCGGCGCGGGACGCTTGAAGACGTGCTCGAACACCTCCGCGGCGGCGCACGCGGCGCGCAGCTCCGGCAGGTTGCGCGGCAACAGTTCCACCGCCCGTGCCCAGATGTGCCGCCCCAGGAGCGGCCCCGCCTCCAGCACCGTCTCTTCCAACTTCAGCAGCGCCTCGCCCAGCGTCGCGGGCCGGCCCTCCACGGGCAGCCGCTTGAAGGCCACGCGCCGCACGTCCTCCCGCAGGCGCTCCACCTCGCGCATCAGCTTCATGGGCGCGGCGCTCGCCGGCCACCCTTCCGCGGCGGCGCGGCGCTTCAGCGCGGCCAGGGTGGCGTCCACCTCCGGCTGCGTGCGCGCCACCTCCAGCAGCAGCTCAAACTGCGAGCGCACCCGCTCCTTCCAGAAGAAGGCCGCCAGCATGCCGCGCAGGGCGCGATAGCGAAGACGCGTGGCCTCCAGGAGGTCCGCGCGGTCCTCCAGCCGGGCGCGCAGGTTGTCCGGGTGCGTGGCCATGCCATCACCATAGGAAGGCACCGGCCGGGTGTCAGGCCCCCCAGGGGCCCGACGCGTCACGAGTGAACGGTGCGGGCCCTCTCAAGGGAGCCCACCCGACTCACACGCGCATGGGCATGACGACGGCGGTGAAGCTCCGGTCGCCGGGGGCATGGAGCACGCCCGGGCTGTGCTCGTCACCCAGCTCGAAGGAGACCTCGTCCGTCTCCGTCACGGCGAGCACATCCATCAGGTAGCGCGCGTTGAAGCCGATGGTGATGCCGTTGCCGCGGTAGGCCAGCTCCAGCACGTCCTTGGCCTCGCCCAGGTCCGGGTTGCTCGCCGTGATGATGAGCTGGTTCTCCTCCAGGCCGATGCGGACCGCGTTGCTCTTGTCCGCCGACAGCAGGGCGATGCGCTTGAGGCTCTCCAGCAGGCGCACCTTGGGCACCAGGACGACCTTCTCCCCTTCCTTGGGGATGACGCGCTGGTACTCCGGGAACTGGCCGTCGATGAGGCGCATCACCATGGTGAGGCCCGGCTTCTTGAACAGCGCCGAGTTCTCCGCGAAGCCCAGGTGGCACTCCGCGTCCGGCGCCTCATCCAGCAGGCGCTTGAGCTCCATCAGGCCCTTGCGGGGGATGATGACGCCGCTCTTGAGCTTGAAGTCGCCCGGCAGCTCGCGCTCCACCAGCGCCAGCCGGTGACCGTCGGTGGCCACCATGCGGACCTTGCCGGTGGACTGGGGCTCGAAGAAGACGCCGTTGAGGATGTAGCGCGTCTCGTCGCTGGAGATGGCGAACTGCGTCTTCTTGATCATCTCCAGCAGCGTGTTGCCCCCCACCTGCACCAGGGGCGCGCTCTCTTCCTTCGGCAGCTTGGGGTACTCCTCGGCCGCCATGCCCACGATCTTGAAGTGGGCCGAGCCGCTGGAGATGTCCACGTAGTTGTTGGCCAGCTTCTTCAGCGTGACCTGCGCGTCCGGGAGGTTCTGGACGATGTCGAAGACGTACTTGGCGCTCAGCGTGACGGCGCCCGTCTTGATGACCTCGGCCGGGTGCTCGGACACGACGCCGATGTCCAGGTCAAACGCGGTGACGGTGATGCCGCCCTTGTTCGCGGTGACGAGCACGTTCGCCAGGATGGGCATCGTCGTCTTGCGCTCCACGATGCCCTGGGCGCGGTAGAGGGCCTTCTTCAGCTCGTCGGCGGCGATGCGGAATTCCATCGGAGGGCGTCCTTACGGGTCTCGGCCGCGAAGGCCGATCTACGAGGCCGGATGTAGCCCCTGCACTCCAGTCCGTCAACGAACCCTGAGCGACGTGGGAGCAGCAATGTCCACCTGCAACTGACCGCCAGTCACCAATTCGCGAGACAGACTGGCCCCTGGCGGCGAGCCGGAGCACACTGGCGCCTCTTTCCTCCCCTGGAGCCCGTCATGAACCGCCGCTCGCTGGTGCTCGCCGCCCTTGTCCTTGGCTTCGTCTCCGGATGTAGCAAGCCGCCCGCCGCGACGTCCTCGCCACCGGCGAGCGAGAATGGAACCCCCTCCAGCGAGAACGGAACGCCCACCATGACCCCACCGCCCAGCAATGATTCCCAGCCCAAGCAGGGTGAGAGCGCCGTCTACATCGTCAAGGACAGTGGCGTGCGCTGCTTCGCCCCGCCCTGCCCCACCTACAACGCCTTCCCGGTGGACAAGCCAGACGCGGAGCCCATCCCCGTGCACGAACTGGAGCTGTCCGCGGTGACGAAGGGCTCGGACGAGCAGACGGGTGCCTTGATCCGCAAGACGCTGGACGGCACCGGGCTCAAGATTCAGGGCACGTTGGAGACGCGACCCAACGCGGGCCCCGCGGGCGCGGCCACCGTCCTGCGCGCCAGCAAGGTGGAGAACTGAAAACACCCTTCCGGGCGGGCCTCAGATGTGGAGGCCCACCTGGATGCCGGGCCAGTGCTGGAGGCGTTGATCCGGCTCCGGGTTGCGCTCCCGGAAGGACAGCC
The DNA here is from genome assembly GCF_006402735.1 of Myxococcus xanthus. NCBI lineage: Bacteria > Pseudomonadati > Myxococcota > Myxococcia > Myxococcales > Myxococcaceae > Myxococcus > Myxococcus xanthus. The sequence continues at coordinate 280,156 of NZ_CP017174.1, read as the reverse complement.
GGGTGATGGAGTCGAAGTCCGACGCGCCCCAGGAGAACCACGCGTTGTAGGTGGGCCCGGCGAACACGGCCAGGCGGGGCATGAGTTGGAAGCCCAGCATCAACCGGACCTGCCCCAGCACGTTGCCACCGTCGCCCTCCAGCGGGTTGCGCACCGGCTGGACGGCGCCGCCCGTCACGTCCAGGTCCACCCAGAGCCGCTGGGACAGCGTCATGTGGCCGCCCACGCCCGCCGCGAAGCTGAAGCGCGCGTCGCGGCCCGGCTCCAGGCCCGCCATCAGCGTGAAGTAGACGGCCCCGCCGCCCAGCTTCACCCCCATGTTGGCGACCTGGATGTCGCTCAACCAGAACTCCATGTGGGTGGAGCCCCGGCGCAGCCCTCTCGAGGAGGACTCGGAGACATCCTCCCCCGGCTGCTGGGCGAAGGCCCCCCGCTCGCTCATCAGCGAAAGGCGGGGTGCGTACTGGGACTCAGCGGTGGCCGTCCCCGCCCACAGCCCGAATGCGAGGAGCGCAAAGGATTTCATCACTCCTGCTTTTCCAGCGTGAGGGAGGCCTGCGTCAAGTTCCCGGGCAATGACAGAGGTGCCGAGGAGGCGTCGGGATTTCCAGACAGTGCCTCCGCGGCGGCCAGCACCACCGCCACGTCGAAGGGCGCATCGGACGAAACGAAGAAGAAGCGCTCGAAACCCGGGGCATCGTCCAGCTCGTAGGCGCGCGGCAACACCTGCGTTCCCGACGGAACCAGGGCCATGGACCGGGAGCCCTCATCCGGCGCGTGGAGGGTGACGGCGCCGTTGCCATCCAGGGAGACGATGACGCCATGCGAGCGGCCCGAGGCGATGTACGCCACCTGCACCACGTCACCCGCGGCGGCGGCGGCCCCGTCGGCGAGCCGCTCCGGGCGGGAGGTGGACTGCCGGTGGATGACGAGCTGCGGCGCCAGCCCCTTGATGCGCGTGACCTCCCGGGTGTCCCCCGGGGCCGTGCCGTACCCGGTTTCCGAGGAAGGCAGGGCCACCATGACCAGCGCCACCGCGGCGAGCGCCGGCACCAGGCCCCACGCGGGCGACAGGCGGAAGGCCGGGCGGGGCGCATCCCGCCGGGCCGCGCGCGCTTCCACTTCGCGGGCCACCCGGGCGGGCGGCAGCGCCTCCAGCGTGGCGCGCGTGTCGGACTCCAGCGCAGCGAGCCGGGCCAGGCCGTCGGGTTCCTCGGCCAGCCGGGCGCGGGCGGCGGCCAGCTCCGCGGGCGGCAGCTCGCCCAGGGCGATTCGTTCCAGCAACCAATCCGGGGTGCGGTGGTGGGCGGATGTCATGCGGCCTCCAGCTCCAGCTCTTGCAGCACTGCCGTCAGCGCCCGCAGGCGCTTGCGCACGCCGGACACGGACAGCCCCACTTCGCGGGCCGTCTCCTCCAGCGTCATCCCATCCACCAGGTGCAGCACCGCGATGTCCTGACTGGACGCGGGCACCCGGCCGAAGAGGCGGTCCAACAGGCCGCGCGCGGCGGTGCGGGACTCGGTGTCGTCGGCGGAGGCAATCTGCAGCACCAGTTCGTCCTCCCGGTCCTCCGGGCGCCGCTTCGCGCCGCGCAGCCTGTTGAGACACACCGTGGTGGCAATCCGGTGCAACAGGCTCGACGGCGCCGCGTCCTTCAGCGCGCCCTGGTAGCGCAGCAACTGCACGAACACGTCGTGCATGGCGTCCACGGCCTTCTCCTCGTCACGCAAGAGGAAGCGGCAGCGCCGGAGCACCTGGGGGCCATAGCGCCGGTAGTAGGCCTCCACATCGATTGACACCGCTCGCTCGCCTCCCTCGGTTGCCGCGGACAGGGAAACACCGCGGCCTCGGAGAACTGTCACTCGGACTTTTCAGTCCCGTGTTTCCTGGGGACTTATCGGGAATCAGCGCGGCGTCCCTGTACCCAGGTACAATGCCACCGCCTGATTCGGTAAAAGCTACAAGCAAGCAGGCACGCGAGTGCGTGAAAGAAGGGCCGGGCACTGTCAGGTTGGCGATGAAATCGGGGCCAGTTCGCTGTAACTGAGAAACACAACCCCGATACGTTGTCCCTCGCCCTCCCCTCCACGGCGCCCGTGCTCACCTCCAACGACTCCGCCCTGACGGGCCTGCTGAACGCGTATCTCGCAGCGCAGCTCGCCGGGAACCGGCGTGAGGCGTTGCGGCTGCTCGTGGACGAGGGACTGCTCCGGGGCGTTCCTCTCCAGACGCTGCACCTGGAGGTCATCCAGCCCGCCCAGTATGAAATCGGCAGGCTGTGGCAGGAGAACGTCATCTCCGTGGCGCAGGAGCACCTGGCGACCGCCGTCTCCCAGCTCGCGCTCGCGCACCTGTACCGGCACCTGCCCAGGGATCCGTTCAACGGCAAGGTCGTCCTCGTCTCCTGCGTCCAGGGCGAGCTGCATGAAGTGGGTGCGCGCATGTCCAGCGACTTCCTGGAGATGGCCGGCTTCGACGTGCGCTTCCTGGGCGCCAACGTTCCACCGGAGCACCTGGCCCGCATGACGAACGAGCTTCGTCCGGACCTGGTCGCCCTTTCCGTGACGATGACGTACCACCTGCCCGCGCTCCGCGAAGCCGTGGCGCACGTGCGCAAGACACTCCCCGATGTCTCCATCGCCGTGGGCGGCCTGGCCTTCAACTGGGCACCCGGGCTGGAGGAGGAGCTGGGCGTGAACTTCTTCGGCAAGGACGCGCGGGAGTTCGTCGCGTCCGCCTGCCGGGTCCTGGGAGTCTGAAAGCACCATGGAGAGCGTGAGCAAGAGCGTGGAAGCACGGGCGGACCGGCTGGCCACCGCCTCTCAGGAGGCGCTCTATCAGGACCCCTTCTGGGCCGCCCGCTACGGCCTGGAGCGCGCGCAGCGCTTCGGTGACGAGGACGCGCGCTTCCACATCCGCTACCTGGTGCAGGCCCTGGACGAACACCTCCCCTCTGTCCTGGAGGGCTACGCCCGCTGGCTGCGCACCCTGCTGGTGTCGCGCGGCATGTGCTCGCGCCATCTGGACCGGCACTTCGCCGGGCTGACCGCCGCGCTGGAAGCGGAAGGCTGGGGCCCCGGGAGCGAACCCCACGACTACGTGGGCGCCGCGCGACAGGCCCTTCGCTACCAGGAGGGTCCGGCCCGCCTGCTGGAAGAGGAGGCGCCCGAGCTCGCACGCGCCGCCACGGCGCGCCTCACGCTCTACATCATCCCCGAGGACCAGCCCCGTCTGGAGGAAGAGCTCCAGTTGCAGCTGTCCTACGTGGCCGACGCGCTCGCCGCCGGGAAGTCCGACCTGTTGGGCGACCATGTGCGCTGGTACGCCGGCTTCTGGCCGAGGCGCGGATTTGGCCTCCTGGCATTTCCCAGTGTGCTGGGCATGTTGAAGTCCGTGCTGGGCTCACGTCACCCCGAAGCACGGGCACTCCTCGCCGAAGCGGGGGTGTCCTGGGAGGAGACTCGTTCATGAGGCATCCCGCCTCCGCCGAGCCGCCGTTCTTCGACGACCTCAGCCGCGAGGTCGCCCTGGCCTGCGACGCGGGCGGCACCCTCACCTGGGTGGACGCCCGCGCCCGGAACGCCCTCGCCGCCGAACCCGGACAGCCGCTGCGTGGGCTGGCGGCCCAGGGCACCGAAGAGAAGGTGGACCGGCTGCTGGTCCGGGCGCGCGACGAGAAGGTGGAGGGCTGGGAGCTCATCCTCTGCCGGGACCAGGTGCCCGCGACGTTCGCCTTCCGCGCCCGGCCCCATGACGGAGGCGTGCTGCTGGTGGGCAGCCTGGTGCCGGAGGACTACGGCAGCGCGCTCGATCGGGTGAGCACCACCCTGAGCGAGCTGTCCGCGCTCCACCGCGAAACGGAGCGCCAGCAGCGCGAGCTCAAGCGCCGCGCGGACGAACTGGCCCGCCTCAACAGCGAGCTGGAGGAGTCCAACCGCGGCGTGCGCAGCCTCCACGCCGCGCTGGATGAGAAGGCCGAAAGCCTCCAGCTGGCCGCGGAAATCAAGAGCCGCGTGGTGACCAACGTCAGCCACGAGTTCCGCACCCCGCTGCACTCCATCCTCGGCCTGTCGAAGGTGCTGCTCAACCCCATCAACGGCGCCCTGAGCGGCGAGCAGGAGAAGCAGGTCCAGTTCATCCGCAACTCCGCGGAGGCCCTCTTCGAGCTGGTGAATGACCTGCTGGACCTCTCCAAGATGGAGGCCGGCAAGGCGGCGCTGCGCCACAGCCGCTTCGTGGTGCGCGACCTGCTCAGCGCGCTGCGCGGCATGATGAAACCGCTCTTGCCGCCTGGCGTGCCCGTGGCGCTGCGGTTGGTGGAGCCAGACGCGCCGCTGGAGCTGGAGACGGACGAGTCCCGGCTGAGCCAGGTGCTGCGCAACCTGGTGTCCAACGCGCTGAAGTTCACCGAGTCCGGCCACGTCACGGTGTCAGCGGCGCCCGGCCCCCGGGACACGGTGGTCTTCACCGTGCAGGACACGGGCATTGGCATCGCGCCGGAGCACCACGAGCGCATCTTCGAGGAGTTCTCGCAGGTGGAGAGCCACCTGCAACGCAAGGCGAAGGGCACCGGCCTGGGCCTGCCGCTGGCTCGCCGGCTGACGGAGCTCCTGGGCGGCACGCTCACCGTGAAGAGCGCGCTGGGACAGGGCGCCACGTTCACCGTCACCCTCCCGCGCGTCCACATGGAGGTCACGGAGATGACCGGCCTGACGGAGCGCAGCGCGCACCTGGACCCCAGCCGGGCGCCGGTGCTGGTGCTGGAGGACGACCGGCAGACGCTCTTCCTCTACGAGAAGTACCTGGCGCGCTCCGGCTTCCAGGTGCTGCCGGTGCGCAGCACGGATGAGGCCCGGCGCGTGCTGGAGCGCGTGCGCCCCGCCGCCATGGTGCTGGACGTCATGCTGGAGGGCGAGACGAGCTGGGGCTTCCTGGCGGACATGAAGAACAACGAGGCCACCCGCGACATCCCCATCCTGGTGGTGACGGTGACGGACCGCGAGCAGAAGGCCCGCGCGCTGGGCGCCGACGAGTTCTGGCTCAAACCGGTGGACGAGGCGCGGCTGCAACGCAAGCTGCAAGCCATGGCCCGCACCGGTCCGGTGGAGCGCATCCTCATCATCGACGACGATGATGTGCACCGCTACCTGCTCAAGCAGCTCCTCAAGGACATGCCCTACGTCCTGCTGGAGGCGGCTGGCGGCAAGGAAGGCGTCCAACTGGCGCGGGAGAAGTCCCCGCACCTCATCTTCCTGGACTTCGTGCTGCCGGACATCACCGCCTTCGACGTGCTGGACGAGCTGAAGGCGGACCCGCGCACGCGTGACGTTCCCGTCATCCTCCACACCTCGCACGAGCTGAAAGAGGCCGAGCGCTCGCGGCTGGCGAAGGAGACGGCCGCCATCCTCGCCAAGCACACGCTGAGCCGCGAGGTGGCCATCACCCGCATCCGGGACGCCCTGTCCAAGGCCGGCCTGGGCTCCCAAGCGTTGATGCAGGAGACAAGCCGCCGTGGTTGAGCCCCGTCTGGCCACCGTCCTCAACGTCAACGACGACGACGCCAACCGCTACCTCATCAACCGGCTGCTCTCGCTGGCGGGCTACAACGTGCTGGAGGCGGCCACCGGCATGGGCGCGTTGCTGATGGCGCAGCAACACCGCCCGGACGTCGTCATCCTCGACGTGAAGCTGCCGGACATCAGCGGCTACGAGGTCTGCGAGCGGCTGCGCGCCAATCCCCAGACCGCGGCCATGGCGGTGCTGCACACCTCCGCCACCTTCGTCACCTCCGACAAGAAGGTGCGCGGCCTGGACGGCGGCGCGGACGCCTACCTCACGCAGCCCTTCGAGGGCGCGGAGCTCATCGCCACGGTGAAGTCGCTGTTGCGCCTGCGCCACGCGGAGCAGGTGGCGCGCAACCGCGCCAACGAGCTGGCGGAGATGGACCGCCGCAAGGACGAGTTCCTGGCCATGCTGGGGCACGAGTTGCGTAACCCGCTGGCCGCCATCATGACAGCCATTGGCATCCTGGAGCGCAGGCCCGCCAGCGATGACAAGGAAGCGCGGATGCGCGGCATCATCCAGCGCCAGACGACCCACCTGGCGCGGCTGGTGGATGACCTGCTCGACGTCAGCCGCATCACCCGCGACAAGGTGGAGCTGCGCCCTGGCCCCGTGGACCTGGTGCCCGTGCTGCGGCAGGTGCTCCAACTCGTGCAGCCCATGGCGGATTCGCGTGGGTTGGGCCTGGACGTCTCGCTGCCTTCCGGTCCGCTCTGGCTGCAGGCGGATGCCACGCGGTTGGAGCAGGTCTTCACCAACCTGCTCGACAACGCCATCAAGTACACCGACACGGGTTGCGTCCACCTGCACGTGGAACAGGAAGGCGTGGACGGCTCGGCCCAAGCGGTGGTGCGGGTGAAGGACTCTGGTATCGGCATCCCGCCGGAGGTGCTGCCGCGCATCTTCGAGCTGTTCGCGCAGGCGGACACCTCGCTGGAGCGCTCGCGCGGCGGCCTGGGCATTGGCCTGACGCTGGTGCGCAAGCTGGTCCAGCTCCACGGCGGCGAGGTGACGGCGCGAAGCAACGGCCCCGGCCACGGCAGCGAGTTCGTGGTGAAGCTGCCCCTGGACCCCACGATGGTCGAGCCCGCGCCCGCGCGCAACGCGGTGGACCTCCGCCGCGGTCGGCGCGTCCTGGTGGTGGAGGACAACTCGGACGCGCGTCAGGCCATGCACGACCTGCTGGAGCTGTGGGGCCACCAGGTGGCGGTGGCGCCGGACGGCCTCCAGGGCGTGGCGCTCGCGGTGGCGCAGCCGCCCGAGCTGGCGCTGGTGGACATCGGCCTGCCAGGGTTGGACGGCTACCGGGTGGCGCAGACGCTGCGTGCCCAGGTGGGCAACGGCATCCGGCTGGTGGCCATGACGGGCTATGGCGGCCCCGAGGGACGGGACCAGGCACTGCGCGCCGGGTTCGACCGGCATCTGGTCAAGCCCGTGAAGCCTGACGAGCTGGACCGAATCCTCTCCGAGCTGTGAGGGATTGAAGCGACAGAGGTCAGCGGCGGTTCAACGCGTTGGCCACCAGCCCCAAGAGCTTCACCTTCGCGGGCTCCAGCGGACGCACGGTGCGCAGCAGGCGCCGCACCTCGGGGCGCTCCTGCGGAGAGGTGGGCGCCTCGCCGGGGCGCGCGACACCGTTGAGGGCGTTCGCCGACAGTCCCAGGAGCTCATCCGCGGAGACGTGCAGCTCGTGGCACAGCTTCAGCAGCGTCTGCACGCTGGGCAGCATCCCGCCGCGCTCGAGGCGCCCGTAGACCTCGGTGGCCACATCGATACGCTCAGCCACGTCCGCCTGGGTGAGCTCCAGGCGGGTGCGAGCAACGCGCGCGGCAGCTCCGATTGTGGTTGCGAGTTTCTTGTCCATGCCTTACCGACCCGGAACGTTTGGCCGCTGGCATAGGACGTATGGGGGCAGACAGACAGAACTTGCCGGGTCAGTCTCCAATTGTTCACCCATAGGGTTGCTGTGCACGCGGTGGACTTCGCGAGTCCATCCACGACGCGCGGCCGATGCCTTTTCTCGACGGAAAACGTCGAGTGAGAAGCCTCCGCATGCCTTCCGGACCCATGCAGTCACCTGGGTCGCAGGAGGACCTGATACGTTGTGCGGCGACTTTCCTACGGTTCCGTCGAGTCCTGCACGCTGTCCCGCCCTCTAGGGTTGGTTCATGTTTTCAACGTGTGCAGAAGCGGTTCACCACGCTTCATATCTATCTGGAAATACAGGACTTGGTGAATCCCAGGAGACCTCACCGGGTGTGCGAACCCTCGGCAGGACTGATACCGGGGGTATTTCCAGACTCAGGTGAACGAGCGCGGTGACGATGCGGCGGATACGCTGAGGGCTGATGGCGGTCGGCCGGAATTTGCTGGTGAAGCTGTGCGTGGCGATGGGCGTGGTGGCGCTGCCGCTGCTCGTCGTCATCCTGGGGTTCGTCTTGCCGCAGCTGCGGGAGCAGCTTCGCGAGGACCGCATCCTGGGACTGAGGCAGGCGGTGGAGACGGCCTACGGCGTGTTGGAGGTCTACGAGGCCCGTGAGCGGTCGGGCGCGCTGACGCGACAGGAGGCCCAGGCGCAGGCCGCTGCGCTGCTGGAGCAGCTGCGCTACTCGCAGGTGGAGTACTTCTGGGTCAACGACCTGGACACGCGGCTCGTCATGCATCCGCACCTGCCGGACATGCTGGGCAAGGACCTGAAGGGCTACCGCGACGTGCGCGGCAAGCCGGTGTTCGTGGACATCGTCACGCTGGCGCGAGCCCAGGGTCAGGGCGCGGTGTCCTACGAAGCCACGCGGCCGGGCTCGCCGGAGGCCATTCCGAAGGAGAGCTACGTGAAGCTCTTCGCACCCTGGGGGTGGGTGCTGGGCACGGGCGTGTACGTGGAGGACATCGAGCGCGCGGTGGCGGCGGTGCGCCAGCGCATCCTCCTGGCGGTGGGCGGCGCGCTGGCGCTCGCGCTGCTGGCCGGCGCATATCTGTCGCGCCGGGTGGTGCGGCCGGTGCGGGAGCTGGCGCAGGCGGCGCACCGGGTGGCGCGCGGTGATTTGGAGACCCGGGTGGAGGTGCGCTCCGCGGACGAGGTGGGCCAGTTGGCGGCGGCCTTCAACACCATGGTGGCGGGACTGCGCGAGGTGGTGGCGGCGCTGGTGGATGCGGCGGGCGCCACGGCGACAGACGCGGAGCGCATTCGAGCCTCCGCGGATGCGTTGTCGGTGACGACGCGGGAGCAGTCGGACTCGCTCCAGCGCGCGGCGCAGACGGTGCAGGGCATGAGCGCGCGGGTGTCGCAGGGAGCGGAGGCGGCGCGCACGGCGGCGAAGACGGCGGCGGACAACGGACAGGTGGCGCGCGAGGGTGGCGCGGCGGTGGGCCAGGCGCTGCGGAAGATGGCGGAAATCGTGGAGGTGGTGGAGGGCTCGGCGCGGACGGTGGAGCGGTTGCAGGCCTCTGGCCGGGTGACGGCGGAGATGTTGCGGCTCATCCAGCAGGTGGCGGAGGAGACGCAGCTCTTGGCGGTGAACACCGCGATTGAAGCGGCGCGCGCGGGCCAGCACGGCAAGGGCTTCGCGGTGGTGGCCGGCGAGGTGCGCAAACTGGCGAACCGGACGCGGGATGCCGCGGGGCAGGTGCAGACGCTGCTGAGCCGGAGCGAGGCGGACACGCGGGCGGCCGCGGACCTGATGCGCCAGGGCACCACGGCGGTGCAGGAAGGGCTGGGCCTGTCCTCGGCGGCGGGCGACGCGCTGTCGCGGCTGCTCGCTGGTGTGAATGAGATTGGTGGCAAGGTGGAGCGGATGGCGGACGAAAACACGCGCCAGTCCGCGTCTGGGGAGAGCATCGCCGGGAGCATCCAGGCGCTCTCGGTGCGCTCGACGGAGTCGGTGGCTGGCGTGCAGCAGATCGCCCGCTCCGTGGAAGACCTGCGGGCACGGGCGTCCAAGCTGAAGGAGTTGGCCGGGCGCTTCACGGCGCGGGGGTGAGCCGCGCGCGGCACGCTACCCGTGAGCCGTCGGCAGTGTGATTCGCACGGTGGTCCCCACGCCAGACTGGCGCTCCAGCACCAGGGCACCGCCGTGCGCGTCCACGATGCGCCGGGCCAGCGCGAGCCACAAACCCACGCCCCCGGTCCTGAGCGCGCGGCTGAGGTCCGTGCGGAAGAACGGCGTGCCGATACGCGACATGTCCGCCGCGTCGATGCCGAGGCCATGCGCACCGTCATGGAACAGGCACGGACCGTCTTCCAGGAACTGGAGGCCAACGACACCCAGGCCCGTGAGGAAGCCCAGCGGCACCGGGCGGCCCGGAACGAACGGATGCGCAGCCGACAGGGACACGGGCCTGGGGAGGACTTGTGGGCAACTCAGGGCGTGCCGTGCGCGGCACCGAGCGTGCGCCGGTCGACCTTGCCGGCGGAGGTCCTCGGCAGGGCTTCCACGAAACGAATCGACTTCGGCGTCTTGTAGCGAGCGAGCCGTCCGTCGCAGAAGCGCAACAGTGCCTCCGCCGAAGGCGAAGTGCCCGGCCGCGCGACGACGAGCGCGCGCGGCGTCTCCCCCCACTTGGAGTCCGCCACGCCGATGACGGCGACCTCGGCCACGTCGGGATGCCCCGCGAGGACGCTCTCCACTTCCGACGGGTAGATGTTCTCACCGCCGGAGATGATGAGGTCCTTGCTGCGGCCCACGATGCGGAAGCATCCCTCCGCGTCCCGCGTCGCCAGGTCGCCGGTGTGTAGCCAGCCGTCCGCGAAGGTGCGGGCGGTGTCCTCCGGACGGCGCCAGTAGCCCGCGCACAGGTGGGGGCCTCGCAAGAGCAGCTCGCCCACGTCGCCCGGCTGCGTCTCACCGTCGATGCGGGCCTCGACGTGGAACAGGGGCACGCCCACCGCCCCCGGCTTGCGGCGCACGTCTTCCGGCGGAAGCCAGAAGTTGTTGGGGCCCGCCTCGGTGAGGCCATACCCCGTCTTGAAGTCCATGCCCCGAGCGAAGAAGCGCTCGAAGACGGGGGCTGGGCAGGGCGCGCCGCCGCTGATGACCAGCTTGAGGCGTGACAGGTCCACGGCATCGAAGCGCGGGTGGCGCTGCATCTCGATGAACATGGTGGGAACGCCGAAGAAGAGACTCACCACGCCCCGCTGCACGAGGTCGAACACGCCCTCCACATCGAAGCTCCGGCACACCACCGATGCGCCGCCGACGTAGGCCAGCGGCGCGGTGAAGACGCTGAGTCCTCCGGCATGGAACAACGGTGCGTTGAGGATTGCCACGTCATCGGCGGTCAGGCCCCAGCCCATCACCGTGTTCACCGCGTTGGCGGTGATGGAGCGGTGCGTGAGCACCGCGGCCTTCGGCAGACCGGTGCTTCCGCCCGTGTAGCAGAGCACCCATGGGGCATCCTCCTCCAGCTCCAGCGGAGGAAGGGACACGTCCGTCTGCGTGTCGCGCTCGGAGAAGGCCCGCTCACCCGGTCCTGGAGCCTCGAGGCAGAGCCAGTGGCGCACGAAGGACGCGCCAGGCCGCACGGCCTCCACCTGGGCACGGAACTCCGGCCCGAAGACGAACACGGCGGGCTCTGCATCCGCGAGCAGCCCACCCAGCTCCGCGGCACTCAGCCGCCAATTGAGAGGCTGAAGGATGGCGCCCAGCTTCGCGCACGCGAAGAAGAGGTCGAGGAACTCGACGCAGTTGTAGGCGAGCACGGCGACACGGTCCCCTCGCCCCACGCCCAGCCCCCAGTGGAGGAAGGCGGCGGTACGCGAAGCCGCATCGTTCCATTCACGAAAGGAGATGCGTCGCTCGCCATGGTCGGCGTCGATGAGGGCGGTACGCTCAGGAGCCAGCGCGGCACGCCGGGCCAGCCAGTCATGGACGATGGGCATGGTATCCACGCTAGCTGAACCCGGCGGCATCGCGCCCGGCACATGAGCGGGAAGCGGGCAAGCAACCCACCTCACCGTCACCTCCCCCCATTCGGAGGGCCACACGACATGCAGCCCCCATCCCGCCCATCACTGCTCGTCGCAATGTTCCTCCTGCTGTGTGCGGAAGCAGGAGCCGCATCCACACGGCTGCCGCGCGCCGAACGCACACGCCGCGCCAAAGCCTCCGCCACTCTGGAGCAGTCACTCCTCGCGGCCGTGCGGGACACAGGCTTTGACCAGGTGCTCGACTTCAAGCGCGGCGGTGCGCGCATCGCCCACGCGCCCTACGTCGACGTCGCCGTCATCGAACTGGATGCCCGGAGCCGTCCCACGGCCGCCGCCAACGTGCTGCTGTCGCGCGACTACCCAGCTGGCGCCATCGTCCCCATCGACGTCGAAACGCTGGGCACCACGGCAGTGCGTTACACAGCGTGGAATCTGGACCGCTGGGACAGCGGCGCCCATGAGGCCCTCCCCACGGAGGCCCTGGTCCCCGGACGAGACAAAGCGCCGCTCCGCTTCATGGCGCCCTACCCCGCCTCGCTCTTCAAGCTGCTCATCGCCTTTCGCGTCCTCCGGTGGGTGGACCAGGGTCAGCTCACGTTGGACCAGCCCTGGCGCTTCCTCCGAGACACCGAGGACAAGGGCACGCGCCCGATACGTGACTGGCTGGAGCCGATGGTGACCGAATCGGACAACACCGCCACCGAGGCACTGGTGAAGCTGCTCCACGAGCAAGGCGCAATGGCGGGCCTCAACGCGGAGCTGGCGGCGCTGGGCCTGGACACACTGCAAATCCACGGCACCTCCCCGGTGACTGGCCGGAGCTGGAACCCCGGCCAGATTCACATGACGGCGTTGGATACCGCGCGGCTGTTGCTGCTCATCGAAGGAGGCCCTGGCGTCCTCTGGCGCACCGCCTCGGGCCGCGAGGTGACGGCGAAGGAACTCTCTGGCCCGTCCAGAGCCCACCTCCAATCCCTGCTCGCCGAACAGGCACTGCACGAAGCGCTGTCATCCACGCTGCTGTGCGGGGACGCCCGCGCGAAGCCAGGCATCCCCGCGTCAGTCCCAACGCGATGGGTGAACTCCGAGGACGGAACGGTGACGGCGGCGGAGACCGCCTTCGGCCGGGACACGCGCCCTTGCAACGCGGCGGCGGAGGTCACATTCCTCCACAAGACAGGGCTGACGGAGAACTACGGCAGCGACGGCGGCATCGTCCGCTCCCTGCCCGGCAAACCCTGGCGCCGATACATTGTCGTGTTCATGTCCAACCTGGGCTACCGCTACTACGACGAGAAAGTGGCCGACGCGGCTGACTTCGCGAAGGGCGAAGACGGCTTCCCTTACGTCAGCACGTCCATCAGCTACACGCAGCGAATCCCCGCGTTGGGCCGCCGAATCGACGCGATGATGCAGGAGCGCCAACGCGCACGTCCCCGGAGTCCTCCCGCGAAGGACGCGGTTCCCCAACAGGCGCCTCGGCCCGCTCGATAGAAAGAATGGGGCTTTCGACCGTGCCGTCGCGTGCTTGATAGCATGTGCCGGGACACACGCAGCACGGCCTGAATGTGCGTCATCCCAGGCACACAGAAAGTCGTCACGAACATGCTCGCGCACCACAACACCCAGCTCGTTGCATTGAGCCCTGCGCCGTCGACCCTCGCCGAGGGCGCCACGCCACCGTGGCCGCCTCCACCGCTGCGCGTTCAGCCGAAGCCGCCCGCGCATTATCAAGGGACCACGAACGCCATCATCATCGGCATCGGCCTTCCGTTACTGGGCGCCTACGCCCTCTACGAAAACGAGCGCGCCGTGGCCATGGTGGGCTTCATCGGAGGACTGTTGGCGTGGAGCTTCGCCGCGCTCCGGTTCAACCAGGAGCGCAAGACCCGCCAGAACAACCAGGCCGAGCACGTCGAACACGTGCGCCGCGCCATCCTGACGTGGGCGCGCATCACGGATTCGGCCATCGTGGAGCAGGTGCCTAACAACGACGGCCGCATCACTCACTACCTGCTCGACCTCCACGTCACCCCGTGGCACCCGTCCCACCCAGCGCCGCGACAGGTTCCCCTCCGGTTGAGAGTCCCAGTGGCGCACGGCCCCCATGTGGTGCCGGGCGCGTACCTCGGCGTGCTCTCCGACCCGGAGGCGGCATGGGTCGTCCCGCAGAGCCTCCTCACCCTGCAGGGCGCGCAGCTCCCCCTCTGAAGCACGCCCTCACGGCACCAACACCAGCTTCCCCACCGTGCCGCCGGACTCCAGTGCCCGGTGCGCATCCGCCACCGCGTCCAACGGAAACGACTTCACCGGTGGCGGCACCAGCTTCCCCTCCTCCAACCAGCCCAGGAGCCGCGCCATGGACTCCTCCAGCACGGCGCGCTGTTCGAACAGGTACGACAGGTTGAACGCCAGCACGCTGGTGTTGTCGTTGGTGAGCGTCAGCGGATCAAACCGCGGCGTGCGCAGCCAGTCCCAGGCCAGCTTCGCGTAGTTCGGCCGGCCGCCCGTGCGCGGCAGCATGGAGTGAAAGCCGTAGATGACGAGCTTCCCCGGCGAGGCCAGGTGCTTGTAGCTGTCGCGCAACGTGGACGGCCCGTTCGCATCGAGCACCACGTCATACCCCCGAGGTGCCGCCCGCTCCGCCGCGGCCCACAAGGCCTCCCGGCTCTTGTCGATGACGACCTCCGCCCCCTGCGCGCGAGCCGTCTCCACCTTGTGCGTCCCACCCACCACGCCCACCATCCGGCACCCGGCGATGCGGCCCAACTGGAGCAGCGCCCCACCCACGCCGCCCGCCGCCGAGTGCACCAACACGTTGGCGCCCGGCCGCGGGTGCGCCAGTTCGAACAGGGCGTAGTACGCGGTGAGGAACACCGTGGGGAACCCCGCGGCCTGCTCCATGCTCAGCCGCGCGGGCAATGTGAACACCTGGTGACGGGGCACCGTGACGTGGGTGGCGTAACCACCGAAGCGCGTCACGCCGAACACCCGCGCTCCGGGTGCCAGGTCTTCCACGCCGGGTCCCACGGCATCCACGTGGCCCGCGAACTCGAAGCCCGGGGTGATGGGCCACCCCACATACTCCTTCGCGGAGGCGTACAGCCCCATGCGGATGACGCAGTCCGCATAGTTCACCCCAATGGCTTCGGTGGCCACCCGGACCTCACCGAATCCAGGTGAATCCTGATTCACCTCTTCAAGGTGGAGCTGCTCATACCCACCTGCTTTCCGAATGACGACCTTGCGTGCGCGCATGGCCCGTTGCTTACCACGCGACGCAACGCGACAACGTCCGCGCACGTCCAGTCAGCGGAAGACGCGCGCGCGAGATGTCTCTAGACTGTGTATCGCGCTCGAGGACAGTTCCTGTTCCGGACGCGTCTTCCAAAAACAAACAGAGGAGTATGCCCATGCGACTGAGGCCTTCGCTGTATCTCGCGAGCACGCTGCTGCTTGGCATCACCACCGGCTGCGGCGAGGACTTCGCGCCGCACGAAGAGGAGCTCGGCGCGGTGGAAGCCGCGGCGGTCTCCACTTCCGGCGCCACCACGCACTTCCGGAACTGGCTGTCGTCCAACGGCTACAACAGCTACGACTTCGTTCGCGCGGACATCACGGGCGGAAGCTACGGCGGCAAGGCCAGCGCGTCCGACAGCGTGACGAAACAACCCGTCATCTTCATCCACGGCAACTCGGACAAAGCGGTGGGCTCGGGCGTCTTCGGCCAGACGGGCTGGACCAACTCCATCGAGTACTTCCACTCGCAGGGCTACAAGACGAGCGAGCTGTACGCGACGACGTGGGGCCCGGCCAACGCGCTCCAGTCGGCGAACCAGTACCACTCCAAGCAGAACGTGATGAAGGTGCGCAAGTTCATCGAGGCGGTGAAGGCGTACACCGGGGCCTCGAAGGTGGACATCATCGCCCACTCCATGGGCGTGACGCTGGCGCGCAAGGCCATCCTCGGCGGCACGGCCCATGACGCGGCGGACGGCGGCACATACAACGTGGGCGCGCCGCTCACGTCCTCGGTGGACACCTTCGTCGGCATCGCCGGCGCCAACCTGGGCCTGACGTCTTGTTACATGTCCGGCCCGTCGACGCCCACCTGTGGCTCCACCAACGGCCTGTACCCGGGCTACCTCTTCTGGGGCAGCGTCACCGGCCGCTCGACGTACCTCAATGACTTGCGCTCGACGAGCGGTTACGAGGGCGCCTTCCGCTACACCATCTACTCCACGGCGGACGAAATCATCGGCTACGACGGCATCGTCTATGGTGAGTACACGTCGCGCATCCCCGGGCAGACGGGTGAGAAGCGCTACACCGGCTACCCCTATGGCCACTTCAACTCGAAGGACCTGACGGCGGAGGTTCAGTACGGCATGGTGGTCAACCACACCATCCCGTAACCGTCTCCACACGGGCGCCTCCACCCTCGCGAAAGGGTGGAGGTGGACCGACTCAACACCCCACTACGGCTGGGGCAGCACGCCCGGCGTCGGCTCGCCTTCCTGGCCCGGCGTGGGCGGAGGCAGACTCTCCGGCGTGAGCGGCTCGGACGCCGGCCCGGGAGGAGACTCCGGCCGCGGCGCCTCCTCCTTCGCGGGAGCGGACGGCACCTCGATGCGCCCCGCCGCCGCGTCGCGGACGAAGGCGAAGGCCGCCTCGTTGAAGCGCTCCGTGCAGTCGAGCTGCACGGTGTGACCGCACCCTTCCAGCGCCACCAGCTTCGCGCCGGGGATGTGGGACGCGCCGTACTCCATGATGCCGCGCGCCTCGCCGCCGTGGAGGAAGGGGCTGGGGATGAGCCGGTCATCCGTGCCGTAGATGATGACGGTGGGCACGGTGACGCGGTGCAGGTTGTCGCGCACGAAGTCGTTGTGGGACAGGCCCCGCACCGTGCGCACATTGGCGTAGGCGTAGGCGTCGAACTCGGGCGACTTCGCCAGCCGCACGCGCTCCTCAATCAGCCACTCCAGCTCCGGCCGCCAGTGCATGAAGTTGGCCTGGCGCACGCTGCCCCAGATGCTGGCCTCCGGCGCGGACTTGATGAACTCGGAGCTCATCGCCCGCGCGAACCACTCCTTCTCCCGCCAGCTGAACTTCTCGAAGCCGGCGGGCGACGCCAGCACCAGCCCGCTCAGCGACTCCGGGTAGCGGATGGCGAAGGAGAGCGACGTCTGCCCGCCCATGGAATGACCGGCGAGCACGGGCTTGTCCAGACCCAGGCCGTCCACCAGCTCCAGCACCGCGTCCGCCATGGCCTCCATGGTGTACGGGAAGGTGCCGGGCTTGTCGGACTTGCCGTAGCCGGGCAGGTCCACCGCGATGACGCGGTAGCCCTGCTGCTGGAAGGCGTCCAACTGCGCCCGCCAGAACTTCAGGTACGAACCCAGGCCGTGGATGAAGACGACGGCCTTCGCGTCCGGGCCGCTGCCGGGCAGGTCGACGTAGGCCATCTGGGGCACCACGGCCATGCCGTACTGATTCGCGGTGCGCGGAAGCGGAATCCGCTTCACCGGCCAGGGCTGCTTCGAGCCCTCGGAGGTGTAGTCCAAATCCTGGAAGGAGAGCGCGGGCTGGTGCGCGTACGAGCGCACGCAACCGGCGGAGGAGAGCCCCGCCGCGAGGAGCAGGGCCGTGAATGCGCGGGAGGTGCTCATGGTCAGAACGCGTACCAGGTGAAGGTGGTGAAGACGGAGAAGGGATTGGTCCGGATGGTGGGCGAACCGTCGTAGAAGCTGCCCCGGAACAGGTAGCCCGCGTGCAGGCCGGCCGTCATGAGGTAGCGGATGTGGTAGCGCAGCTCCGCGTTGACCTCGGTGCCGATGTACCGGCCGCGCTCGACCTCGGGCGTCCACCGCACGGGGGCCGCGTCAGAGGTGGCGGTGCCCACGCCCAGCTTGAGGTTCAGCTTGTTGGGCACCATGTCCCACGCCGCGGTGGCGATGGCGGCGCGCATGCCGTAGCCCTGATTGGAGATGTCCGTCACCGCGCCCGTGTAGTTGTTCACCGTGCTGGTGAACGGGAACAGGATGAGCATCTTGTGGTTGAACCACACCGCGCCCGGCAGGCCGTACTGGTTGAGCGTGAAGGCACCGGTGTAACGGCTGTCGGAGAGGTCGTCGTCGCCGGTGGTGTACATGCCCTCCAGCGTGAGCATGTCCGCGGGCCCGCGGCCCCACTGGTACATCAGCTCCAGGTTGGCGGAGACGCCGGAGATGTTGAGCTCGGCCAGGGCGGAGCGCTCCGGGTCGTCGCTGACGTACTTGCCGCCGTTGTACATGACGAAGCCGGACGCGCCGAACCGGCCCGTGCGGAAGTCGATGTTGTGGTTGAAGTTGGCGCCCGCCCAGAAGACGTTGCCCGTGGGCCGCGCGATATCGAAGCGCGCCGTGCCCGTGAAGGTGTTGAGGCCCGTGGAGGACGGGCCGCTCTTCACCAGGCCCTCGAAGGCGTAGGCGTCACCCTTCGTCTGGTCGTTGAGGAACCACAGCGACAGGCCCACGTTGGTGTTGGGCCGCACCGGGTAGACGTAGTCACCGGTGATGAGCCAGATGTACTTCAGGCGCGGGTCGTTGCGCGTGCCCTTGTCCGCCTGCGCGGTGCCCAACGGCATCAGGCTCAGCTTGGCCAGTCCCTTGTAGCCACTGAAGAGGGAGATGCCCGTGGCATCGCTGCCCAGGAAGCTCATCTTGTAGCCAGTGCGGGTGATGTCCGACAGCGGCGTGCGCGTGGGGTCGTAGACGTTGTCGTAGACGGGCTGCGTGCCCACCAGCAACGTCAGCTCACGCGGCTTGCGCGTGGGATACAGCGCGACGTTGACGTTCTTCGTCTGGATGTTGACCTGGTCGGCGTTGAAGCCGCCGCCCTCGTTCTGCTGAAGCGCGTTGGCCGACCGGCCCCACATGTAGTCGATTTCGAACTGGGCCCGGAAGGAGGCCAGCCCGTCCACGAAGTGGGGGCTGTACTCCATGACGGGAATCCATCGCTGCTCGATGAAGTACGCGGACAGGCCGGGCTCGGCGCGCACCGCGCTTCCCGCGGGCATGCCAATGGGGCCCAGCGACACGCCGCGAAGGCCGGCCGGGTCACCCACCTGGTTCTGCACCGACACGCGCGTGAAGAAGTAGTTGATGAGGCTGAACTGACTCGGCTTCGCGTCCTCGTCGCGGTTCGCCTCGTCGTTCCACTCACCGTAGTAAAGGCCGGGAACCGGCGTGCTCTGCGCCGCCGCCGGAAGCGACACACCCGCCAGCGCCAACGCCAGGGCTCCCGCGGACCGCCGCGCCGCCCTGCGTGCCTCGGACAACCACCACCGTGCCATAAACACCTCGGCCCCATGCGCGGGGGCGCTCCCAGCCTTCCGGCCGGACTGCGAACGTCTGCGTGCTCGACTTTTTCCGTGGCCCGCGGACTGCCCGCCTCGCGAGGCCGTGCTCCACCCCTGCCGCGCCCGCGCCACACGGCACCCGCCGGGCACGGGCCCCACAAGGAAGGGAGGAGGAGCACGCCTCCCTTCCAGCGGGACTCACGCTAGCCGCCGATGGTGTAGCGCTGCACCGCCTTGCCATCGAACGGCCGGCTCTCGCCCCCGATGACCTGGTTCACCGTGGCCGAGCCCACACCACCCGCCGCGCAGTTGGCGCCCGTGGCGCCGCCCTCGAAGAAGAGCTCCAGGTCCAGCGTCCGCCGGTCCGCGGAGAACGCGCCGCGGCCCACCTGCCGGAAGCCCGGGTAGGTGAACGCGACGTCGAAGCACTCGCCGTCGCCCTGCACGTTCTCGATGCTCACGACGGTCGAGGTGAAGGACAGCGCGTTCTGCGGGAGCTCGGGGTTGCAGGTGCCGGACATGCCCGCGTTCGGCGCGCCCTCGATGGTGCCCGGGATGCTGTCGACCCGGAAGTTGCCGCCCTGCACCGTCATGGTGACGCGCTGATAACACTGCGAGCTGGCACCGAAGTTGATGTCTTCACTGAAGCCGTTCGGATGGCTGGGAATGTTGGCCCCAGTCATCGTCAGCGTCTTGCCTTCCACGAACGCCAGGATGCCCTGCGGCGTGCTCAGGTTGGGCGTGTTGTCCACCGGGTCGCTCTCACCACAGCCCACCAGGGACAGCGCAGACGTCATCACCGCGGACAGCAGCAGCTTCTTCTTCATGGGTTGCTCCTCTTCCTCCGGCGGGCATCGCCGGGCTGACGCGACAGTCGACAGGCAGCGAGCCACCGTTGGCGTGGCCCGTCCTTCAAGGTGCGTTCACGCTCAATGACGCGAGCTGTCCCGGTCCGCGGCCACGGCCGCGTCGCGAAGCTCACGCTTGAGAATCTTTCCGGCCGCGGAGATGGGCAGGCGCTCCATCAGCTCCACGCGCTTGGGCACCTTGAAACGCGCCACGCGTCCCCGCAGGTGCTCCAACAGCGCCTCCGCCGAAACCTTCCCATCCGGCTTCAACACCACGAAGGCGCGGCCAACCTCGCCCCACTTCTCGTCGGGCATGCCCACCACGGCGCATTGCGCCACCGCGGGGTGCTCGTACAGCGCGGACTCCAGCTCCAGCGGGTAGATGTTCTCTCCGCCGGAGATGAACATGTCCTTCTTGCGCCCGGCGATGGTGAAGAAGCCATCCGCGTCCACGCGCGCCAGGTCGCCGGTGTGCAGCCACCCTTCCGGGTCGATGGTCTCGCGCGTGGCTGCCTCGTCCTCGAAGTAGCCGGAACACATGGAGGGGCCCTTGAGGAGCAGCTCACCCACCTCGCCCATGGGGACCTCCCGGCCGTCGTCATCCACCAGCTTCGCGGCGATGAAGTAGTTGGGCCGCCCAATGGAGCCCGCCTTCGACACCGCGTACTCCGGCCCCATGCTGAAGAGGCCCGGGCCGAACTCCGTCATCCCGAAGCCCTGCTTGAAGGGCACCGGGTGCACCGCCTGCCACGCCTGGATGAGCGGCACCGGCAGCGCCGCGCCTCCGCTGGTCATGAAGCGCACGGAGGAGAAGTCCGTCGTCTTGAAGCGCGGCGACTCCAGGAGCTGCTGGTACTGCGTGGGCACCGCGAAGAAGAGCGTCACCTTTTCCCGGGGGACGAGGTCCAGCAGCACCTCCGGCTCCCACCGGCGCATGAGGACGACGGTGCCGCCCACGGTGAGCAGCGGCAGCGTGTACACGAGCAATCCGCCCGTGTGGAACATGGGCGTGTGCGTCACCGTGACGTCGCCGGGCCGCACCTCGTGGACCAACGTGTTGAGGGTGTTCCACGCCACCATGCGGTAACTGACGCGCGCGCCCTTCGAGCGCCCCGTCGTTCCGCCGGTGAAGATGAGACAGAGGATGTCCTCCTCGGACACCGCGTCCTGAGTCACCGGCGAGCCCGGCACGTGGGCCAGCGTCGCAGCGTAGGCGTCCGCGCCCGGCAGGCCTTGCGACTCCAGGGACACCAGCCGGGGGCCGCCGCCCAGGCGCTCGCGGACGTCCGCGATGGTGTCGCGGAAGTCGTCGCCGAAGAGGAGCACGCCGGGACGGATGGAGCGCACCAGGTCCGCCAGCTCGGCGGCGTGCAGGCGCCAGTTGAAGGGGACGAAGACGGCGCCAATCTTCGCGCAGGCGAACAGCGCGTCCAGGTACTCCACGCCGTTGTGGGCCACGATGCCCACCCTGTCGCCCTTCTTCACGCCGGCCACGTCACGCAGCCAGCCGCCCAGCGCGGTGGCGCGCGTGTTCATCGCGCGGTAGGTGAAGCGGCCCGCGTCACCCCGGGACGGGTCCACCACCGCGACACTGTCGGGCCAGTAGAGGGCGCCACGGCCCATCCAGTCCCCGATGAACATGTGAGCGCCCTCCGTCATGGCGTGACTCAGGCCGTCCAGCGGTAGAGGGCGGAGGCCATGGCGAGCCCGCCGCCGCTGGCACACAGGGCCACCAGGTCGCCGCGCTTCACCTTGCCCTGCACCACCGCGTCATCCAGCGTCATCGGGATGCAGGCCGAACCGGTGTAGCCCCACTTGTCCATGGTGTAGTGGGCCTTCTCCATCGGCTGGCCCAGGATCTTCATGGTGGCTTCGATGGTGCGCAGGTTCAGCTGCGTGAAGACGAACTGCTTCACGTCGTCCAGCTGCAGGCTCTGCCGCTTGAGGAGCTGGTCCAGCAGCATGGGCCAGCGCTCGGTGTTGAACGTCGCCGGGAACTTGCGGACGAACTGCACCGCGGGCTTTCCGCCCGTGAGCTCCAGCGACTCCGCGGTGGCCGGGCGGTTCGTACCGCCGGTGTAGACTCCCAGCGCGTCGTGGTACTCGCCGTTGGCCAGCAGCTTCGCGCCCATGAAGCCGGGCGTGTCACCCGCGCCCAGCACCACCGCGCCCGCGCCGTCCGCGAACAGGGTGGCGGTCTTCTTGTCCTTCCAGTTGATGTAGCGCGACATGCCGTAGGCGCCCACGACGAGGATGCGCTGGTAGCTGTCATCCGCGGTGATGGTCTTCGAGCCCACGTCCAGCGCCGTCACCCAGCCCGCGCACGCGCAGTTGAGGTCGTAGGTGCCGGCGTTCACCGCGCCCAGCTTCGCCTGCACCACGGAGGCGGTGGCGGGGCTGAGGTAGTCCGGGGTGTCGGTGGCGATGATGATGAGGTCCAGTTCCTCCGGCTTCGTGCCCGCGCGCTCCAGCGCCTGGCGGGCGGCGCCCACGCAGAGGTCGGAGGTGGCCTGGTCATCCGCCATCATGTGGCGTTCGCGAATGCCCACGTTCTGCTGGAGCCACTCATCCACCTTCTCACCGAGAATCTTCTCGACGTCAGCGTTGGTGAGGACCTTCTCGGGGACGTAGCGGCCAGTGGAGAGAATCTGGGCGTATCGCATGAGTGTTCGTCAGCTCCGGGCGCCGCGCGCCGGTCGGCGGGCGGAACGCAGGGTGTTCTTCTTGAGGGTCTTCGGTTTGGGCTTCGACTTCGGCTTCGAAGCAGCGGAGGACTTCACGGTGTTTCGGCCCGTGGATGCACGCGGGTCCAGGCCGTGGGAGATGAGCGTCATCGCGGTGTCGAGGACGCGCTCGAGCCCCGGGTCCTCCTCCCAGAGGACCCAGCGCATGCCGAGGAAATCACTGATGCCCATGAGGCAGTAGGCCAGCGCCTCCGGGTCCATGCGCCGCACCTCGCCCGCCTCCATGGCGCGGGTGAGCCCGCTCACGTAGCCGCGAGCGAAGCGGTCGTAGTAGCGGCGGTAGCAGGCCTCATCCACGAACTCCGCCTGGCGCACCACGCGGTAGAGATTGGGGTGCTGCCGCACGAACTGGAAGAAGGTGCGCAGGCCCTGGCGCTCCACGTCGACGCGGTCCTCGCAATCGGCCACGGATTCGGCGATGAGCCGGCGCAGGCGCGTGCCCAGCTCATCCACCACTTCGACGAAGATGGACTGCTTGTCGGGGAAGTAGACGTAGAACGTCCCGAGCGCCACGCCACCCTTGCGCGTGATGTCCGCGATGGAGGCGCGCTCGTAGCCCTTCTCACCGAAGACCGACTCCGCGGCCTTCAACAGCTTCGCACGCGTCTTCTGGCCTCGCGGCGTGACGGGTCCGGAGCGGTCTTGAGAAGCTGAAGCCCGATTCATGTTTCACCTAGCGGTAGCACCCGGCAGGGAGGGTGTCAAAGCACGGTCGATGGCTCCGCGCGTCAAACCGCACGTTCGACGCACGGCGTCAGCACTCGTGCGGCGCTGACGTGTGCGAAGCCTACTCTGAATGTTCAGTACACGCGGTCTCGCAGCGGGAGCCGTTGCGCGTCGGGACTTGCCGCGCGGGAGGCGGCGCGGGCACGACATGCCACATCATCCTCGGCCTGAGTGACTGCCGGTGACACGGCCTCTCCCGCCTACCATTCGCTGCCCGGAAGTCCCTTCAAGCAGGCACGAACCGGTGAACGGTTACCAATACTCTTCAGTCCGTCTCCACTTCGATGCGCTCCCAGGAGCGGGCATCAAACGCCGGGGGACGTCCCTTCCTCGCGAGCGAGGGGATGTGCAGGTAGTCCGGCTCGGTCATCAACCCCTGGCGCTCAGCCATGTAGACCAGGCTGAGCCCCTCGACGCAAAAGCGCCCCTCCGTGACGAGGACTTCGGAAGCCACGCTTCCATTGTCCTCGAGCTCCGCCCACTCGTCGCTCCGCGCCTCCAGGTACTGCTCCAGCGCCGCGTTGAAATCATCTTCGCGGGCTTCCATGAGCGCCCTGCAGACGTCCAGCCGGAAGTCCTCCGAACCCTCGAGCGCCTTCTCATAGCGCTCGAGCAGCGCCTCCAGCGTGGCTCGCGACGCCCCCAGGCAGGCGTGCTGCATACAAAACTCCACGAAGAGGAAATCCTCCTCATACTCCTTTCCCTGGACCCACGTACGCCGGGAGTGACGTGCAATCTCCTCCGCACCTTGAAGGTCGCCGGCAGCCAAGGCGTCGAAGAACGGCAGGGCCTTGCTCCCGAATCGTCCCTCCTCCGATGCGTGCGCGCTGAAGAAGGCGAAGGCGCGGCCACTCTGGTGCAGGTGAAAGCGGAACGCGTCGGGCGAGCCATCCAGGAAGAGCTTCCCGATGCCCGCGATGCGGAAGTTCTGACAGAACGCGAGCACCTTGCGCTGAGGTGCACCAGCACGGATGCGCGGAAGGAGCTCCAGGTTGTCCTCGAGCGCATTCTGGACGTAGACGGGCAGATACACGGCGCTCATGCGTTGCTCCTCCGAAGTGACAAGCAGCCCACCTCACCGTGCTCGGAGCTGGAGATCACGAGCGAAGTAGACTGTCGGCCATGGCCCCGCGAGAGGTCGTGCGCGGCCAGGCAGACTCCTAGCGCGCCACTAGCCGCCCCCACGTCTCCCACGTAGGTGCCGGGCAGGTGCAGCCGAGCCGCTCCGAGCCGCGGCCCGAGGTGGACGCGCACACAACCCCACTCATGGGACCGCCACTGCTCGCCATTGAGGTCGGCGTAGATGTCTCCGTCAAAGGGAGACGGCAGACGCGACAGGACTTCCTGGATGCACGCGGCGAGCCCGCGGCCCATGTTCTGCCGCCCTGAACCAAAGTGGTCGGGCTCCCTGCCGGTCGCAATCGTGTCGATAAGGATGGCGGACTCCACTCCCCGGCGACGCGCGCTCACGTCCGTCTCCACCAGCAGGCACACGCCGGCCTCCCCCGGCATCAACCCGACCGGATGGTCCTCGGTCTTCAGCCGGCGATGACTGGCGAGTTGATGGAGAAGCAACTCGTCCATGTACGAGTCCACCGAGATTGTCAGCACGCGCTCCAGGCCTCTCGAGGCCATCCATTGCTGGCCGTGCACGAGGCCCGCAGCGGTGCCCGCGTGCCCGATGGGGATGAGCTCCACGTTCGGCTCGGCGATGGCCAGCCCGAGCGAGCGATGAAGCGGATGGAGGTAGCTCTCGCGAATCTGTTCCAGCGCCCCTCCCGGCTCCGACAGGAAGACCTCGTCGTCCGCGGGGGGTGTCACGACAACGAGCCCCGTCTTCTGCCAGAAGGCAGCAGGCATGCCCGACACGCCGGGATGAGACAGCATGTCCTCCACGGCACCTTGCGCCAGCCGCAGCCACCGGCCGATGAGCTGGAAGCCATCCGTGTAGCCCCGGATGGGGTGGCCCGACACGGGGATGTCCTCCTGGGATTCCTCTTCCACCACCCGGAACTCCCGAAGCTTCCGGGGCCGCGAGACACCGGCGCGAATCGCAGCGCAGGCGGCATCCACGGAATGTCCGACGCTCGTTACCGCACCGGTCGCTATCAGCACCAGACTCAAGGGACCTCACCAAGAAAGAACGCTCCCGCCCTCAGGCGGTCATCAGGCTGTCGAAACCGCGGGGAGTCGAATCCAGACGCAGCGCCGCCGAGCCCTGGAGCTGCCGCAGTTGGAAGGCTGCTCGCGCCGAGGTCGCGACCTGAAGGCCGCCCCGGGTGCGGACAGCCAGCTCCAGCGCCCAGACCGGGCGCAGGCACGCGGGCCCACGGGTCAACTCCGCGAACACGGCTGCGGGGCTCCAGGGTGCGCCCCGGACGAAACGCCCCCGCTCGTCGAAGCGTGTCTGCGCCTTCTGCCACCAGGCACACACAGAGGCAGACCGCACACGGCCGGGCGGCGGCGGAACCCGCCATGCGCCCGTTGCCGCTCCCGTGTCGCCAGTGCCCTCCTCCGCGGATGAAGGGGCTTCGTCGTCCGGCTCGTCCCTGAGCAGGTGCTCCGTGAGGTCGAGTCCGGTGATGATTGCGAGTGATTCGGCCGCCAGCCGGGAGCCCGCTTCTTCCCGCTGCATGACGTTCACCAGCACCTCGGCCGCGGCCCTTCGCCCGCTGAACCCCAGGGCCCAAAGCGCGTCCTCGCGGAGCCGCCACTCTTCTGCCGCCGTCAGGAGCAGCTTCACGTCCGCAGGCTCCCCGCCTAGCGCGAGCGCCAGCCTCGCCAGGCGGCCAGCCTCATCCGGCGCCCCCACCAGCCACCGACACGCCTGCCACGGCTCGCGCAGCCCCAGGATGAGGCCCGTCTCCAGGGCCGCGCATCGTACGGAGTCCTCGGCATGCGCCAGCCCCTGCCGCACAAACCCCTCCGCGACCGGTCGCGCGGTGAAGCGCGCCGAACGCAGTGCGGCCACCCACAGGGCCGGCGCATCGTCGGCGCCGAGGGTCCGAGGAAGCGCTGAGCCCGGGTCCGCCTGCCATGCGGCCAGCACCTCCAGCAACATCGCCTGGGCCTCCGGGCCCACTCGCGCTACCTGAGGGAGATGCAGGGCCTCGGACCGGCTCCGGCCGGCGAACTCGAGCGCGCGTCGGATTTCGGGGCGCGACTCCTCCGGCCCCTCGGTCAACTCCCGCAGCAGAAGCGCCAGGGACGCGTCCCCTTCACTTCCGAGGAGCGCGAGCGCCGCCGGACCGACCTGCCACAGGTCCTCGCCTTCCAGGGCGGGCAGGAGCAACCTCCTGGCGACGGGTGCGCCTCCAATGACGAGCCCTTCCACGTGCGCGAGCAGGCGTGCCTCATCGCCCTCGGCGATCTCCTCGAGCGACTCCTCCCAGGAGGCGAGCGCGCGCTCCCGCTGGCGCCAGTGGAACGCAGCCTCGTCCAGGTGCTCCTGCATGACATCCCAGAGGATGCGTCCAGGGCGCCGACTTCGAGTGAACCCTTCGCGTGGGGGGCCGGGCGGAATGTGCATGGCCTTCGTCACGCGTCGCTGAACTTCAACTCCGATACGAGGAGATTGCTGAAGTCACCTTCGCTGATTTCCTTCGCCAGCTCGAAGCTCAGAACATAGGTCGCCGGGTCCTCGTCGATGCGAAAGAGCGGCGGAGCATTCTTCATCTTCTTCCGGTCGAGCACGGGCTCGAGCACCTCGACGATACGTTCCGGGTTTTCCGTCTCCCGCTGGACATCGCTCGCGCCCATGTCCAGGCAATCAAAGGCTCCCAGCGGGTTGATGATGAAGTAGTCCCGGCTGTAGACACGCTTTCGGTGGTCGTACAGCGTGAAGGACAGGTACTCCACCTTCTCGTCACCACAGTGCTTCTGGATGATGTCCTTCACGTCCTTGTGGACGATGAGCATCTGCTGCGTATTACCGAGCAGCGAGGACAACTGGATGCCGAGGTTCTCCTTGTCCATGTAGAGGCGGGCATCCTTGGGCAGGATGGCCCCCACGGGTGCGCCTTCGGCCACGCGCCACGAGTCCATCTCGATGCCCTTGATGAAGTTGCCCAGCATGCAGAGGTCCGGGTCGTCCTGGTCGCCCATGTTGTCCAGAATGAAGAACCGGAGCTTTCCTGCCGTCGCAGCACGTTTGCTCATTATTTGAAGAGACCCTTCAAATTCGATTTGGGGGGAACTTTGTCGAAGTGCCTGGCCGGGATTTCATCCAGCGCATCGCCCTCCATCAGCCCAGATGCCATCAACTTGCCCGCAGAGATGATCTTGGCATACAGCGTCTCGGAGAGTGCCTCGATCTTCGACTTGCAGGCCTTGTAGTCGGCGGGCGGCCCCTCGTGCTTCTGGACGGCCTTCTGAACCAGCTTCAGGTATTTCTTCAACTTGTCGCGCACGTGGTTGCTGTAGGCCCTGTGCGAACGGTGCTCCGATGTGAGCCGGTGCCTGGGCAACTGCAAGGTCCGCGCGACTCTCCTATCCATCGGCAGCAAGATCATGTTGATCTTGTGATTGAGATTGTACTTCTCCTTGAGCAACCCGCTGCGAATCTTCTTCACATACACCACCTGCAAGGGCTTTCCCTCGCCCACCTTGACGATGCAGGACTTGAGCACGTTGTTGGGCACGATGTGGTGCGCCTCGTGCCAGAAGGGCACGTTGCAACTGGTTCGGAAGTTGTTCCCCCCTGCCGTGACGTCCCAGGCCTTGTTCTCCCCGTTGGGAGCCTGGACCCGCCGAGTGCCGCTGCGGGCGCGCACCACCATCGCGAACGACTTCTGCTTGCTCAAGGCTTCGTAGGCGGGCCAGTTGTAGGTCGCCTTCTTCTCCAGCGCCTTCTTGAAGCCTTGCCAGCGGTGGTTGCAGGAGACTGCCTTCACCACGCCCTTGCCATTCTGCTCTCGGCTTCCGTCGTGCCGGTTGAGACACGCACCACCCTCGGTCGAGTTCTTTACCGCCTTGTGCTTGACGGTGAGGTTCTTGTCGTCCCAGTTGTGCTGTTCTTTCGACATGATGAACTCCTGGGTCTGGTGCAATGGCCCCACTGCGTGGCGGCCCCGTGCCGTCAGTTGATCTGAACCTTGCCACCCTTGATTTTGTGCACTTCGTCCGCCTCGGTCCGGATGTTGATGCCGCGCAGGAGCACCTGTCCGTTGCGGCGCAGTGTGAGGCTGGCCTTGCCACAGCGCAGCACGACCTCGTCGCGCCCCTCGATGACCACCCGCTGCCCGTCGACCTGGGCGTCCATGGGTGCCTCATCAAGGGGAGGTTCAAGCACGGCATCCAGCAAAGGCGTCTTGCTGGGGGCATGGATGAGCCCCATCAAGAGGGGCAGGCATGGATCGCCATTCTCGAAGAGCAGGATGGCTCCCTGCCGCTCCCTGGCCGCACGGGTCAAGGCTTCGCGGTCCAGTGGTATCGCGCTGCGGGCGGGAAGTGGCCCGTGCGAATTGCCGGCATAGTCAACGAGCGCCCCTCCAGCACTGGTGGCACCTGTCACCCATCCCACCTGGGTACCCAGAATACGTTCCGTCAGCGATTCGGGCGGGGCACCGCGCTTGCGACCAGGGTCTGAGGCGTCCATGCGTGGTCCTTTGAGTACTGGCCGGGGGCTATCGCGGCTTGCCACACTCGTCGCACACGTGCTCAGAGGCGCCTCCCAAGGCAATCACCGGGGGCTGCATGACGGGAAAGGGCGGGGTGTTCTTGTCGTTGTGGAGCATCAGGTCCATGGCGCGCGCCACGTTCTTCCCCTCGAACAGCACGTCGAAGGAGTAGTTGACGAACTCGGCCTTGCCCTTCGTCTTGCCGGAGACCACACCTCCAGCGCTACCGGCCTCGTCACCAGTACTGGTGCTGAAGTTCGAGTCCTTCACGCAAACCGGGTTGCCTTCCACAGACACCTTCTTGGTCCCCTTCGACGTATCCGAGGACTTCGCGATGTTGGGATAGGGAATGGGGACAGGCCCGGCCGGACTTGGCGTCTTGCACACGTCAGGGAAAGCGACGGTGACACCGTTACTGTCTTTGGTGACAACCGACATCTTGTTCACGCCAACAGTATTCGCCATGTCCGCCCCCAGAGATTGAAGAGTAACCGCTTCAATCAATGAATTTCAATTCACGACCGAACACGGCCCCCGCTCGGCACACCCCAGCACCGATGTCCATGCGGCGCTGCCGCCGAACGTCGCCAACTTCACGGTAGCGGCGGATGTGATGGGGATGCGGAAGGCGCTCGTGCGCGCTGGGGGCGCGCGGCGCCGTGAACAGTCAGGAGCCAACCCTCCGTTCATCCGCACACAACGCGCGGCGTCAACGGGTCCCCAGGCAGATGCCTCCGTCCATGGATCGCCCCAGCTTCCAGCCACCGTCCAACCGAGGCCTCACCCGGCGGACCGGCACACCTTTCCACCGCCAGCACCAACACAGTTCACGACGCGACCGGACGTCACGTTCGGGGTTGCACCCTTGGAGCATCAAATATAAATTATCTGCCGTCCCGCAAAAGTGCCTATAAATTCAAGGCAAACGCCCCCATGTTCCTGGACGAACTAGACCACCGCATCATCGACATGTTGCAGCGCGATGGCCGCGCCACGCAGCTGGAGCTGTCGCGTGCGGTGAAGCTGTCCCAGCCGGCGGTGGCGGAGCGGATCCGCAAATTGGAGGAGCGCGGCGTCATCACGGGCTACTCGGCCCGCGTGGACGCGGCGAAGCTCGGCAAGGACATCACGGCCTTCATCGGCGTGAGCATCGAGCACCCGAAGTACTTCGACGAGTTCCTGACGAAGGTGTTGTCGCTGCCGGATGTCCTGGAGTGCCACCGCGTGGCGGGCCAGGACTCGTACCTTCTCAAGGTGAAGACGGCGAACACCCGTTCGCTCGACACCCTTCTGGTGGGAACGCTGCGCACCATCGCGGGAGTCACCCGCACGCAGACCACCATCGTCCTGACGTCCATGAAGGAGGACACGCATGTCCGCGTGCCTCCAGACACCCCAAAAGGAGCGTGACGTATGAGCGCCGACGCGATGAGCGCCCCCCTTCCCCCGCCGCCCGTATGGCGGTTGGCCCAGCGGATGTCCCGCATCAAGACGTCCGCGGTGCGCGAAATCCTGAAGGTCGCCGAGCGGCCCGACATCCTCTCCTTCGCGGGAGGCCTGCCGGCCCCGGAGCTCTTCCCGCTAGAGGCCATCGCCGAGGCTCACGCCGAGGCCCTGGCCACCGAAGGCCGCGCCGCGCTCCAGTACAGCACCACCGAGGGCTTCGGCCCGCTGCGTGAGTGGATTTGCGGCCACCTCCAGAAACGTGGCCGCCAGTCCAACGCGGACCAGGTGCTCATCACCAACGGCTCGCAGCAGGGCATCGACCTGGTGGCCAAGGTGTTGCTGGACCCCGGTGACCTCGTCATCGTGGAGAACCCCAGCTACCTGGCGGCGCTGCAGACGTTCGGCGCCTATGAGGCGCGCTTCGCCACCGTGGGCAGCGACGACCAGGGCATGCGCACCGACGACCTGGAGCGCCTGCTGGCCACGCACAAGCCCAAGCTGGTGTACGTGGTCGCCAACTTCCAGAACCCCAAGGGCACCACCCTGTCCCTGGAGCGCCGGCGCGAGCTGGTCCGCCTGGCCCAGGAGCACCGCTTCCTCATCCTGGAGGACGACCCGTACGGCGAGCTGCGCTTCCGCGGCGAGCACCTGCCGTCCCTGGCCGCCTTCGACGACGAGGGCGTCGTCGTGTCGCTGGGCACCTTCTCCAAGACGCTGGCCCCGGGCATGCGCCTGGGCTGGGTGGTGGGCCCGCGCGACTTCGTGCGCAGCCTGGCCATCGCCAAGCAGTCCACCGACCTGCACACCGCCACGCTGGCCCAGCGCGCGGTGGTGAAGCTGCTGGCGCGCTTCGACTACGCGGCCCACCTGGAGTCGCTGCGCCCCGTCTACGGCGAGCGTGCCCAGGCGATGCTGGACGCCCTCCAGGCGCACATGCCCGCCGGCACCCGGTGGACGCACCCTGAAGGCGGCATGTTCCTGTGGGTGGAGCTGCCCGGCGGGCTGGACGCCCAGGCGCTGCTGCCCAAGGCGGTGGAGCAGAAGGTGGCCTTCGTGCCGGGCGCGCCCTTCTTCGCCAACACCCCGCGCCCGGAGTTCATGCGCCTCAACTACTCCAACCGCCCGCCGGAGCTGATTACCGAAGGCATGCGCCGCCTGGGCGCCGTGATTGCCGCCGAGCTGGGTTGAGCCGCTGACGGAGAGCCTTTGCCGCGCCGCGTCGGAAACGGCGCGGCGCTTTTCGTTTCGGTGAAGTTGAAGATTGATTCAGGTTTCAAATCGCTCGCCGCTGGCCAGCGCGGTCGGGGTTTCGTACCCTGCGCGGCATTTCGTACCACCCCACCTGCCGGAGAGACACATGCAGCTCAAGGACCTGAAGATCATCGTCACGGGCGGCGCCCAGGGCATGGGCGCTCACTTCGCGCAGCGCCTGCACGAGGCGGGCGCCCAGGTGGCCGTGGGTGACGTGGCCGAGGAGCGCCTCGCCGCGCTGCCCGCCGGCATCCACCGCCGC
Source organism: Myxococcus xanthus (assembly GCF_006402735.1). Lineage (NCBI taxonomy): Bacteria > Pseudomonadati > Myxococcota > Myxococcia > Myxococcales > Myxococcaceae > Myxococcus > Myxococcus xanthus. Next base: position 248,434 of record NZ_CP017174.1, on the reverse strand, counting down.
AAGCTGGACGTGTCCTCCGAGGAGGACATCGTCTCCTTCGTGAACTGGGCACAGGGCGCCATGGGCGGCCTCAACGGCCTCATCAACAACGCGGGCATCCTCCGTGACGCGCTGCTGGTGAAGAAGGACCGGACCACCGGCGAGGTGAAGAAGCTGTCCACCGCCGACTGGAACGCCGTCATCGGCGTCAACCTCACGGGCGCCACGCTGATGGTGCGCGAGGTGGTGGCGAAGGTCGCTGAGTCCGGCCAGAAGGGCGGCGTCGTCGTCAACATGTCGTCCATTGCCCGCCACGGCAACCGCGGCCAGTCCAACTACGTGTCCGCGAAGGCGGCGCTGGCGGCCAACACCGTCACCTGGTCGCGCGAGTTCAGCCCCTTCGGCGTGCGCGTGGGCGCGGTGGCCCCGGGCATGATTGAGACGCCGATGACGCAGGGCATGAACCAGAAGGCCCGCGACGCGCTGGTCTCCAACATCCCCGTGGGCCGCATCGGCCTGCCCGAGGACATCTGGCTCGCCGTGAAGTTCATCCTGGAGTGCGACTACTTCAACGGCCGCACCATCGACGTGGACGGCGGCCTCAACTTCTGAGTCCCCTCCTCCGGGCGGCACGGCAGCGTGCCGCCTGGAGGTTCCGCTGCGGCGCCGCGCTTCACCGCCGGCTGGCGTCACTGAGGCGCAAGTCCCGCAGCAGCGCGGGCTCGTCCGCGTAGAGCAGCTTGTAGGCGCTATAGCTGCCCAGCACCTTCTTCACGTACTCGCGCGTCTCCTCGAAGCCGATGTGCTCCACCCACTCGTCGAGCTCCGCTTCGGGCAGCGCATGCCGCCAGCGCTCCACCGCGCGAGGCCCCGCGTTGTAGGCCGCCACCGCGTAGGCCACGTTGCCGCCGAACTGCTTCACCAACTGTCCCAGGTACGCCGCGCCCAGGCGGATGTTGGTGTGGGGCTGGAGCAACGCGGACTCGCCCGGCATCGGCATGTCCAGTGAGTCCGCCACCTGTCGCGCCGTGGCCGGCATCAACTGCGCCAGGCCCAGCGCGCCCGTGGCTGAACGCGCGCGGGCATTGAAGCGGCTCTCCTCGCGGATGAGGCCCTGGAGCAAGTCGGGGTCCACGCGGTGGGCCCGTGCGTAACGGGCAATGGACGAGCGGTACGCCAGCGGCCAGGTGGCCTCCCAGATGGGACGGGACGCGGCGCTCAGCGGACCGTGCACCTCCTGCTTCAGCGAGGTGCGCGCCACCTGCCGCGCGGCCCGATTGCGGCCGGTGCGCTTCAGCGTCTGATACAGCAGCCGCGCCGGGGCCTCGGGCAGCGCGCGCGCATCCACGGCGAGGAACTCCTCCACCGCGCCGGGCAACCCCAGGCGCATCAACTCCACGCCCGCGTTGAAGCGCGCGTCCTTCGCCAGCGCGCCGGGCGGAAGCGGCCAGATCTCCTCGGACTCGCCCACCTCCCCCACCGCTTCGTCCGCCGGGGCGTCATCGCGGCCGGAGCCGCCGGTGCCCTCCATGGCCTCGGGAGGCACGGGCTTGGGGTACAGCTGCGCCACGCGCTCCGGAGAGAGCAGCGCGAGCCGTGAGCGGGCCAGCATCCCGTACCAGGCCGCGGGGCGCTCGGCGGCGATGTGCGCGTAGGCATCGAGCGCCGCCTGCGCGGAGGCGCCGGACTCCTGCATGCGCGCACGCCAGTACCGCGAGCGCCACAGCGCCTCGTCCGTGCGCGCCGCCTCGGGCAGGTTCTCCACCGCCGTCAGCGCGGCCAGGGCCGCCGAGGCGTTGGCCTTGCGGGAGTGCAGCCAGAAGGCACGGAAGAGCGACTCCGACGCGAAGTTCCCCGCCGGGTAGCGCCGCGCGGCCTCTTCGTAGCGCGCCAGGGCCGTATCCACGTCGCCCGTGCGCTGGAGCAACCACGCCTCGAAGAAGAGCGCGTCATCCGCGTAGCCATGCTCCGGGTAGTCCCGGGCGAGCGTGGCGTAGGTGGTGACGGCCGCCTTCGGCTCCACCACCGACTGGGAGTAGCCCAGGATGTAGAGCGCCTGCGGCCGCTGCTCGGACGCGGTGCAGCCCGCCACCATCGGCTCCAGCACGTCGATGGCCCGGCGGTGCTTGCGCTCCTTGCGCAGCGCCCGGCCGTAGGTGAGGTGCGCGCGACAGGCCAGCTCGTCCGGCATCTCCAGGTGCGGCACCACCTTGTCCAGCAGCGCCATGCCGGCATGGTTGCGGTGCAGCTCCACCAGCGCCTCGGCGCGGCGCACCCGCCACTTGAGAGGCAGCGGCAGGCCCTTCAGCCGCTTCTCGGCGCGCCTCGCCTCGTTCGACAGCGGGCTGGTGGCCCACACCTCCAGCAGCGCGCGGTGCTCGGCGTTGTACTGCCCTTGTGCGCGCGCCAGGTCGCAGATGGCCAGCAGCGCCTTCATCCGGAGCGCGTCGGGCCCTCGCGACTGGCGGCTGTCGATGAGCTCCTGGAGCGCCGTCAACGCGCCCGGAATGTCCCCCCGCCGCTGGAGCACCCGCGACAGGCTGAAGCGCGCCTCCGGGTACAGCGGCGAGCCCGGGCTCACGCCGCGGTACTGCCCGGCGGCCGTGTCCAGCTTGCGCAGCCGCTCGTTGGCCTGGGCGGCCCGCAGCAGGCTGTGGTCGCGCAGCGCGCCGTAGCCGTCCGCCAACGCGGCGAACTCCTCGGCCGCCACCGCGTGGTTGCGCGCCAGCAGCGCGCTCTGAGCCATGAGGAAGCGGACCTGCGGCGTGGCCTCCTCCTGGGCCAGCAGGCTCCGCGCCCGCGCGTAGCGCCCACGCCGGAACTCCGCGTGGGCCTTCGCCAGGGTGCCTTCCGCGAAGTACGGCGCCAGTTGCTCCGGCCCGAAGGCCGCGGTGGACAGCTCTCCGTCGGACGGCTGCGCCACGGGTGAGTCGAGCAGCGCTTCCAGCTGGTCCTCGGAGAGCACCTCGTCGGGCTCTTCCTCCAGGGGCGCCTGCGCCCAGGAAGGACCTGCTCCCAGCATGCCCGCGCACGCAAGGAACACCACGGCACCTGCTCGAAGTCCGTCCATGACTGCCCTCATTTTGAATCCAGGGGCGGCAATGCATCGTCACTCGGCGTGCGATTGGGACGGGTACCTCACACGACTTTCCGCGCGCCCGTCATCCAGCGGATACAGCGCGCCCCGCAGTGCGACACCGGATGCTCGATACCCAACGGCGGCGCGCGCACGCACGTAGGACGCCCTGCGGACAGGTAGCGGGTGGCACCACCCGGCCCCGCGCGCGCTCCGGCAGCCACGAATCAAGCACCCAGGAATCTACTGCAACACAGTTGCGAATTAATGTTGCACGTGAGATACGGCCAGACGCGCCGAAGCAGCCTGAACGCTTCGCGCCATTTCACCCATGTGCCGGGAACCGTGATGCATCCTCGACCTCTTCGACTGGCCCTCCTGGCCGCGATGGCGATTCTCTTCGCCGCCTGCGGCGCTTCTGATTCCGACTCCGACGAAATCGAGTGTGGAGGGTATGGGCACCTCCATGGCGACCATTGCCACTGCGACGACGGCTTTGTCGCGGACGGCCTCACCTGCGTCGTCGCCGAGGAGCCCGTCGAGGAATGTGGTGGCCACGGACATCTGCATGGTGACCACTGCCACTGCGACGAGGGTTACACCGAGCAGGACGGCACCTGCGTCGTCGCCGAGGAGCCCGCGCTCGACTGCGGCGAGCACGGCCATGCCCATGGCGACCATTGCCACTGCGACGCGGGCTACGTGGAGCAGAACGGCACGTGCGTCCTGGCTCCCGCGCCGTGAGGCGCCCCTGAGCTCGAGCTCATGAGGCAGTGACGGGCCCTCGTGCGGAATGACGAGGGCCCGTTTTCATGAAGGCGCTGCTCAGCCCTCCTGGTCGTTGAGAATCTTGCCGATGGGCGTCGGCTGGCCGCTCATCCGCTGGAAGAAGCTCCGGTTGTCCGAGCCCTGGTCGAACATGCTCAGGTTGGTGTCGTTGCTGTTGTTGCCCGGGCGCATACCCGAGTAGTCCTGGCGCAGCGGCAGCCCGTGCTCGGCGCGAATCATGTTGTCGCTGGGCGCCCAGCCCTTGGGCGTGTGCGGCGTGGGACGCAGGCCCACCGTCTCGAACTCCTCCGTGAGGCGAAGGCGGTCGTCGACCGTCTCCTTCATGGCGTGCGTGTAGGCCGGCTGCTGGTTGAAAACGGGCGCGTTGGCGTGCTTGCTGGCCTGCAGCGGGCTGACCTGGAGCCCGTTGGCCCCGCGCCAGGCGTGAACCGACTCGTGGCCCAGGCTGGCGACGCGCGAGCCGGAGCCCTGCTCGTTGTACTTGATGTCGCTGGGCCGGCCCGCGCCAGGCTGGCCGCCGGTGCGGTACGCCGGACGCGTCGACTCGAACGTGCCGTCGTTCCGAGGCGCCTGCGCATTGGGCAGCGGGGCATTGCGGCCCGAGTAGACGTCCATCACCGTCACCGGGTTGCGCAGGGTGCCCGTCGCGCCAGGGTTCACCGCCTGCGTGCGGCCGTCGAGCTCCGTCATCATCCGGCGGCCATTGGGCTGATTCATCAGCTGGTGCGTGGAGTTGCGCACGTCCGAATTGAAGTCCGCGAAGTCCGCGCCGGACTGACCGCTGTCACGGCGCGTGCGGATGCCCTGCAGGTCCGGGTGCACCACGCCGTAGTCCGTGCGCTTGAGGTTGTCCTTGCCCGTCTGCAGTTCGCCAGGTGTCGGGCGCGGGGCGTTGGGCCTGGCCGAGGTTTCCGTCTTCTGCGTCTTGCTGGTGTCCACCTTCGGGGGCGCGCTGCTGGAGCGGGAACGCGAGGAAGAGGAGGAGGACGTGGACGGCTTGGAGAAGGACGGCTTGGAGCGGATCTTCATGGGGAGCCTCGGGTGCGGGAGGTAGGCGACTCCCCGACACCAGAGCATCTCCCGTGCCTATCGCAGCGCGTCAGAGCTTGCTTCAAAAGGGACGTGATTTCAATGGGTTACGCCTGTCTCTGAGGCCTGGTGGGACAGGCGGCCCGGTGACGCCGCTCACCGACTGGTGACTGGCGTCACCAGTCACCACCACTGCCGCGTCTGGCGGCGGATCCGCTCCACGCGGCGCCGGACGCTGCGGTGGCCCGACGCCAGGCACCCACACCGCCTGCCGGCCACGCACCGCGCCGCGACGCTGGCGTGGGGGCTGGCCTTCGGAGCGCTGGAGGTGGCGGGCGGGCGGGACACCCGGGGGGAGCGCCTGCGTCGGCAGCGGCGGCACGAGCTTCCTGGTTTCCAGGCCGTCATCGCGCCACCTCCAGGTGAGAAGGGCTGCACGCACCTCGTGAGGGCTTCATCGCCAGTTGCATGGATGGACTCCGGGGCTCGCGTCCAATAACCGCGAAAGGCAACCTTCGTGCCTTTCAACGAACAGACGCAGGTCCCTGGTTTTCCTGGCGGCACCGGGACGAGATGGGGACGAACTGACTGTGCGCGTGTGCAATGGACGTCACACCGCGCGACGCGGGTGACAGAGAGACACGGCGACAATGGGAGACAATCACTGCTCACCGCGTCGCCGCACGCACAGCCTCACACGCGGTGCGCTTCACCCCGTCCGCCAGCCGACGTCACCCTTCGACTCGCGGGCGACTGGCAGGATGACGGGCTAATCACGAGATTCCAAGCTATTCAGGAAGAAGCGGCGGAGCCGTCGGTTCTTAGTAGCGGAAACGAAAGCTCGGCCACATCTTCAGGAAAGGCGGGAACACACGCTTTTCCTGGTGGCGGCAGAGCCACCCGGGCAGCCCTCTTCAGACAGGGAGGGAGTCCCAGACCAGGGGTGCGAGGCGAGGGGCACCCACCGCTAGATGAGGTCGAGGGGCATCATCGTGCCCGCTTCGAACTCCGGGGCACGGCGCAGCTGGTCCAGCACCCGCGGCGCGCAGCGCAGGTGGAGCATGGGCATGGAGCCCGGCTCGCTCACCGAGCGCACCGCGCCCAGGAGATGGTGTGCCTCCAGCCAGCGCATGAGGCTCTGGTGGAAGCGCGCGCTCTCGGCCAGGCCAGCCTGGTGAACTTCCGCGCGGGAGCGGACGGGCGGACGTGGAGACGTGCGTCCACGCGACGCCGCCGCCGGCTCCTCGCGGGGCATCACCGTCACGTCAATCCAGTCGGGCTGCGTGTCCGCACCCGCGGCGCCCGGCAATGGGCGCACGCGCGCGGACAGACCCGGGACGCCGCCGACCCGGACGTCCCCCCACTCGCCATTCTTCCTGCCCATGGCCCTCATCCTCTCCCGGGTCCGGCGCTCGAATGGCGCCGACCCCGGCTTCAACCACCACCGTCACCTGAATACGGCCAGGCCCTTGCCTGTCTTGTGCGTTCCCGACCGAGGGAGCTTCACCGCATTCGACAGGATCAAATCCCTCACCTCGAGCGCCGTCAAGTCAGGGGCACGGCAACGGTACAGCGCCGCGATACCCGCTACATAAGGCGCTGCCATGCTCGTGCCACTCATTCGCTCGTAGAACGCCTGGTTGTTACAACGACGCTCCGTGCTGGAATAGACATTCACGCCATACCCCATGATGTCCGGCACGACGCGCCTACCCACGGTGCCACTCGCGGAGAATGTGGCCACGTTACGCTCGAAGTCGACCGCGCCGACAGCCAGTGATTCTGGAAAGGCGGCTGGATAACCAACCGTGTCGGGTCCACTGTTACCTGCCGCCACAACCGGCAGGACATTGCTGTCGAGCAGGCGACGAATCATCGTCTGCAGCGCGCGCAGGTTGAGGTTGTAGTCAGCCTCCGAAATGCCGGGCGGCGGCATCAGCGGGAAGCCGAGCGACAGGTTGACCACCGCGGGCCGCGTCGAGTTCTCCGGGCGGCTGAACTGGTGCAGCAGCCACTCCATGCCCGCGGCCACGCGGCCCAGGCTGGTGCGGATGGTCTCCGATTCGATGACGGAGGCGACGTAGAGGTCCACCTCCGGGGCGACGCCGTGGTGCACACCCGCGGCGATGCCGCACACGTGCGTACCGTGGCCGTCCGGGTCGAAGCCGCGGATGTCACGCGCCGGATTGTGCGGCGAGTTGGGGAACAGCGACACGTAGCGGAACTGGATGACGCGCGCCGCGTGCTCGGGATGGTCCGCGTCCACACCGGTGTCGAGGATGCCCAGCATGACGCCGGCGCCGCGGATGCCCTGGGCGTGGGCCAGGGGAACGCCGGACTCGTCGGGCCACTCGCGCTCGGCCAGCGAGGACATGCCCCGGTTGCGCGGTCCAGGTTGTCCCGCCGACACCGGGCCAGGGAAGGACAACGGGACGACGTCGGGGATGAACTCGAAGTCGCGCTCCAGCTCGCCGCGGGCTTCCTTCTCCGTATGCTCTTCGTAGAAGTGAGCCATGGTGGCACCGATGAGCGGCATGTACCGGTAGCTGCCCGGCTCCGAGCCGGTCTGCTCGGCCACCGTCGCGCCCGGCATGGGCGGCGTGGAGGCGTCCGCGCCGCGCGTGCCCATGCGCGCCGACTTCGCGCCCTTGCCCTTCCGACGACGCTCTTCCTGTCCACTGACGGGCGGGCGCGGGCCGGGCAACGTGGCCGACCGCAGTCCGAGCGCGAACAACGCGTCGGGCGCCTTGTTCGCCACCGCGAAGCGCAGCGCCGTCGTGCGCGACAGCACGCGCTCGCCCTGCTCCGTGCCGCGAGGCCCCACGCGAGCCTGCGTCTCGATGGACTCCTTTGGAACCAACAGGTAGGACTTCATGGGTTGTGTGCTCCTTGAACCACCGTGCTACGCCGGACGCATGAGGCGAGGTCGTCCGGCATCAGGTCAGCACCCGTCGCGTGCGGAGCCTCGCGCGTGCGACAGGGGCAATGGGGCCGCGCTCGTGGCCGCGCGCCTCCGACAGCGGTGGCCCGCCAGCGCGTCATCCGCGCCGCGTGCCGATGGCGACGTCCCCCCGGGACCTCCGGCCCGGCGGGTGGAAGGGGTCGCCCGGGCGAGGGGTGGCGCGGCCAGGAGCGCGCGCACGTCCGCAGCGCGCGCAGTCGCGCGCCCGGCCCGACGTGACAGTCTGCTCGCGGCGTCATGCCTGTCCCCCTTCCTCCAGAGAGGCCCTGCGTTCCCGTTCGATTGGACAGGAAGGGCCTGACAAAAAACCACGGATTTCCCGTAGTACACGCACGAATGGATTAATTCGGTTCTAACTGGCCTTGCGCGAACGTCCGGAAGTGGGAGTGATTCCCTCCCGGGTACGAGCGAGGTGCCCGGAGGCACACAGGAGCGGTGTCCTCCACCCGACCTCGGAGAAGACGAGGCCGGGAAAGACTCCGTTCCGACGATTGTTCGCCCACATCCCTCCGCCCGGATTAAGGGTGGGACGTTCGCATCCCCTGGAGCCGCCTGACGTGATTCCCTATTGGCACGCCCCCTCGATTGAGCTGGGGCCCCTCAAAATCGAGCCCTTCGGCATCTTGGTCGCGGTGGGCATCCTGCTGGCCGCTCGCCTGCTTGGCCGCAACGCCGAGCGCGAAGGCCTGAACCCGGAGCCGCTCGCCGACTTCGCGCCCTGGGGCGTGGGTGTCGGCGTCGTCGTGGGCCACTGGGTGCACCTGTTCTTCTACCACCCGGAGGAGCTGTCCAAGAGCCCGTTCCAGATTTTGAAGGTCTGGGATGGCCTGTCCTCGTTCGGTGGCCTCCTGGGCGGCATCCTCGCCGCCGTCGTGTTCTTCAAGGTCCGCAAGCTGCGCTTCTCGGACTACGCGGACTCGTTCGCCCTGGGCGTGGCGCCAGGCTGGGCGGTGGCGCGGCTGGGCTGCTTCGCCGTGCATGACCACCCGGGCGTGCCCACGGACTTCTTCCTGGCGGTAGCCTTCCCCGGCGGCCCTCGGCACGACCTGGGCATGTACGACGCCATGGCGCTCTTCGCCATCAGCGGCGTGCTGTACGCGCTGCGCAACGCGGGGAAGCTGAAGGGGCGCCTGCTGCCGCTGCTGGCGGTGCTGTACGCGACGTGCCGCTTCTTCTTCGACTACCTGCGCGCCACGGACATGGCCTACGTGGACGCCCGCTATTTCGGTCTGACGCCCGCGCAGTACGGCTGCATCGCGCTGGTGCTCTACGGCCTCTGGGGCGTCCTGCGGCGCCGGGAGCCGGGCACGGCCTCCTCGCCGCCGCCGTCGTCGCCGAAGAGCCCGGGAACGGTGGGCGCGCGGTAGGGTCGCAACGTCCGCTGCCCTTCTCGCGGCAGCCTGGCGTCTCATGGGCCCGGAGTTCCGGCGCATCCGCGGCGGGCTTCCGGGCCCGCGCGTTTCTGACGAGGAGGCTGCTGCATGAAGGCACTCGCGTACGACGCAGTCATGACGCCCCTGGGCTGGCTGGGCCTCACCGCCGCCCGGCGCAAGCTGGTGCGCGGCCTGTCCGGCCACGTGCTGGAGGTGGGCACCGGCACCGGTCTGGCGCTGCCCGGCTACCCGGACACCGTCACCGCCGTCACCGCCATCGACGTGGACGAAGCGGCGCTCGCGCGCGCCCAGCGACGGCGGCCCAACGCGCGGCTGCTGTACGCCAGCGTGGAGTCACTGCCCTTCCCCGCCGCCTCCTTCGACGCCGTGGTGTCCAGCCTCGTCTTCTGCAGCGTGGAGGCCCCGGCGCGGGCGCTGGCGGAGATTTTCCGGGTCCTGCGCCCGGGCGGCGCGCTGCGCATGCTGGAGCACGTGCGCGCGCCCTCGCCAGCGCTGGCCACCGTGCAGGACTTGCTCACCCCCGCCTGGATTCGGGTGAGCGGCGGGTGCCGGCTGAACCGGGACACGTTCGACCTGGTGCGGCGCGCGGGCTTCGACGTCGAGCGGCGCGTGCAGCGGCTCCAGGGCGTGAGCGAGCTCATCATCGCCCGGCGCCCGGCGAGCTGAAGCGCCACCGGAGTGCTCAGGCGGGCACGGGCATGCGCAGCCCGGCGAGCTTGCGGTCCGTGAGGATGGAGTGGAGCTGGGTGATTCGCCCGTCCGCCCCCAGCTCCACGCGGACCACCATCTGGGTGCCCACCTGCGGGTCGCGCTGGGGCGGAGGAAACACAGCCACCACCGCCGGCAGGCCGTTGAGCATCCGCGGCTCCACGGCGGAGGGCGGCCCCCGCATCTCCATCAGCCGCCGGTAGAGCAGCAGCACGCGCGACAGTCCAAGCACTGGCACGCGCGCGGCGCGGTACTGGCCACCGCCGTCCGACAGCGCGCACACGTCGCTGGCGAGCAGCGCCTCCGCCGCCGCCACGTCCCCCGTCAGCAGCGCGCCCAGGAAGCCCTCCAGCGCGGCGCGGGAGCGCGCCTGGAACTCCCGCGTCGGCAGGCAGCGGGCCCGGTCGTACGCCGCCATCGCCGCCCGCGCGCGGTGGTGCACCACCTTCACGTTGGGCTCGCTCATGTTCAGCGCCTCGGCCACCTCGCGCACCGAGTAGTCGAACACGTCGCGCAGCAGCAGCACCGCCCGCTGCTTGGGAGACAGCGCCTCCAGCGCGAGCAGGAAGGCGAAGGAGACACTCTCCAGCAACGCGTAGCGTCCCTCCGTGGAGCCGCCTCCCGGCAGCCGCGCCTCCACGCCAGGGGGCGGCAGCTCCTCCTCTCCCGTGTCCAGCGGCGAGGGCAGCCAGGGTCCCACGTAGCCCTCGCGCTTGCGCCGCCGCAACGTGTCCCGGGCCAGGTTCACCGCCACCCGCGTCAGCCAGGGGCGCAGCGCCTCCGTTCGCACGGGCGGCGAGGCCAGGGCGCGCGTGAAGGTCTCCTGCACCAGGTCCTCCGCGTCCGCCGACACGCCCGTCATGCGGTAGCAGAGCCCCCACAGGAAGCGCTCGTGCTCGCGCACGGCCTGCGCCAGTCCTTCGCGCGCGGTGCGGTCCATGCGTCAGCGCCCCACTACCCGGCGTGACGCCACCTGCTGGCCCGGGACGAGCGCGCGCGCCACCGACTCCGCGCTGGCGAAGGACGCCTCCGCGAGCAAGCCCTCCGGCCCCACCCAATCTCCCACGCGGTACAACCCAGGCACGTGCGACACCTCCACCGAGGGGCGTCCGCACAGGCCACCCGTCTCCGCCGTCGGCAGCCAGTGCGACACCAGCAGGGAGGGCCGGTAACGGCGCGCCACCACGGACGTCCGCCAGCCGGGTTGCAGCGCATCCATCACTTCCTCCAAGCGGGCCTCGCTCGCCTCCGGGCCTCTGCCGCCCAGGTATTGCATCACATGCACCATCGCGCCGCCTTGCGGCGCCAGCTTCGCCACCGCGGAGTGCACCGACGCGTACCAGGGGCCATCGGTACCGAGCGCGAACAGCGCGTCCGGACGGGGCAACCGGGACAGCCCCAGCTCCAGCGTGGCCGCCTTCACGGGCACGGCGCGGGCCGCGTCGTGCGCCAGGAGCGCGTCAGCGGGCAGCAGCGCCGCGATGTCACCCGGCCCGCCCGCCACCACCACCGCGTCCGCCGCGTGCTCCGTCCCATCCGCGAGCCGCACGCCCCGAACGCGCGAGCCCGCATCCTCCAGCAGGACGGCGCTCACCCGCGCGGAGAGCTCCAGCCGGGTGCCCGCATCGCGCGCGCGGGTCTCCAGTTCGGAGACAAGCGTGCTCCACCCGCCGTCCACGTAGAGCACAGCCGGCTTCGCCTGGAGCTGGGCGACGGCGGACTGGGCGCTCATCGCGTCCACGTCCGCGCAGTAGGTCATCACCCGCACCAGCGCCAGGATGAAGGCGCGGGCGTCCTCGTTCGACAGGTGCTGCTCCACCCAGTCGCGCGTGGTGATGTTCGCCAGCGGCGCCAGGTCCACGCGTCCCAGCCCCGCGAGCAGCTTCGCGAGCTCCAGCTTCCCCGGCAGCCCCAGCGCGTCCGTGGTCAACATGGAGACCAGGCCGCGCGGCATCGTGTGCAGGCGTCCGCCGCTCAGCAGGTACGAACCCGCACCGGGCATGCCGCCCGCGGGCTTCACGCCCAACCCGCCAAGCACGCGCATCCCCGCGCCCCCCTGGTACAGCGCGTGGGCGCCGAGGTTGAAGCGGAAGCCCTCCACGTCCGACGTCTGTCCCCGGCCGCCCAGGTGCTTCGCGCACTCGAAGAGCGTCACCGCGCAACCGCCCCGCGCCAACAGCGCCGCCGCCGACAGGCCACCCAGCCCTCCGCCGATGACCGCCACTCGAGGTGCCTTCATGTGCCGTCCTCCACCGAAAAAGCCCGGTGAAACTCCGGGCATCCAGCGACACCACGAAGGCGGCGGCCGAAAGGTTACGCGGGCCTGTGTTGCACGGCCGTGACAGACGCGCCGCCTGCGCGAGAACCTTCCGCCCACGGTGCGTTTTCGAGCAGGTTCCCACTGACGCTCTCCTCTGAAAACGGGTGTGCGCCAACCCCGCGAGTCACTTCCAGCGAGGCAATGTCAGAGGTAGCCGTAGACTTCTCGATGCACCGGCGGACTTTCCCGCCGGAGAGCCCCGAGGCAATCACGCATGAGAAAGCTCCTCGCCGCCCTGCTCGCTCTTCCCGTCCTCGCCGCCTGTGGCCCCGCGCCGGAGTCCGACTCGAATGACACGCAGCTGGCGCCCGAGGGCGCCGAGGTGGCCTCCACCGAGCAGGAGCTGTTCGGCGCGCCCCGTGAGCGCTCCGTCCGCCTGCGCACCGGCGTGACGCTGCGCTACGTGGAGCAGGGCCTGCCGCTGGGCCCCGCGGTGGTGTTCCTCCACGGCTTTTCGGATTCCAACCACACGTGGGACCTGAACCTGCGCACCTTCCCGCGCAACCACCACGTCTACGTGCTGGACCAGCGCGGCCACGGGGATTCGACGCGCCCGGTGTGCTGCTACACGCAGCAGTCCTTCGCCGCGGACGTGGATGCCTTCCTGGAGGCGGTGGGCGAGCGCAGCGCCATCCTCGTCGGCCACTCCATGGGCAGCTTCATCGCGCAGCAGGTGGCGTTGGACTTCCCGCGACGCGTGAAGGGACTGGTGCTCGTCGGCTCGGCGCCCACCGTCGCCGGCAACCCGGTGGCGCTGGAGCTGAAGTCCATCGTGGACACGTTCGAGGGCACGGTGGACCCGGAGTTCATCCGCGCGTTCCAGGAGAGCACCTTCGTGCGCCCTGTCCCGGCGTCGTACATCAACACGATGGTGTCGGAGAGCAGCAAGGTGCCCGCGCGCGTGTGGCAGGACGCGCTGGACGGCATGCTCGCGGAGGACCACTCGGCGCGGCTGAACCGCATCCGCGTGCCGGTGCTCGTCATTGGCGGTGACCAGGACGGCTTCTTCCCCGTCGCTGACCAGCAGGCCCTGGTGAACGCCCTGCCGGACGCCGAGTTCAAGCTGTACCCGAACACCGGCCACGCGCCCCATGCGGAGCTGCCGCAGCGCTTCAACCAGGACGTGCACCGCTTCCTGCGCGAAGTGACGCGCTGGTAGGACGGATGGAGTCGCGTGCCCGGGACTAACCGGGCACCGTCCCCGGAGCACCGCCTCCCGCGGGCGGCTCCGGGGAGACGCGGGGCACATCGGCGCGGGCCAGCATCACCGCGGCCCCGAGGATGAGAACGCCTCCCAGGACCTGACGCAGGGTGAGCCGCTCGTCCAGGAAGAGCACCCCCAGCACCACCGCCGTCAGGGGCTCCAGGTTGGACACCAGCGACGTGTTCACCGGGCCAATGCGCTGGATGCCCACGAAGAAGAGGAGCACCGCGGCCACCGTGGCCACCAGCGCCAGCCCCACCACCGCGGCCCAGCCCGTGACGGAGCCGGGGAAGGCAGGGCCACGCACCAGCATGGCCACGCCGAAGGATAAACCCGCCGAGCAGAGGATGACGGTGCTGGAGGCCAGCGGCCCCGCCCGACCGGACACCCGGCCGCTGGCGACGACATAGACGGTGTAGAACAGCGCGGACAGCAGGCCCAGCAGCACGCCCGGCAGCGTGGCGCCGCCCTGGGACAGGTCGGCTGTCAGCACCGTGCCGCCCACCGACAGGACCACCGCCAGCCACTTCACCCGGCCCAGGTGCTCCTTGAAGACGACACGCTGCACCAGCGCCACCAGCGCGGGGAAGGAGTACAGCAGCAGGGCCACCAGCCCCGCGGGCGCGTGCTGCAGGGCGAAGAAGTAGGCCCCGGACTGGCTGAAGTACCCGGCGGCGCCCAGCAGCACCAGGGCCACCAGCACCCCACCCCGGGGCCACCGCTGGCGGCGCAGCACCATGACACCGGCGAGCACCGCCCCGGCGAGGGAGAAGCGAAGGAAGAGCAGCGTGGCCACGTCCGCGCCCGCCGCATAGGCCAGGCGGCCAAAGAGGCCCAGCGCGCCGAAACACACGCCCGACAACGCCACGATGAGGAAGCCAGCCGTGCGGCTCATGACCGGAGGGCGAACCCTGCTCCAACCGGGCGCCCGTGTCACCTGCCCCCGGTTGGCTACCAGTTCTTCACGGACTTGAGATCGAAGACGTCCGGGAAGCCGTTGGCGTGAAGCAGTTGCACGGCCTGGGCGCTGCGGCCACCGGCGGCGCAGTACACCACCACGCGCGTGCCGGGCGGGCCCACCTCGGCCAGCCGGCGGGGCAGCTCCTGCACGGGGATGTTCCGGGCGGGCTCGGGGTGCCCTTCCTGGAATTCCTGCGGCGTGCGCACATCCAGCAGCACCGCGCCTTCGGCGACGAGCTGCCGGGCCTTCTCCGAGAGTTCCTGGGGTGTCATGCCCCCCACTCTAAGCCCGGACGGGCGGGGGGCGACTGGCCGAAAACTGGAGGTGTCCGCCATGGACGCTACAGTTCTGTACCACCCATGCGACTCGACAAGCATGCACTCCTGGGCCAGCTCGCGGACCGCCTCCAGCAGAGCGACCGGCTGGCCCACCGCGCCGAGGCGGAGGCCCGCGAGGCCGCCCGCAGTCTGGCCACGGAGTCCGAGAAGAAAGAGGACGGCCGCGCCGCCCTGGAGTTCGGCAGCCTCGCCACCGGACAGGCCCAGCGGGCCCGCCGGGTCCAGGAAGAACTCCAGGCGCTGACGAAGTTCGGTCAGGCGGAGTTCCCCCGCTTCCCCCGGCAGGGGCCGGTGGCGCTGGGCGCCATCGTGGACGTCAGCACCGAGGACGAGGAGGGCTTCTCCGAGCGGACCTTCTTCGTCCTGCCCGCGGGCGCCGGCACCGAGCTGACGGGGCCGGGCGGTGACGGCTTCCTGTCCGTCATCACCCCCGCCTCCCCCGTGGGGCGCGCCCTCATGGGCCGAAAGGCGGGAGATACGGTGGAAGTGATGCTCGCGGGCGAGGTCCGCGAGTGGACGGTGCTCGAGGTCGCGTGATGTCGAGCCTTCGACGAAAGCCCGGGGGGCACTAGCACCCATGGCGCCCGTCGCGCGTGAATCCGCAAAGATGTCTTCTTCGCCTTCACCGCAAATCCAGGCGCCGTCCCCACCGGCACTCCTGCCGCTCACCTGGCCCGCCGCCGTCGTGGGCCTGATGTTCGGCGTGCTGATGACGTACGTCCCATACGAGTTCCGGGTGGCCTCCTTCCGGCCGCTCTACCCGTACGTGCGCGTGCTGGGCCTCACGTACCTGACGGGCAGCATCATGCTCATGGGCGCGCTGCTGTACCCGCGCGCGCCGCGCTGGCTGGACGTCACGGGACGCCTGCTGCTGGGCGCGGCCATGGCGCTGTACTGGTGGGTGCTCAACGTCCTGCCGGGCAGCTTCACGGGCATCATCCTCTACCCGGTGCTCTTCGGCGGCGTGGTGCTGGAGGCCTGGCCCGCCATGCGCCAGCGGCCCGTGCTGCGCACCTTCGCGGCGCTCACCGGCGCGGCGTTCGGCGTGGCCATGCTGGTGGTGCCCGAGCGCTTCCCGCTCTCCGTCTACGCCCACCTCGCACCCCTGCGGCCCCTGGTGGGCCTGCTCTTCGCCGTGTGCGGTGTGGGCCTGCTGCTGCCTTCCCACCGGCTCCACCGCCAACTGCCAGCCCTGTTCATGGGCGGGCTGGCGGTGCCCTTCGCCCTGCTCGCGTACGCGCTGGGCCGGGGTGCTTCATGGCTGGGAGCCAGCGTGTACGCGGTGCTCACCCTGGCCTGTGTCGCGCAGGCCCTGGACTGGCGGCCGCGCGCGCCTCGCACGGTGGGGTGGAAGCTGCTGCGCGGGCTGGCCTTCGCGGGGCTGGTGCCGCTGCTGGCGCTGGGCGGGCTGGCGGCGTACCTGGCGCAGAACGCGATTGAACAGCAGGTGCGCGACGACACGCAGCGCGCCGCCGCGGGCGAGGCCGACTTCCTGCGGCGCTACCTGGACGACGCGGGCGAGTCCCTGGCGCTGATGCTGGAGTCCCCGGGCTTCCGCGCCGCCTTCGCCACGGCCGCGCCGGAGCGGCTGGAGCCCTACCTGGTCAACCTGGCGGCCCAGGAGCGCGCCTTCGACGCGGCGCTCGCGGTGGACACCCAGGGCCACATCCTGGCCGCGTCTCCCAGCGTGGAGGGGTGGAACCTGGAGCCGCGCGACTTCCTGCCCCCGGCCTTCACCCGGGGCGCCGAGGTGTCTCCGCCCTTCATCCGTCCGCCCGGCCAGCCCCTGGTCGCGGTGACGCAGCCCTTCCGCGAGGACGGCGAGGTGCGGGGCATGCTGGTGGGCCTGCTGTCCCTGGAGCGCCTGAGCCAGGCCACCACGCCCGCGTCGCGGCGCTTCCGTGTGCAGGTGTTGGACCGGCGCGGCCTCAAGGTGCTGCGCGACACCGCGCCCGGCGCGCCGCTGCTGGGCGAAGCACACCTGCCGGACGCGCTCAGCCTGGAGCTGCTGCGTCCCGGCATCGGCGTGCTGGAGGCCTTCGACGCGGCGGACCGCCGCATGCTCGCCGCCGAGGCCCCCGTGGAAGGCACGGAGTGGAGCGTGCTGGTGACGCAGGAGCTGGTGGTGGCCTATGCGGCGATTACGCGCATGAGCGCCGCGGTGGTGGGGCTGGTGCTGCTGGGCGTCCTCATGGCCCTGCTGCTGTCGCAGCTGGTTGCCCGCGACGTCATCCGCCGCCTGGACCATCTGCGCACCGCCACCGCCGCGCTGACCGCGGGCGACTGGTCGCAGCGCGTGGACGTGGAGGAGGACGACGAGCTGGGCGAGCTGGCCCGCGGCTTCAACGAGATGGCGGCCCGCACGGGCGCCACGCAGACGGAGTTGAAGGAGGCGGTGCGCGCGCGAGAGGAGTTCCTCAGCGTGGCCAGCCACGAGCTGCGCACGCCGCTCACCCCGCTCAAGGGCTTCGCCGCGCTCACCCTCCAGCGGTTGGAGAAGAGCGGAGACTTCCCGGAGCGCGAGCGGCTGCTCAAGGCGCTGCGCTCCATGGCCCGGCAGACGGAGCGGCTGACGCGGCTGGTGGATGACCTGCTGGACACCGCGCGCATCCAGGGCGGGAGGCTGGAGCTGGAGCGCAAGCGTCTGGACCTGGTCCCCCTGCTGGGCGAGGTGCTGGAGCGCTTCGAGCTGCGCACCGAGTCCGGCGTCACCTTCGAGCTGGACGTCCCCGCCCACCCGGTGGAGGGCGACTGGGACGCGCTGCGGCTGGAGCAGGTGCTCACCAATCTGGTCAGCAACGCCGTGCGCTATTCACCCCACGGCGGCGCGGTGCGCATGTCATTGGAGGCCGCGGAGACGCACGTGCTGCTGAGCGTGCGCGACGAGGGCATCGGCATCCCTCCGGAGAACGTGGCGGACCTGTTCCGGCCCTTCGCGCGCGCGTCCAACGCCCAGGCGCGCCACTTCGGCGGACTGGGGCTGGGGCTCTTCATCTGCCGCGAAATCGTGGAGCGCCACGGCGGCGCCATCTGGGCGGAGAGCCCGGGGCCCCAGCGCGGCAGCAGCTTCCACGTGCGGCTGCCCCGCCGCGCCGAGCCCGCGGCATCCGCGAGCGCGGCCTAGCGCGTCAGGAGGACGACGGCTCCGGCGCGCCGTGCGCCGTCAGCCACTCCTCGGGGATGTCACCGCGCGGCAGCTCCAGCACGAAGAGGGAGCCCTGCCCCGGCTCACTGGTGGCGCGCACCGTGCCGCCGAAGGCCTCCACAATCTGCCGGGTGATGTAGAGCCCCAGGCCCAGGCCGCCGTAGTGCCTGTCACTCACCGCGCGCTCGAAGCGCTCGAAGATGCGCGGCAAATCTTCCGCGGAGATGCCGATGCCGCCGTCGCGCACCGTCAGGCGAGCGGTGAGCCCCTCCGCCTCCACCGCCACGCGCACGGGGTGGCCCGCGCCGTACTTCAGCGCGTTGGACAGCAGATTGGTCACCACCTGCTCCAGCCGCAGCCGGTCCCACCGGCCCATGACGGGCACCGGTGCGTGCAACTCCAGCTCACACTGCAGCTGCGAGGCGGACGGCGCGAAGCGGTAGAGGATTTCCGCCGCCACGCTGGCCAGGTCCATCTCCTCCACTTCCAGCCGCAGGCGGCCCGCGGTGATTCGCGACACGTCGAGCAGGTTGTCCACCAGGCTCGTCAGCTTGCGCACCTGCCGCTGCACCACCTCCAGCGTCTCCGACACGCGCTCGGCGGACACCGGCTGGTTGTGGGCCGCCATCCCATCCACCTGCTTCTGCAGCAATTGCACCTTGAGGTGCAGCGGCGTCAGCGGCGTCTTCAGCTCATGGCTGGCGATTCCCAGGAACTCGTCGCGCAGGCGCACCGCTTCGCGCGCCTCCTGGAGGAGCTGCGCGTTGTCCACGGAGAGCGCGGTGCGGCGGGCCACTTCCTCCGCCAGCCGCAGTTCCTCCGCGCTGAAGTCGCGGGCTTCATCCGCGCGGAAGAGGGCCAGCGTGCCGATGACGCGCTCGCGCGCCACCAGCGGCACGCCCAGGTAGCAGCGCAGGCCCAGCCCCCGCAGCAGCCGCGCGTGCTCCGCGTCCCGCGCGGCGGCCTCCACGTGGGCCTCCGTCACCCGCAACCGCTCCGACTGGCCGGTGCCGAACAACGGCAGCACGCGCTCGGGCGGCAGCGGGTAGCGGCGCAGCGCCTCCTCCAGCAGGCCATGGCGCTCCGGCTCGGCGTGCAGCGCCGTCACCGGGCGCGGCGGCCCGCCGGGCAGGCCCAGGTACAGCACCGCCGCGTCCGCGAGCGCGGGCACCAGCAAGCGGAGCAACCGCGGCGCGGCCTCATCGTCGAACGCGGCGCCCAGCAGCGCACCGGCCTCCGCCAGCAGCCGCGCCGAGCCCACCGCGTCCAGCCCCACGGACGAGGCCACTTCACATGCGCGCAGCAGCGCTCCAGCCGTCGGGCCCTCGTCGTGCTCCAGCGGCACCGCGGAGGCGCGCAGCAGGACGTGCGTCCCATCCGGCCGGCGCACCCGCCAGCGGGCCTCCGCCACCCACTCGCCCGTGAGCGCGCGTGCCAGGGGCGGCACCTCCACCGACATGGACGCATCCTCCGCACGCGTCCATACACAACCGGGCAACCAACCCTGCTCGGCGCGTTCGGGCCGGCTCATGCGGAACTGACGCCCGGCCTCCACGTTGAAAGCGAGCACACGCCCGGTGACATCCACCAACACGAGCGCCTCGCCCGCCTGCTCGAGCAGCAACCGGAGGACGCCCTCCTTCAGCAGGGCGTCCGCCTCTTCGGAGTCCAGATGCGTCATCGAAAGCGGGGCGCTTCCAGAGGCCATGAGGGACTTCCCGCGAGCAGAGGCAACATGGAGGCATGTCTCCTTCCCCGGACGAAGGGCAGCCTCCGTGTTTCCACAGAACAGCAGAAGGGGCGCCATCCCCATCCCGCACCTGCCAGGGTCATCGAAGCCCCCCTTGCTTGCCTGCCCGGAAATCCAGATTCTCTGTCCCTTTGTAGCGCATCCGGGTGACCTTGCGTCCACCCGCGCGGCCCACTTTCTCGAGTTCCATCATGCAGAAGCCGCACTCCACGCCTGACTGGACCTCCCGCGAGCACCGTTACCGAGGCGTCATCGACAGCCTGCGGGAAGTGGTGTTCCAGACAGACCTGGCGGGGACGTGGACCTTCCTCAACCCGGCCTGGACGGACATCACCGGCTTCAGCGTGGAGGAGAGCCTGGGCCGCTCCTTCTCGGATTTCCTCCACCCGGATGACCGGGAGCGCGACCCGGAGCCGCTCCAGAAGCTGTTCGCGGGGGAAGTGGAGTTCGTGCGCCATGAGATGCGCTACCTCACGCGCGACGGGAGCTACCGCTGGGTGGAGGTGTTCGCCCGGCTGATGCACGACGACGACGGCGGCATCCTGGGCACGGCGGGCACGCTCAACGACTTCACCGAGCGCAAGGCGGCGGACGGCGCGCTGGCGCGGAGAGAGCGCTACCTCACCGCGCTGGTGGACATGCAGCAGCGGCTGCTGGCCACGCAGGATGGCGGCGACCTCTACGGGCCCGCGCTGGCGCCGCTGGGCCACGCGTCGGGCGCCAGCCGCGTCTACGTGTTCGAGCTGCACCGGGCGCAGGACGGCGCCGTCCTGAGCAGCCAGCGCGCGGAGTGGTGCGCGCCCGGCGTGAAGCCCGAAATAGACAACCCGGACCTCCAGAACGTGCCCATGGAGCCCGCGCTGCGGCGCTGGACGGAGACGCTGTCGCGGGGCGACGTCATCGAGGGCCTGGTGGAGAGCTTCCCCGCACCGGAGCGGGAGCTGCTGGAACCGCAGGGCATCCTGTCCCTGCTGGTGTTGCCCCTGCGCGTGCGCGGCGTGCTGACGGGGTTCGTGGGCTTCGACAACACCTCGGAGGCGCGGCGGTGGGACCGGCTGGAGGTGGACCTGCTGTCGGCGGCGGCGGGCGCCATCTCCATGGCGCTGGAGCGGCGCGAATCAGAGCGGGCGCTGCGCGAGCGCGAGCGGCGCTTCCGTCAGCTGGCGGAGAACGCGTCGGACGTCCTCTACGTGTACCGGCGCGAGGCCCCGCGCGGCTTCGCCTACGTCAGCCGCGTGGCCCACACCAAGCTGGGCTATGGGCCGGTGGCGCACTACGCGGACGCGGAGCTGTGGTACCGGCGCGTGCACGAGGAGGACCGCGCGCTGATGGAGCAGTTGCTGGAAGCGCCGGAGCCCTTCCAGGGCGCGCCGGTGGTGGTGCGCTTCCTCCACCCCGACGGGCGGACGCTGTGGCTGGAGCACGTGGTGGCGCCGGTGACGGACGCCTCCGGACGCATGGTGGCGGTGGAGGGCCTGGCGCGCGACATCACCGTGCGCCGGCAGGCGGAAGAAGCCCTGCGGTTGTCGGAGGCGAGCTTCCGCGCGCTGCTGGAGGGCGTGCCGGACGCGGCGGCCATCGAACGGGACAACCAGATTGTCTACGCCAACGCGGCGCTGGTGGGCACGCTGGGCTTCGAGCGGGCGGACCAGCTGGTGGGCCGCCCCCTCACGGAGTTCGTGCGGGACATGCGCAGCCCGGACGCGGTGCGGGCCGGCGCGCTCACCGGCGAGCGGCGGCTGGTGCGCAGGGACGGGCGCACCCGCGTGGCGGAGGTGGTGTCGTTGCCGCTGCGCTTCGACGGCCAGCCCGCGGTGGTCTCCATTGCCCGCGACGTGACGGAGCAGCGCCAGCTCCAGGCGCGGCTGACGCTGGCGGACCGGCTGGCGTCGGTGGGCACGCTGGCGGCGGGCATCGCGCACGAAATCAACAACCCGCTGGCCTTCGTGCTGTCCAACCTGGGCTTCCTGTCCGACGAGTTCAACCGCAGCCTGCCGCCCGGGGACGGCGCGGCGGCGCTCCAGGCGCGGCTCAAGGGCGAGCCGGACCTGGGTGAATGGCAGGAGGTGCTGCAAGAGGCGTGTGAGGGCGCCGAGCGCGTGCGGCAGATTGTCCGCCAGCTCAAGACGTTCTCCCGGCCGGACGAGGAGCGCGTGTCGCCGCTGGACGTGCACGCGGTGCTGGAATCGGTGGCGATGATGGCGGCCAACGAAATCCGCCACCGCGCGCAGCTGCGGCGCGACTACGGCGACATCCCGCCCGTCATGGCCAACGAGGGCAAGCTCAGCCAGGTGTTCCTCAACCTCGTGGTGAATGCGGCGCAGGCCATTCCGGAGGGCGCGGCGCACCGGCACGAAATCCGGCTGGCCACGCGGGTGGACGGCGCCGGGCGCGTGGTGGTGGAGGTGGCGGACACGGGCGTGGGCATCGCGCGTGAGGTCATCGACCGCATCTTCGACCCCTTCTTCACCACCAAGCCGGTGGGCGTGGGCACGGGGCTGGGCCTGTCCATCTGCCACAGCATCATCAGCGGGCTGGGCGGCGACATCACCGTGGACAGCGAGCCGGGGCGAGGCACCCTCTTCCGGGTGGTGCTGCCCACGCCGGAGACGGTGGAGCGCGCGAAGCCCTCGGAGCCTGACTCGCGGCAAGCACCGCACGCGCCGCGCGGCCGGGTGCTGGTGGTGGATGACGAGCCCGCGGTGGGCCGGGTGCTGCAGCGCATCCTCCGCGAGCACCAGGTGGACGTGGCGTGCAGCGGGCGCCAGGCGCTGGAGCTGCTGGAGCGCGGGCTGGCACCGGACGCGGTGCTGTGCGACGTGATGATGCCGGACCTGACGGGGCGCGACGTGTACGAGGCCGTGCGGCGCGAGTACGCGGGGCTGGAGCGCCGCTTCGTGTTCGTCTCCGGTGGCGCGTTCACCTCGGGCGCGCGGGACTTCCTGGCCAGCATCCCCAACATGCTGCTGGAGAAGCCCTTCGACGAAGCCCGCGTCCGCGGCGTGGTGGAAGAGCTCGTCCGGCAGCGACAGCCGGCGCACGACGCCTGAGCCCGCGAGCGGAGGTCGTATCGGGCAACGGGCGGACCCTCCTCCTGGTGACCGATGCGGCCTCGGGTGACTCCAGGCGAGTGTGCCGCATCCTTCCAACCTCGAGGCCCTGAATGAACCGCTCATTGCTGCTGGTCGCCGCGACGGGAGTGCTCGCCGTGGGCGCGCTCCTGCTGGGCACGCCGCCCACGCCGCCCGGACCGCCCCCTCCCGCCGTCACGGACACCAGCCACACGGTGCGGCGCCCGGAGGACCCGCCCGCCACGCGGACGCTGACGCTGGTGACGTCCAAGCCGGAGGACGGCGCCCTGAACATGGCGGGCAAGCTGTCCGGCGCGTACGTGCAGACGGGGCCCAGCGAGGCCTTCGCGTGGCTGGAGCTGAAGGCGCGCCCGGCGGAGACCGGCCAGCGGGTGCCCGTCAGCCTGGCGCTGGTGCTGGACCGCTCCGGCTCCATGAACGGCCAGAAGCTGGCCGACGCCCGGCGCGCCGCCACGGAGCTGGTGCAGCGCCTGAAGCCCGAGGACCGGCTCGCCTTCATCGACTACGGCACCGACGTGCGGGTGCAGCCCAGCCGGCGGATGACGGAGGAGGCGCGCGAGGAGCTGCTGACCCTCATCTCCGGGCTGCAGGATGACGGCAGCACCAACATCAGCGGCGCGCTCGACGCCGCGGCCAACGCCCTGCGGCCCCACATGCGCGAGTACCGCGTCAGCCGCGCCATCCTGCTGAGCGACGGGCAGCCCACCACGGGCATCGTGTCCGAGCCGGGCCTGCTGGACCAGGTCCGCCAGCTGCGCCGCGACGGCATCACCGTCAGCGCGCTGGGCGTGGGCCGGGACTACCAGGAGACGCTGATGCGCGGCATGGCCGAGCAGGGAGGCGGCTTCTCCGGCTTCATCGACGACTCGGCGCGGCTGGCGGAGGTCTTCTCCCGCGAGCTGGACCAGGCGACCAGCACCGTGGCGCGACTGGTGGAGCTGCGGCTGGACGTCCCGCCCGAGGTGCAGCACGTGGAGGTCATGGGCATGGCGTCCTTCCGCGAGGGCAACGTGCTGAAGGTGCCGCTGTACGACATGGCCAGCGCCCAGACGGTGCGCATCATGGCGAAGCTGACGCTGAACACCCCGCGGACCACCGGCGCGCTCGCCCTGCTGAACGCCCGGGTGCACTACGTCGACGTGGCGCGTGACATGCCGACGGAGACGGCGCTGCGGCTCACCGCGGAGGTGACGAGCGACCTGGACCTCGTGCGCGAGCACCTGGACAAGGAGGTGCGCGTCCACGCGACCCGGGCGTTGGGCACCCAGCACATGGTGGCCGCCGCGGAGGAGATGAAGCGCGGCAACAAGGCGAAGGCCCGTAGCCTGCTGGACAACGCCCGGACCATTTTCGGCTCCTCCGCGGACGCGCTGTCCGGGGAGCTTGCGGACGTGAACCGCTCCCAGGCAGCCTTGGCGGGCGCGTCCAGCGCGGAGGAGGCGCAGGCCGAGTCGCGCAACCTCCTCAAGAAGTCCATCAAGAACTTCGGCCAGAACAACACGTACTAGCAGGACGGTGAACCCATGGCCCTCTCCGTGCAGTACTTCCACCGCGAGGAGTTCGAGACCCGCACGCTTCGCGCGCTGGGAGGTGCCGCCTGCATGGGCCTGGTCGCGGGGGCCGTTCCGGACCTGCACCTGACACCGGAGTACGTCGCCATCGTGGCCGCGGCGCAGGCGTGCGTGAAGCCCACCGGGGTCCACCCCCTGGCGCTGCGCCTGGCGCTGACGGTGCTGCCCGCCCTGCCCTACTTCTTCCGAGCGCCGGAGCCGTTGCCCGTGAGCCTCGCGGGCGCGCTCGCCGCGGCGCTGGTGGCATGGCTGGGCCATGGACGGGAGCAGCCGGGGCAGCCCGCCGCGGTGGCCACCAGCGCCGCCGCCGCGGGCGTGCTCGTCCCACTGGGCCTCTACGTCCAACAGGTGCTGGAGGCGCGCTTCCTGGGGAGCGACGGCCTGCTGTCGGCGCTGGTGGGCTTCCTCGTCGTGGGCCTGTTCTGGAGCATCGGCACGCTGCCGGCCAACCTCCGCGTGGAGCTGGACGCGGTGGAGGCGCGGGGCCGCCAGTTGCAGGACGCGCTCAAGGGCGACTCGCGCACCCTCGCCACGCGGGCGCTGACGCTCTACCGCCAGTGCAAGGACGTGGTGACGAAGATGCCGCCCAGCACCGGGCGCACGGAGCTGCTGGGCGTGCTGGAGAAGATGACGGGCGACAGCTTCTCACTGGCGGAGGTCCACTTCGGGCTGGAGGCACAGCTCGGCTCCGTGGTGGCCAACGACGTGGACGCCCAGGTGCGCGAGCTGCGGGAGCGCGCCGCCGCCACGCAGGACGCGGTGGCCCGCCGGCAGTTGGAGCTGGCCGCGTCCTCGCTGGGTGAGGAGCTCAACCACCTGGACGTGCTGGCCCGCCGCAAGGAGCGGCTGCTGGCCCAGCTCCACGCGCAGGTGGCGATGCTGGAGCGAGCCCGGGTCTCCTTCATCGGAGTGCAGGGCAACGAGCTGGGTGCCAAGGGCGCGCAGGCCGCTGACCTGGCGCGCAAGCTGAAGCAGCTGGGGGAGCCCGCCTCCAGCGCGGGGCCCGAGGACGTCGCCCCCGTGGCCGCGCCGAACCCCACGCGCGTCGCCCCCTGAACGACGCGCTACTTCCGGGACGCCCGGGTGGCGCGCTTGCGCCGCGGCGGGGGCGTGTGGCGCACCGGCGGCGCGTGCAGTTGATCCGCGATGCGCTGTTCAATGGCCTCGCGGGTGCTGCGGGCCTGGACCAGCGCCGCCTCGATTTCCTCACGCACGCGCGCCGCCTGCTCCTCCGCCGTGGCCCGGTACTCTGACGCCGTGCGGCGCAGGGCGATGCTGCCCCGGTCCGGCCCGGCACTCCGTTCACCAGTGCGCACTGCCTTGGGAGTCGATGTCCTGCGCCTGCGTACCTTGGTCCTGGGGGTCTGCTGTCCTTCGTGCTCCGCCATCCGCGCCTCCCGGAAAGTCATCCTGGCCTCCAGGAAAGTGGGCTGCTATCGGACGCGAAGGAAGCCCGCGCCTGGGCCGGCTTCTGGGCAGGCAGGCAACACACCGCCTGTTCATTCAGCAGGGTTGCTTCTCACCTGCTCCAGGAAAACGCTATGGAGCGCCCTTCAGGATGCGGCAATTTCAAGGGCCCCTGGTACTGACAGCACCGCCGTAAGCCCCGTGGCCGGGCGGGTACGGCGCGCACACACTCCTGCTTCGTCTGCCTCCATGGGAGGCAGCGGCGCCCTGCGAGGATACCGTGGCAGTCAGCGCACCCTTTTCGTTCCTGAAGAACCGCAAGCACAACCTGGACCGGATGACGCTGGGCGACCTGGTCTACTCGTTCTTCACCTACTACGCGGTGGTGGCCTACATCACCGTGGGCATCATCAGCCTGGCCTTGGCCGTGAAGTGGTTCGAGAACCCGCTGCGCATGCTGCTGGCGATGCTCGCCGCGAGCGTGGCGTTCCCCTTCGGCTGGTACCTGGTGCACAAGCACATCCTGCACAGCCGCTTCCTCTACAAATCACCGCTCACCGCGGCGACGTGGAAGCGCATCCACTTCGACCACCACCAGGACCCGCACGACTTGCGCGTGCTCTTCGGCGCGCTGGCCAACGTGCTCCCCACCGTGGGCGGCGTGATTGCCCCCATTGGCTATCTCATTGGCGGCAAAGCGGGCGCCGCCGCCGCGCTGGGCTGGGCCATGGTGATTACGTGCTTTTATGAGTTCTGCCACTGCATCCAGCACCTGAACTACACGCCCAAGTCCCAGTTCCTGAAGGACATCAAGCGGCTGCACCTGTCGCACCACTTCCACAACGAGCAGGGCAACTACGGCATCACCAACTACTTCTGGGACCGCCTCTTCGGGACCTTCTACGAGAAGTCTGGTGACAAGCCCAAGAGCCCCACCGTCTTCAACCTGGGCTACACGGCCGAGGAGGCCCAGCGGTATCCCTGGGTGGACCGGCTCTCCGGCGGAACCCGCGGTGACGGCCACCCGCGCCGCTTCTGGGAGGACCAGGCCGCCGCCCAGACGCCGCCGGAGCCCACGACGCGACAGGACAGCTGACGGCCGGGCACCCGCCTGTGCCCCCAAGCCCCCTCCCTCACCCAGAGGCAGGGGGCTTTTGACGGACCGCACCTACGAAGGGCTTCGTTGACATCTACGAATCTATTCGTAATATGAGTCCAGGCAATCGAGTCATGGAAGGAAGCGTCATGAGTGAGACGAAGCTGCCGCGTCCCACGGATGGGGAGTTGGCCATCCTGCGGGTCCTCTGGGCGCGTGGCGACAGCACGGTGCGCGAGGTGCACGAAGCCCTCACCCGCGACGAGCCGGAGGGCACCGGGTACACGACGGTGCTGAAGCTGATGCAAATCATGACGGAGAAGGGGTTGGTGGAGCGTGACGAGTCCCAGCGCGCGCACGTGTACCGGCCCCGGGCCACGGAGCAGCGCACCCAGCGGCAGCTGGTGACGGACCTGGTGGACCGCGCCTTCGGTGGCTCTCCGGCGCGGCTGGCGATGCAGGCCTTGTCGTCGAAGAAGACGCGTCCCGAGGAACTGGCGGAGCTGCGCCGGCTGCTCGACACCCTGGAAGGAGGCGAGGAATGAGCCGGCTGCTGATGGAGTCCCTGGGGTGGGCGCTGCTGCACTCGCTCTGGCAGGGCACGCTGGTGGCGCTGATGCTGGCGGTGGCGCTCATCACGGTGGGGCGGCGCGCGGCGCATGCGCGTTACGCGCTGGCCTGTGGGGCGCTGGTGTTGGCGCTCGCGTTGCCGGTGGCCTCCGGGTGGAAGCACTTCCACGGCGCGCCCGCGCGAGTGGCGATGGACCTCTCCGTGCCGCGCGCGCAACTCCGGGTGGATGACGCGAATCCGCCCCCCGTGAAGGACACGGCGGCGCGTCCCGCATGGCGGTTGTCGCCCGTCGCGGCGTCGCCCGCGTGGATTGACGCGGACATGGCCGAGGACGGCGCCGCGAGTGGCTTCGAAAGCACGGTGCTGACCGGCTTGGGCTCGTTCCTGGTCATGGCCGGACTGCTGCTGCAACGCGCGCTGTCCCAGGTGGAAGCGCACCTGCACTGGCTGGTGTTGGCGTGGGTGGCGGGCGTGGGCCTGTGCTCGGGGCGGATGGCGGCGGAATGGATGAAGCTGCGCCGGCTGGCGGACCGCGCCCTGCCCGCGCCCGAGGCGTGGCAGGAGCGGCTTGACGCCCTGTCGCGACGCATGGGCCTGCGCCGCGCGGTGCGGCTGCTCCAGTCCTCCGACGTGGACGTTCCCGCCGCGGTGGGCTGGCTGTCGCCCGTGGTGCTCCTGCCCGTGTCCACCCTGTCGGGCCTGCCCGCTCGGCAGCTGGAGATGGTGCTGGCCCATGAACTGGCCCACATCCGCCGTCACGACTTCGCGGTGAACCTGGCGCAGGTGCTGGTGGAGACGCTGCTCTTCTTCCACCCCGCGGTCCGCTGGATTTCCCACGTCATCCGCGTCGAACGGGAGCACTGCTGCGACGACGTCGCGGTGGCCGCCAGCGGCAACTCCGTCTCCTACGCCCGGGCGCTGACGGCGCTTGAAACGCTCCGCGTGCTGCCGGGAACGCCGAGCCCCGCCATGTCCGCGCTGGGCGGCTCACTGCCGGAGCGCGTGCGGCGGCTCATCACCCTGCCCACGTCGCGCTGCGCTTCGCGCTGGGCGGCGGGCGCCTCCGTACTCACCCTGGTCAGCAGCCTCGCCGTGGCCGCGCCGCTGACGTCGCTCCTGCTGGGACAGACGGACACCGCGCCGCGGCCGGGCGACGAGCCCGTCCTCGTCCAGGCTCCGCCCATCCCGGCGCTCTCGCGCACCCCGCCGGTGCCTCCCGCGCCCTTGCCCGTGGCACCGCCCGCGCCCCCGGCGCCTCCCGCGCCTCCCGCCGGTGTCGCGGCCGTGGCGGCCCGCGTGGCACCGGCGTCCGCTCCGTCTCCTGCCCCTCAGGCGCGGAGCCTGGGTTCGCGCGCCCAGCGGGAGCTGGACCGGCAGACACGGGTCGGCGCGGGGCAGCAGCTCTCCGTCGCGCAGCTCATCGCGCTCAAGAACGCGGGCATCACCCCGGAGCGCGTGCAGCAGCTGACGGCCATGGGCTACACGCCGACCGTCTCCAACCTCGTGATGATGACCCACGCCGGCATCACCCCTGACTACGTCCAGGACATGAACACGCGCTTCGGCCGGAAGCTGGAAGTGAAGGAACTGACGCACCTGCGACACCTGGGCGTCACGCCCGACTACATCCAGTCCCTCAAGTCCGCGGGCTTCAACATCGATGACCCGAAGGCCCTGTCCCACGCGCGCGCCGTGGGCGTGGACGAAGACTTCGTCCGCGGCCTCAAGGACGCCGGCTACACCGGCATGTCCCTGGAGGAGCTCGCTCACCTCCGCGCCGTGGGCGTGAGCCCCGAGTACATCCGAGAGATGAACAAGCACGGCCTGTCGAAGCTGAAGGCCCGGGAGCTGATGCAGCTTCGCGCCGTGGGCGTGGACCCGGGCTGGCTCGCCAGCATGCGCAAGGCGGGCGTGCAGACGACGGATGCGAAAACGCTCCAGCGGCTGCGCGCCACGGGCGTGGACGCCAACTTCCTGGGCGAACTCCACGACGCGGGCCTGAAGGACCTCTCCGTCGACGAACTGGTGCGGCTGCGCACCGGCGGCGTGGACGCGGCCTTCATCCGGAAGATGCGCGGCACCGACTCGAAGTAAGCCGTTCGTCCCGCACACCATCACCCCTCACGTCTCGACCGCCCATCCCGCTCGGCGCAGGTCCCACCGGACGCGCGCCGCACGGGAGGGGTCTACCCGAAGGAGCCCACCATGCGTCTCATGTCGTCACGCCTGTCCCTCGTGGCCCTGTTGTTGATGGCCGCCTCCGCCGTCGCGGCCTCTTCCACCTTCGAGCCACGTGGCACCTGGTCGGCCTCGTCCAAGAGCAGCGCCCCCTCCATCCTGAACCTCCAGCTCCACCAGAGCCCGCACCGCAACATGGGCTTCACCGAACCTCGGGCGTCCTTCCAGGGGCTGTCCACCACGGGCGGCGCCACCACCTTCACCCTGCCGCGCGAGGCCGGCACCTTCCGCTTCGAGGGCCAGTTCCAGGACGGCCAGGGCGCGGGCCACTTCCGCTTCGATGCCAGCAGCGCCTTCCTCAAGACGATGGCCACGCTGGGCTACTCGGACATCACGCCCGAGGCGCAGTTCCAGATGGCGGCGACCAACGTCACGACCGCCCGCATCCAGGCCCTGGCCGCGCTGGGCTACAAGCAGCTCGGCACGGAGGAGCTCATCCAGGTGGGCATCTTCGACGTGACGCCCGAGTACGTGCGCGGCATGTCCGACGCAGGCTTCCCCGGGCTGTCGTTCAAGGAACTGGTCGAGGGCCGCATCCACGGCGTCACGCCCCAGCGCGTGAAGGAGCTCGCCGGCGCCGGCTTCACGAAGCTGCCCTGGAATCAGCTGATGGCCATGGGCATCCACGGCGTCACGCCCGACTTCGTGAAGCAGATGCGCGAACTGGGATTCCAGAGCACGGATTCGGATGACGTCATCGCCTTCCGCATCCACGGCGTCACGCCCGAGTTCGTGAAGCAGATGCGCGAGCTGGGCTTCAAGGACCTCACGCAGGAGCAGATCCTGGCCTTCCGCATCCACGGCGTCACGCCCGAGTTCGTGAAGCAGATGCGTGATTCGGGCTACCCCAACGTCACCCCGGACGAGTTGGTGGCCCTGCGCATCCACGGCATCGACCGCGTCTTCATCCGCGACATGTCGGGGACGGCGCCGAAGAAAAAGTGACGCCGGGCGCGGTCAACGTCCGACGGTGAACGGCGGGCCCCGCTACCGGGATGCACGGGGCGCTGCCCGGACACATCTTCCCCCCGGGACGGTGGTGGTGGGGAGGGTCGGAATGTCGCTGCTTCGAGCCACTTGTGCCGGGATGCTCTTCCTGGCGGCGTGTGCATCAACCAACAAGTCCGCGGTGCCTGAGCCCCGCGCCTCGGCGTCCACGGCGCCGCGAGTCGAGGTGGTGGAGTACGGCTTCCACCCCCAGGACCCGGTCCGCGTCGGCTGGGGTGACCGGGGGATGATGGCCTTCCTGGAGCTGCTGCGAGGCCCCCAGGGCCAGCGCATCGCCTGGCGCCGCGTGGGCCCCTGCTGCGGCGCCGGCGCGCCCACCGAGCTGGAGGTCTTCGAGGTGACGTACGACGGGCTCGCCGCGCCGGTGAGCCTCTACCTGGACCCGAACACCGCGGGCGCCGTGCACGCGCCCAACGGCTTCAGCATCCAGGGGCTCGCCTCCCGCTCGCAGGTGGAGCAGGAGGAGACGCCCCGGGTCATCGAGCTATAGTCCGCGGCTCACTCCAGCGACGGCGCCGTGTCGCCCGGCAGGAACACCTCCCGCGCGAGCGACACCGGCAGCCCGAGCTGGAGGAGCCGGTCGTGGAAGTCCTTCAGCACCAGCGTCTTCCCGCGCGACTCCAGGTGGCGGCGGTAGTCGTCGCGCAGCTTGAAAATCTGCATGCGCCCCACGGCGTAATACAGGTACGTGGGGTCGAGCGTGCCGCGCTCCACCTCGCGCAGCGCGGGGAAGGGCTCGAAGTACGCAATCTCCGCGTACCGCTTCGCCACCGCCTCCACGGGCTCTCCGTACACGTGCAGCGCCAGCGCCGCGTACCAGCGCGCGTGCCGCTGGAGGGCGCGGCGGAGCTGCCCCAGCCGCACGGCCGGGTCGCCGTTGCCCAGGCCTTCATCCACCATCATCTGCTCGGAGTAGTGCGCCCAGCCCTCCACCAGTGACGCGGGGGTGAAGACCTTGCGCACGTCCGTGGGAATCCGCGCGCCGTAGAGCAGCTGCACGAAGTGGCCAGGCATGGCCTCGTGGACGGTGATGCCCAGCAGGCCCGCGCGGTTGAAGTACGTCAGGTGCTGGGCCTTCTGCTCGGGCGTCCAGCCGGGCTCTACGTTGGTGATGTTGTAGAAGGCCTCGGTGGCCTTTGTCTCGAAGGGGCCGGGGGTGTCCATGGACGCGAAGCCCAGCCGCGCGTAGGGCGGCGTCTCCCGCACCACGGGCAGCCGGTCCGACGGCAGCGTGAGGATGTTCCGCTCGCGAACGAAGCGCTGCAGCTCCACCAGCTGCGCCCGCGCCGATGCCACCAGTTCCTCCGCCTTCGGGTGGTCCTTCACCAACTCCGCCATCACCTGCTCGGGCGTCTTGGAGGCGTCCAACCGGGCGGCCTCGCGCGCCACCCAGGCCTTGTAGTCGCGGATGGCGCGCTCGTTGATGTCGCGCAGCGCGTCCGCGTCCAGCGTGACGTGCTCCTCCAGCGCCAGCTTCTTCTCGAAGCGCTCGCGGCCCAGGCGGAAGTCGCCGTCCGCCTTGGGCAGCAGCTCGCGCTCCAGCCACACCGCGAAGGCCTCCATCTGCCGCGCGGCCTCCTCGCGCGCGGCGGAGAAGGCGGCGCGCTCGCTCAGCGGTACCTGGGCATACCCCTGCGCCGCCAGGGCCCGGGGCAGGTCCGTGCGCAGGTACGCCACGGTGCCGCGCGCGTCGCGCAGCGCGTACTCCGCCCACAGCTTCGGCACGCCGCTCAGGTTGAACTGCGCCGCGTCGAGCACGCCAGGGATGCGCGCCATCCGGGAGCGCATGGCGCGCATGCGCTCGGCCACGGGCGCGAACTCGCGTGACGACAGGCCGTCCAGCCCGCTGGAGATGATGCCCACGTAGAAGCCCGGGTTGCGCTCCCAGGGGCGCACCTCCTCCAGCTCCAGCAGGTCGGCACGCATCGCGTTCTCCAGCACGCGCACGTCCACGGCGGCATCTCCCGACAGGCCACCGCGCGCCACCGCCTGCTCCAGGCGCGTCAGCCAGCCGCGCAGCGCTTCCGCCTTGCGCTTCAGCGCGTCCGAAGAGACGTCCGGCAGGTGGGCGTCATGCATGTGATAGCCGAGCCGCGTGGCCCGGGTGGGATTCGCCGCCGCATACCAATCCAGATACTCGCGCGCGAGGAGGACATAGTCGGCATCCGCGGCGGAGACTGAAGCGGTGGGCATGGCCGTGGAGGACTCCGGCCCGGCCCCCGAGCGCGATGCGCAAGCGGAGACACAGGCCAACAGGACGAATGCGGAGCGAATGCGCATGGCGCGCCGAGTCTCGTGATTGAACGGCGGTTCGGAAAGCGGGAAGCGCGGTCTGGATGATTCTCCGTCGAACAGCTCTCGCCCGAGCTGTCGACTGAAGGTCCCCATTCTCGTACGCCGAGGCGTCCGCGGAGGGCGACTGTCACGCAATGACAGCCCTGGACCGACTCGCGGACGGCTTGGGTTTCGTCACATCCCGGCCAGATTGCGCGACCGCGGCACCCCACCGCAGCCAGCCCCACCGCAACAAGGAGTGAGTATGCGTCTTCGCGCACAAAGCCTTCCTTTGCTGTTGTCCGTCGCTTCAG
The DNA here is from genome assembly GCF_006402735.1 of Myxococcus xanthus. Classification (NCBI taxonomy): domain Bacteria; kingdom Pseudomonadati; phylum Myxococcota; class Myxococcia; order Myxococcales; family Myxococcaceae; genus Myxococcus; species Myxococcus xanthus. The sequence goes on along the minus strand of NZ_CP017174.1, from coordinate 215,208 downwards.
GCATCGCCACCCTCGGATGCGGCATCGAAGCCCCTTACCCGGTTCGCCTGGAGCACGGGGAGGTGGAAGCCGCCGTCGGCCGGGAAGACACCGCGCACCTGGGTGCGTCTTCCGGCTGGGAGCTGTGCGACACGACGGCCCGGCTCGTGCGAGACATCGTCCCGGGCGCGGGGCACTCCCATCCGCGGGACCTCACCCACGGCAACGAGGTCCTCCTCTTCTCCGCCACGGATGGCGTGTGGGGCCGCGAGCCCTGGATGAGCTCGGGCGTGGCGTCGGGGACGCGTCCGCTGATGGACGTGCACTCGGGGGGACAGGGCTCGGACGCGGGCCCCTTCCTCCAGTGCGGGACGACGACGTACTTCGCTGCGAAGAACAGCGTGCATGGCCGCGAGCTCTGGAAGACGGATGGCACCACCAAGGGCACGGAGCTGGTGCATGACATCTCGCCGGGGGCGCTGGGCTCCGACCCGGACCACCTGACCTTCTACGACGGCGTGCTGTACTTCACGGCGAACGATGGTGTGCATGGCCGCGAGCTGTGGCGCAGCGACGGCACGGAGGAGGGAACCTTCCTCTTGCGTGACTTCAGCACGGAGGGAGACCTGGTCTCCAGCCACTTCGAGTTGGTCGCGGGGACGAACGCCCTCTACGTCAAGGTGAACATCTTCTCACCGACCGACCGCCAGTCGAGCCGGGTGCAGCTGTACCGGACCGATGGCGCCAGCTTCGTGCGTCTGGTGGACGGGACGGAGGACAACATGCTGGGCGACCTGACGCCGGTGGGGGACAAGCTGTTCTTCACCTGGAACTTCGATGCGCCGGAGACGCGGCTCTACGTCACCAACGGCACGTCGAGCCTGGTGCGTTACGTGTACACGTTCATCGGCGCACCGCTGGGAATGGTCTCGTACAAGAACAAGCTCTTCCTGAGCGCGGCGACTGGAGCAGAGGGGGTGGACTTCGAGCTGTGGCGCAGCGACGGCACGACGTCCGGCACGACGCGGGTGAAGGACATCCACCCGGGCGCGGTGCCGTCGCAGCCGACGAACTTCACCGTGGTGAAGGACCGGCTCTTCTTCGTCGCGGATGACGGGGTGCACGGCCGCGAGCTGTGGAGCAGCGACGGGACGAGCGCGGGGACGCAGCTGCACGCCGACATCGCCGTGGGCGCGCTGGGCTCGGAGCCCTCGGAGCTGACGGCCGTGGAGGAGTACCTCTTCTTCAGCGCCTACACGGAGGCCGGGGGCCGGGAGGCGTGGGTGAGCGACACTCGGGAGCAGGGGGCGTTCGAGGTGCAGGGCATCGCGCCGGGGAACATGCACTCGCTCCCGACCGACTTCGTACGCTCGGGGTGGGACCTCTACTTCGTCGCCAGCGACAGCACCGACTACGGCCGCGAGCTGCGCGCGCTGCGCATCCGGCCGGCGGGCATGTGTGACATGAGCGGCAACGGCGGGCTCTGAGCGGTAGGCGCCTGGCAACGATGAGGGACCTGCGGTCGCGGCCGCAGGTCCCTCCTTCAAATCCAGGCCTGCCTCCGAGAAGGCCCCCAGGCCACGGCACTGGACATCGCCCCCGGCGTCCCACTACGTGCGCCGGGATGAGCATGCACTGGACTGGGCGCGCATCCTGCTGGCGGCGCTGGGACCGGGAAGCGAACAGGATTGCAGGTGGGGCTGTGCTGACGCTGGCACTGAGTTGCTCCGGCAACCTGCGTCACTCCCAGGAGACCGAGTCCTACGGGTTCATGAGCATCGACTCTGGCTATGTCTGGGCCAGGGGCCCGTGGCCCGAAGTCCAGGCTTCGAGCGACCCGGACGAGGTCATCGACCAGCTCTGTCCGGCAATCATGCGCCTGGACAGGGCAACCGCCAGGGACTTCGGACAGGAGTACTGCGGCGTCATCTACTCGCGGGGTGATGGCATCTACCGCACCACGCATCCCTCACCGTTGGGAGAGCCTCAGCTGCGCGGTGAGACGAAACAGAAGTCGTGCTTCCCGGTCCGCCGCGTCGTCGACCCAGAAGCCAAGGTCACACCGATTCTCGCTGACTTCCACAGTCACCCCTGGTTCCCCTCGCCGCTGTCCCAACAGGACAAGATGGCGGCCAACCAGCTCTACTTCTTGAAGATCCAGTTTGATTCGGCCTGCCAGATCCAGAAGATCATCCCCTACCTGGACAGGCCCGATGCACCAGGCGAGGTCTACTCCCGGCGAGGGAAACGCTGGGTCCTCATTGGAATCATCAAGCCGAGCAACAAGGCCGCAGGCATCGTGACCCCCGTTGGCGGGCTGGACTGAGCAGGAGACTTCATGACCCGGTGGCTGCCGTTCCTCATCCTGGCACTTCCCGCGTGCGCGCTCTTCCAGCGCCCGCCACGTCCTGTCCACGCGCCACCGGAAGAAGCCGCTCGTTTCGCGTTTCCCCCTACGGGCATTCCCGAAGAAGGGCTGCGCAGCATTCCAGGTGACATGGCACGAGCCATCCAGCTCGCCATGGAGGACTTCTATCCCTGGGACAAGAAAGTGCCGACCCCGTCCCACCCCGGCAGGGAGTGCCTGTACCGGCGTGAGTCGTACGACGTCTACGCGGCCCCCTACCAGGAGGGCGTCGTCCTGGTCAGCATCGTCCTGTCGCCCCAAGCCTGTGGCGCCCAGGCGGTTCCCAACGACATGGGCGCGCTCTACGCCGTCGACACCCGCGGTTGGCGCATCCTCGCCGTGCAGCACTAAGCGCCTGCCCGCCCTCGGCGCAGCCAGCCCCAGGGGCCAGCCGGGACGGCATTGGCCCCCTTCCCTTCCTGGCGCCGGGTGCCCACATCGGAGAACTGTCGAGTGGCAGGGGGCACCAGGAGCCGGCTGGTGTCCCCTTTTTCGTGCTCCCAGAGCGGCCGTCCGTCCTTGGAATTGTACGCCTCCGTGCATTTCTCCCCGCCTCCAGCGTCGTCTTGGGCAGAACTGTCATGCTGCTGTCCCGCTGCGGGCCAGTGCGTCTGACGCGTGCGGACGAGCCAGGGCTGGGCTAAGCGTCTGCCTGCCCGTCGGGTACCGCACAGGCCGGCGCCTGCGGCCCGCTCGCTGGAGGAGGTTTCAAGCGATGTCCGACACCGTGGTGAAGAAGAAGCGCCGTTGGCCCTATGTCCTTGGAGGAGTCTTCGCGCTCCTCGTCATCGTCGTGGCCGTGGCGCTCTGGCGACTGGACGCCATCCTGCTGAAGACGGCCCGCGACCAGGCGGCCACCTATTCCCAGCTCCTGGGACGTCCCATCGAAATCGGGGACATCTCCACCAAGCTCTTCCCCACCATTGGCGCCCAGGTGGAGAACGTCACCGTCGGCCCCGCCGAAGGGGAAGACCTGCCGCTGGCCCAGCTGGCCTTGATTGACGTCCGCGTCGCCGCGGGCCCGCTCCTGTCCTCCAGCGGCAAGGACATCCAGGTGAAGAACGCCGAGGTCTCTGGCCTCACCGTCAACCTGGTCCGCTTCGCCGACGGCACCACCAACGTGCAGCGCCTGCTCCAGCGGCTGGAAGAACAGCAGCCCAAGGAAGAGGAGGCTCCGGCTGAAGAGTCGCAGCCCATGGACCTCTCCGGCGTCCACGTGGAGCGCGCGGCCCTCACCGACGGCGCCATCCGCTTCGTGGACCGCGGCGCCGGAGCGCAGGCCCGCGAGCTGGGCGTGAAGGACCTGGACATCGAGGTGAAGGACCTCCGCGTGGGCAAGCCGCTGGTGGTGAACCTGGCCGCCGCCGTGCTCGCGGACACCCAGAACCTCCAGGTGTCCCTGCACGCCGCGCCGCTGCCGGCCACGCTGGTCCCCACGCCCGAGCGCGTGACGCTGAAGGCGCAGAAAATCGACCTCGCCCCGCTGGGCCCCTTCCTGCCGCCGGACATCGGCCTGCAGGCGGGCACGCTGGACGCGGACTGGCAGGCGGACCTGGGCGGCGCCGTTCCCGGCGGCCAGGGCCCCACGAAGCTGGTGGGCATCATCAAGGCCCTGGGCCTGAGCTTCACCGGCTCCGAGGGTGGCAAGGCGCTGGACGTCGTCATGGACACCGACGTCGCGGGCGACATCACCACCGGTGACCTGGCCCTCAACAAGCTGAAGGTGGACCTGGGACCCGCGAGCCTCACCGGCAAGGGCAGCGTGAAGGGCCTGCTCACCGACAAGCCCGCGGTGGAGGGCTTCGAGCTGACGGGCCGCAACCTGGACCCGGCCGCGCTCGCCGAGTACTACCCGCCGCTGCGCAAGCAGCTCAACGGGATGATTGCCGGCCCCATCGGCCTGGACGTGCGCGGCAGCGGCACGCAGGACGCCCAGGCGATTGACGTCAACGTGGACCTGACGCCCGTGCGGCTGCGCGTGCCGGCCCAGCTCACCAAGGACGCAGGCGGGGCGATGAAGCTCTCCGCGCGAGTCTCCGGCGCGGCGGCCACCGGCGGCGCCCTGCGCTTCGACGCGAAGGCGGACCTGGGCGGCATCGACCTGCGGCCTGGCCTGCTGGTGGACAAGGCCCCGGGACAGCGGATGGACCTGAGCGCCGCGGGCACCTACGCGCCCGGCAAGGGCTCCGGCATGAAGGTGGACATCCCCAAGCTCACCGCGAACGTGCTCGCGGACACGATGACGGGCAGCGCGTCCTTCGCGCTCGCGGGCGCGGGGAAGAAGCAGACCACGACGTTCTCCGCGGACCTCAAGAGCCAGAAGCTGGACGCGGACGCGCTGATGATGAGCGAGGAGGAAGTCCAGGCACGCGGCGGTCCGCCGCCGGAGGAGCCGCCGTCGGATGACCCGACGCGCTTCAACGGCTACCGGGGCGACATCCGCTTCGCGGTGGGCACGCTGCGCTACATGGAGATGAACATGACCCACGTGACGGGCGTGGTGAAGATGACCGACGACCTCATCGCGGTGGAGAAGTTCTCCACGGGCGTCTACGGCGGACGCATCGTCGCGGACGGCACCACGGTGCGCCTGGGCCCGCTGCCGGAGCAGCGCCCCTTCGAGGCGAAGGTGAAGGTGGAGGGCGTCGCGGTGGAGCAGGCGCTGACGCAATTCACGCCGCAGAAGGCCGTGACGGGAAAGTTCAACGGCAACGTGGACGTGAAGGGCGTGGGCTACACGCCCGACCAGCTCAAGCAGACGCTGCTCGGTGGCATCAACGGCGACCTGCTGGATGGCGAGCTGCTGGGCAAGGACCTGGTGTCCGCGGTGTCCGAGCCGCTCGCCAAGGCGCTGCCCATCGCGGCCAAGGGCCTGAAGAACGAGCAGGTGACGAAGCTGGGCGGTGACCTGCCCTTCAGCGTGCAAATCAAGAACGGCGTGGCCCAACTCTCCAAGCCGCTGACGTGGTCGCGGCCGGAGGCGGAGCTGAGCTTCGACGGCGGCATCCGGCTGGACGGCGCGCTGGACCTGACGGGCTCCGTGTCGCTGTCGCCGTCCACGGTGAAGACGCTGACGCTGGGCAAGGTGACGCCGCCGGCCGCCATCCCCGTGGGCCTGAAGCTGACGGGCCCCGCGTGGAAGCCGGAGATCACCAGCCTGGACGTGAAGCCAGCGGTGACGCAAATCGCGAAGCTGGCGGCCTCGTCGCTGGCGGGCAACCTGATTGGCGGCGAGCGCGGCCAGCAGGTGCAGGGCCTCATCGAAGGCGGCGAAGACAAGCTTCGCGCCGAGGCCGAGGCCAAGCGCAGGGAGTTGGAGGCCAAGGCCGCCGAGGAGAAGGCGCGCCTGGAGGCCGAGGCCAAGAAGCGCGCCGAGGAAGAAGCGAAGAAGCGCCTGCGCGGCCTCTTCGGGAAGTAGGTGCCGCGGCCCGCGGCCCCTGAAACACGCTGAAACGGTCGGGAAACACCCTGTTCACCCCGTCACCCGAGGCCTGCCCTCGGGGACGAGTGTGGCATGCGCCCTGCTAGGGCTTCCTGCCCGTTTCACGTGTCACAGGGAGCGCGCGACATGCAGACGAGCGAGGACTTCGGCCGCGAGGATTCGGTGACGCCGTCCAGCCCCGTGGTGGTGCCGGTGCGCGAACACCATCGCGTCCTCATCATCGGAGGAGGCACGGCCGGAATCGCGGTGGCCGCCCGGCTGGCGCGCGCCGGACAGAAGGGCGTCGCCGTCCTCGAGCCTTCCCAGCACCACTACTACCAACCCCTGTGGACGCTGGTGGGCGCCGGGGAGGCGCGCATCGAGGACACCGTGCGCAACGAGTCCCGCCTCATCCCGCGCGGCGTGAAGTGGGTGCGCGACGCCGCCACGGAGATAGACCCGGAGGCGAGGGAGGTCCACACCCGCGGTGGCCTCCGCCTGGGCTACGACTTCCTCGTCGTCGCCCCTGGCATCCAGCTCGACTGGGACAAGGTCGCGGGCCTTCGCGAGGCGCTGAAGACGCCGCACGTCAGCAGCAACTACGACGTCCAGCTCGCGCCCAAGACGTGGCGCCTGCTCCAGAACTTCCAGGGTGGCACCGCGCTCTTCACCCAGCCCTCCACGCCCGTGAAGTGCGCCGGGGCCCCGCAGAAAATCATGTACCTGGCCGCGGACCACTTCCGCCGCACCGGCGTGCTGGAGCGCACCAGCGTCGTCTTCGGCTCCGGCGCCAAGACCATCTTCGGCGTGAAGCCCTTCGCCTCCGTGCTGGAGGGCGTGGTGCACCGCTACGGCATCACGCCCCGCTTCCAGCACAACCTCATCGCCGTGGACGGCGAGCGGCGCGAGGCCACCTTCGAGGCCCCGCGCGACGGGCAGACGGAGCGCATCACCCTGACCTACGACATGATGCACGTCACCCCGCCGCAGAGCGCGCCGGACTTCATCAAGCGCAGCCCGCTGTCCTGGCAGGAGGGTCCGAATGCCGGCTGGGTGAAGGCGGACAAGTACACGCTCCAGCACCCGGACCATCCGAACGTCTTCGCGCTCGGCGATGCGTCGGACCTGCCCACCAGCCGAACGGGCGCCGCCATCCGCAAGCAGGCGCCGGTGCTGGTGGAGAACCTCCTGGCCTGCATGAAGGACCTGCCCTTGCCCGCGCGGTATGACGGCTACGCGTCCTGCCCTCTCACCACCGGCTACGGGCGCCTGCTGCTCGCCGAGTTCGACTACGACGGCAAGCCCGCGCCCACCATCCCCTTCATCGACACCATGCAGGAGCGGCGCGACATGTGGCTGCTGAAGAAGTACGGCCTGCCACGCCTCTACTGGGCATTCATGATGCGGGGCCTTGCGTAAGACGCCGGGAGCCGGGCTATGCACCGACGATGCCCACCTCCCACCTCGCGCTTCCCGCCCTGGATGCCCTCGCGGGCCCCGTGCTGCTCGTGGACGACGCGAGGAAGGTGACCGCGCTCACCCCCGCGCTCGAAACCCTGCTGGGCGGCACGCTGCGCGCCGGGACACCGCTGGCGCAGGTCCTGGTACGCGCTGACGGCACGGAGCCGCTGGACGCCGTCCTGAAGAACGGGCGTGAGGCTTCCGTCCGCCTGCGCGTGGGTGGGCGCTCGAAGCCCGTGCGGGTGCGCGCCGTCCCCCTGGCGCGTGGGCCTCGGGCATCCGGGTGGGCCCTGCTCCTCTCGCCTGACGCGGAGGAAGAGACGAACGGTCGCGCGGAGCTGTTCCACGGCCTGTGGACCCAGGCGCCCGAGTTGCAGCGCGTCTTCCGCATCGTCGAGAAGGTGGCCCGCACCGAGTCCAGCGTGCTCGTTCGCGGGGAGTCGGGAACCGGCAAGGAGCACATCGCTCACGCGCTGCATGCGCTGTCGGCACGGGCGCGCGGGCCGTTTCGCGCCATCAACTGCGCGGCGCTGCCGCCCAACCTGCTGGAGAGCGAGCTGTTCGGCCATGTGCGCGGCGCCTTCACGGGCGCGGTGCGCGACAGTCCAGGACATTTCCGGCTCGCGGACAAGGGCTCGCTGTTCCTGGATGAGGTGGCGGAGATGCCCCTGGACCTCCAGGCGAAGATGCTGCGTGTGCTGGAGACGCGCACCGTCATCCCCGTGGGAGGCCGCCAGCCCGTGCCCGTGGACGTGCGCATCATCGCCGCCACGCACCGGCCGCTGCGGCGCGAAGTGGAGGCGGGACGCTTCCGCGCGGACTTGATGTACCGCCTGCGCGTGGTGCCGCTCTTCCTGCCCACGCTGCGGGAGCGACGAGGCGACATCCTCCCGCTGGCCCTGCGGTTCCTGGAGGAGCTGCACCAGCGAGGCACCCGCCGCGTGGAGCGCTTCTCTCCTGGCGCCCGCCGATTGCTGGAGGAGCACCCCTGGCCCGGCAACGTGCGCGAGCTGCGCAACGTGATGGAGTACGCCTATGTCATTGGCGAAGGCCCGGTGGTCCGAGAGGCGGACCTGCCACCGGAGTTCTCCGAGCCGCGGCAGGCCGTTCCCGTGACGCAGCCTCCCCTGGATGCTTCGCTGGAGCCGGAACGGATCCGCGCCGCGCTCGCCCAGGCGGGCGGCAACCGCTCCGAGGCCGCGCGCCTGCTCGGCGTCAGCCGCGTGACGCTGTGGCGGCGCCTGCGCGACCTGGGTGCGTCGGTGGAACGCTGAGCGACGGGCGGGCGTCGGCCACGAAACACCACGAACATTGCCCTCAAACGACGTTTCACTCCTGTTTCAGGTGCGTTTCACGAGAGCGCACTTGAAGCATGCCGTCTTGCCCGCAGGGTCCGTTTCCGCAGTGCCGGCAATCCGTGTCCCCTCGACACGAGTCCCGCCACCTCCATCGCCCCGCCTGCTGGCACGTCACTGGCAATGACGGCCTCGCACCCCCACTCCGACGGAGGCGAACGATGCTCTTCCGCCAGCTCTTCGACGCGGACACCTCGACGTATACGTACCTCCTGGCCGACGAGGCCACGGGCGCCGCCGCGCTCATCGACCCGGTGCTGGAACAGACGGAGCGCGACCTGAAGCTCCTCCGGGAGCTGGGCCTCACGTTGTCCGTCGTGCTGGAGACGCACGTCCACGCCGACCACGTCACCGGCGCGGGGGTGCTCCGCGAGCGGACAGGCGCCACCGTGGTGGCCTCCAGCCGCGGCGCGCCCTGCGTGGACCAGACGGTGCACCACGGAGACATCGTGCGCGTGGGCGGCCTCGAAGTCCGTGTCCTCGAAACGCCCGGTCACACCGACGACAGCCTGAGCTTCCTCTGTGAGCGCCGCCTCTTCACCGGAGACGCGCTGCTCATCCGAGGCACCGGAAGGACGGACTTCCAGAACGGCGACCCGGGCCAACTCTACGACGCCATCACCCGCGTCCTCTTCACCCTGCCCGACGACACGGTGGTGTACCCCGGCCACGACTACGCCGGGCACGCCGTGTCCACGGTGGGCGAGGAGAAGCAGCACAACCCCCGGCTGGCCGGGCGCACGCGCGCGGACTTCATCGTCTTGATGAACGCGCTCCAGCTCCCACCTCCCCGGAAGCTGGACGTGGCCGTCCCCGCCAACCGGGCCTGCGGACACACGCCGCCCTCACCTTCCCTCCAGGCCTGAAGTCACGCGGAGCCCCCATGCATCCTCTCTTCGACAACGCCACACCCCATCCCGCGGGCTACCGCGACGTGGACGTGGGACAGCTCGCGGCGTGCCTGCCCTCCGAGCTCACGTTGGTCGACGTGCGTGAGGCCGCCGAGCTCGACGGTATCCTGGGCCACGTCGCGGGCATCCGGCACGCCCCCTTGGCCACGGTGCCGGACGTCGTCGACACCTGGCCGCGTAACACGGACGTGGTGCTGATCTGCCGCTCCGGGGCGCGCTCGGCGAGGGCGGCCACGAGCCTGGTCACCCTGGGCTTCACTCGAGTGATGAACCTGCGAGGCGGGATGCTCGCGTGGAACACCGCGCGGCTGCCCGTGGTGCGCCCCGTCCCCCACACCCTGCCCACCCTGGGCACCGTCCGCGACGGACTGCTCGACGGCCTCCACCGCGCCCTGACGCCGCCGCCCCATGAAGCTCCCACCGTGCCCCCCATGACGACCCCGTCTCGGGAAGCACTCACCGCCGTGCTCGACGCGCTCCAGGCCGCGCGGCCGACGGATGTCCGGGACGCCGCCGCCTTCGAGCACCTGCTGCGCACATACCGGGACCTGCTCGCCGCCGCGCGCGCGGAAGGCGAGCGGTGATGCTGTACGCGGGCATCGCGGGCTCGCTGCTCGTGGGCATCCTGCTGGGCCTGCTCGGAGGTGGCGGCTCCATCCTCACCGTGCCGCTGCTCATCTACGTGCTCGACGTCGAGCCTCGGACGGCCATCGCCATGTCCCTGGTGGTGGTGGGCGTCACCAGCGCCAGTGGCGCCTTCCTTCACGCGCGCGCGGGCCGCGTCCGCTGGCGCACCGCGCTCGTGTTCGGCACAGGTGGCATGGGCGGGGCCTTCCTTGGCGGCCGGCTCAATCCCCACATCGCGCCCGACACGCTGCTGCTCCTGTTCGCGGGCGTCATGGTGGCCGCCGCAGTGGCCATGCTTCGCCGCCGGGAAGCCGGGCCCGTCGCCACCAGCGTCTCCCCGCTCCCCGCTCCGCGCGTGCTCGCACAAGGCATCGCGGTGGGCGTGCTGTCGGGACTGGTGGGCGCCGGGGGCGGCTTCCTCATCGTGCCCGCGCTGTCACTGGCGGGACTGTCCATGCCCGTCGCCACCGCCACGTCCCTGGTGGTCATCGCGCTCCAGTGCGCCGCCGGCCTGGTGGGCCACCTGGGCCACCTGGACCTGCCCTGGATGCTCACCGGCGAAGTCCTCCTGGCCGCGATGACGGGAAGCCTCGTGGGAGGAAGGCTCGCGGGGCGCGTCCCCCCCGCGTTGCTGCGCAAGGGCTTCGCCGTGTTCGTGCTGACCACCGCCGCCTTCATCCTGAGCGCCCAGGCTCCCGCGCCCCTGCGTGAGCGCGTGTGGACGGAGGGGCTGTGGCTCTGGAGCGTGGCGCCTCTTGCCGTGGGCATTCCCGTAACGGTGTGGCGTCTGAGGGTGGCCCGCCAGCGTCAGACCGCGCAGGCCCTGCCCCGGTGAGGCACCGTCACGAGGATGCCAGCGGCACGGTGAAGTGGAAGGTGGAGCCGCGTCCCAGCTCGCTCTCCACCCACAGACGGCCGCCATGCCGCTCGACGATGTCTCCGCAGATGTAGAGCCCCAGCCCCAGGCCACCGAAGCCCGAGATGGGGGCATTGCGAGCGCGGAAGAAGCGCTCGAAGAGGTACCCCTGCTGGTCCCGCGGAATGCCCATGCCTTCGTCCTGGACGGAGACGTGGGCGTGGCGGTCCTCCCGGGCCACCCGGACGCGAACCGTTCCCCCGCTGGGGCTGTACTTGAAGGCGTTCTCCATCAGGTTGACCAGGACCTGCGCGAGCCGGTCCGCATCGCCCAGGACGACGAGGGGCGCGTCCGGCGCTTCATACTCGACCCGGTGGTGCGCGCTGGACAGGCGCATCTCGGAGACGACGTCGTGGGCCAACTCCTGCAACACGACGGGCCCATGCTTCAGCGTCAGCCGCCCCTCCTGGATGCGCGAGGTGTCCAGCAGGTCATTCACCAATCCCGTCAGGCGGCTCACCTGCATCAACGACTTGTCCACGTGCCGGGCGGAGGCCCCGTCCCCCTCGGTGCCGTGTTGCCGCAACATCTGGAGGTGCAGCTTCAGCGGCGTGAGCGGCGTCTTCAGCTCGTGCGCGGCGATGGACAGGAAGTCGTCCCGCACGCGGATGGCCTCCTGGGCTTCGCGCAGCAACCGCTCGCGCTCGGCCTCGGCCTGCCGCTCCGCCGTCACCTCCCGGTAGCTCCACACGCGGCCGATGATGGTGTCCCCCATCCGCTGCGGCAGCGACTTGCGCTCCAGGATGCGCCCGTCCAGCAACTCCACCGTCTCCACGTCCACCTGCTCGGAGGCCTCGAAGCGCTCCCGGATTCGCGAGGTGAACGACTCCGAATCCTTCACGCCGCCCGCCGCGCGCTCCAGCACCCGCTCCGCGTCGCGGTCCACCATCATCTCCTCGGTCAGCCCCCAGATGTCGAGGAAGCGCTTGTTGAAGGCCGTGACGCGCTTGTTCAGGTCCACCACGATGACGCCTTCCGCAATCGAGTCGAACGTGGCGCGCAGCACCGAGTTCATGTGCGCCAGGCTCTCCGGCGCGTGCCGCGTCACACCGCCTTCGGCGGCCTGCCCCGGCGAGGACTCCGGAACCTGGAGGCGCGCGCAGGCCCCCAACAATGTGCCCTGCTCGTCGAACACGGGCAGGACGAAGGCCTTCAGGCCCGGCTCCTCGTGGATACCGGCCTTGCCATGGAGCGCGGGCCGCATCGCCTGCGCGAGCCAGGGCAGCCGAGCGAGCACCGCATCCACGTGGAGCCCTTCGATGGGCTCGCCATGCGGTCCGGTGGCATGTGTCAGCGCCTCGTCCATCCAGACCACGCGTCCGTGCGCGTCGACGATGAGCGCCGCCTGGAGCGCGTGCCCCAATCTCAGCAGCACCGGAGCGAAGGCGGGCCCGCTCGGGTGACGGGCCTCGGCAAGCCCCGGCGCGCCCCATCCGCTCCCTCCTTGCTCATGGATGTGGGCCTTCGACATGGGCGCTCCTCGGCCTCGTTGGCGGGACATTTCCGGCGGAAAGATGCGGCGCCCGCCAAGGGCATGAAAGGGGCCGCCCTGCTCGGCTGCCACCGCCAAAGGGGCTCCGACCCCAAGGCCGCTTGCCATGCGAAAGCGGTAGGCTCCCGCCGTATGACGACCTCCCGCCTCGCGATGCTGTTCCTGGTGCCCGTGCTGACCACGGGCTGTGCTTCCACCGCCAGCGCCACCCGGCCGGCCGAGCCCGCGACGGAAGCGGCGGCCCCCGAAGCCACGTCCAGCGCGCCCTCCGGCTATGGCTACAGCAAGGACGACCCCATCCACGTGGGTGGAGGTGTCGGCGGCGAACACGAATACCTCCAGCACCTGCGGGGACCGCAGGGGCAAAAGGTCCGCTACGAGCGGCACGGGAGCTGCTGCGCCTTCGAGTCGGAGGGCGCGCCCTTCGGCAGCGGCCTGCTCGACGTGTACGTCGTCACCTACGACGGGCTGGAGGAGCCGGTGATGATGTACCTCAACATGTATGAGCGGAAGGACCCTCGCGCCCCCGAAGGCTTCCGCCTGGATTGACGCGCGCGACGAGCAGTCGCCGGTGATGGGACCCGCGACCAGCGGGCCCGACATCCATTCGGACGCGGGCTGGGACACTTCGCCGTGGGGAGCTCCGACACCAGCAGGAATCCAGACACGCGAGCGAAAGTCTTCGCGGCCCTGAATTCTAGCAGGCACGCGTCTCCGCCGTTGACCGCCGCCAGGTCCGCGCGGAGATTCCCGGCATGACGCTGAGAGCCATGACCGACGTGGGCGCCGAACTGGGCCTGTCTCCCGAAGACGTGCTGCCGTGGGGAACCCACCGCGCCAAGGTGTCGCTGGACGCGCTCGGCAAGCGGGGCGGCCGGCAGGGACGCCTGGTGCTCGTGTCCGCCATCAACCCCACGCCGCCGGGGGAAGGCAAGACCACCATGTCCGTGGCGCTGGCCATGGGCTTGCGCAAGCGGGGGCGCCGCGCGGTGGCGGCCCTGCGCGAGCCGTCCCTGGGGCCCGTCTTCGGCGTGAAGGGCGGCGGCACCGGCGGCGGGCAGGCCAGCCTGGAGCCCGCTGCCGACATCAACCTGCACTTCACTGGCGACTTGCACGCCATCACCAGCGCCAACAACCTGCTGTCCGCGCTGGTGGACAACGCCGTCTTCTACGGCCAGCCGGTGGCCTTGGATGCCACGCGCGTGCGCTGGCGGCGCGCGCTGGACATGAATGACCGATTCCTGCGCAACGTCATCGTCGGCCTGGGCGGCAAGGCGCAGGGTGTGCCGCGCGAGGACCACTTCGACATCACCGCCGCCAGTGAGGTCATGGCCATCCTCGCGCTCGCGGAGGGGCTGAAGGACCTGGAGACGCGGCTGGGACGCGTCATCATCGGCCACACCCGGGACGGCCAGCCGGTGCGCGCGCGCGACGTGGACGCGGCGGCGGCCATGGTGGCGCTGCTCAAGGACGCCCTGATGCCCAACCTCGCCCAGACGCGCGAGGGCGGCCCGGCGCTGGTGCACGCGGGGCCCTTCGCCAACATCGCGCACGGGTGCAGCTCCGTGCTGGGCACGCGCATGGGGCTGGCGTACGCGGATGAAGTCGTGACGGAGGCGGGCTTCGGCTTCGACCTGGGCGCGGAGAAGTTCCTGGACATCAAGTGCCGCGGCAGCGGGCTGTGGCCCCGGGGCGTGGTGCTGGTGGTGACGCTGCGCGCGCTGAAGCACCACGGTGGCGCCGCCCCCGCGCGCGTGGCCGAGCCGGACCGCGAGGCCCTGGTTCGCGGCTTCGCCCACCTGGAGAAGCACCTGGAGTCGGTGGCCGCCTTCGGCCTGCCGGCAGTACTGTGCGTCAACCGCTTCCCGCAGGACACCGAGTCCGAACTGGAAGAGCTGCGCGCCTTCGGCAGGGCCCGCGGCGTGGAGACGGCCGTGTGTGACGGCTTCTCGCGAGGTGGTGACGGCTCGCTGGAGCTGGCCGACCGCGTGCTGGAGATGCTGGACGGCACGGACGCCGCGCCGCCCCAGCCGCGCTTCCTCTACGACGTGGCGCAGACGCCCGAGGAGAAGGTGGCCGCCATTGCCCGCACCGTCTATGGCGCGGACGACGTGGCCTTCACCGCGAGCGCGAAGAAGGACCTGGACGCCGTCCGCGAGCTGGGTGGCGCCGGGCTGCCGGTGTGCATGGCGAAGACGCACCTGTCGCTGTCGGATGACCCCACGAAGCTGGGACGGCCGCGCGGCTTCACGCTCACCGTGCGCGAGGTGCGGCTGTCCGCGGGCGCGGGCTTCATGGTGGCGCTCACTGGAGAAATCCTCACCATGCCCGGCCTGCCACGCGAGCCCGCCGCCCGCCGCGTCACCGTCCACGACGACGGGCGCGTCACCGGGCTGATGCAGGGGGAGTGAGCCGAGCCCCAAGCCGGGGTGCCACCCAGGGCGGTGGCACCCGCGCGGCCCCGAGGCGGCGTCAGACGCGGAAGCCGGTGGACAGCACCTGGAGCTGCCCCAGCGACGCGTTGATTTGCGTCACCGCCTGCTCGGCGGTCATCGTGGCCGTCACCACGTCCGCCATCATGGAGGACAGCGTGGTCATCACCTCGGTCATCTGCGCGATGCCCGCGTTCTGCTGGGTGACAGAGGCCACAATCTGGCGCGCGGCCTGACTGCTCTCCTGCACCACGGTGGTGATTTCCTTCAGCGTATTGGCCGAGGCGAGCACCTGCTCGATGCCCTCCTCCATCTTCTCGCTGTCGCCCTCGGCGATGCCCACCGTCTGGCGGATGGCCTGGTTGATTTCGAGGAGAATCTTGCCGATGCGCTGGGTGCTCTGCAGCGACTGACCGCTGAGTGAGCGCATCTCCCGCGCCACCACCGCGAAGCCCCGGCCCTGCTCCCCGGCGCGCGCCGCTTCGATGGCCGCGTTGAGCGCGAGCACGTTGGACTGGTCCGCCAGGTCCTTCACGCTGCCGATGATTTCACCGGCGTGCACGGCCTGGTCGCTCAGGTGCCCGATGCTGCCCACCAGCGCGCCCACGCGCTGGCGAATCTGCTGGAGGCCCTCGGCGCTCTTCTCGATGGACTCCTGGCCGGACGCGCTGAACGCATCCGCCTGTCCCGCCACGCGGAGCACCATCTCCGCGCGGCTGGCGGCCATGCTGGACGTCTGCGCGATTTCGGCGATGGTGGTGCTCGCCTCGGTGAGGCTGCGGGACTGATTGGTGAGGAAGTTCACCTGCTCCTGGCTGGCCTGCGTCAGCGTCTTCGCCGCGTTCGTCAGGTCCGTCACCACCGTCTGGATGGTGGTGGGCACGTTGCGCAGCCGGGTCACCATGACCTGGAAGCCGCGCGCCAGCTCTCCCACTTCGTCGTGGGCGCTCACGTCGATGGCCTGCGTCAGGTCGCCCTTCTCCGCGATGCGCGTGGCCACGTAGGTCAGCTTCGCCAGCGGCAGCGTCACCTCGCGGTGCAGCCAGTAGGCCAGCCCCACCGTCAGCGCGATGCACAACAGCACCAGCACGCACACCGTCCAGGTGGTGGCGCGGTGCAGCCCGGCCACCTCCGCGTAGGAGGTCGCGATGGCCTGGCCATCCGCTTCCACGGCCCTCTCCAGCTCATGGGACAGCGACGCGGCCAGGGACTCCACGCTTTCGAGCGTGGACGCCGCCTTCTCGTCACCCTCCACCGCGAACGTCACCGCCGCCGTGGAGTTCCGCCAGTACGTGGCCAGGGACGACTTGAGTTCATCCACCCGCTGGAGGTTCGCGTCCGGTACGGCCCTCGCCAGGTCGAGCTTCGACTGGAGCGCGTCCACCTCCGCGCTCAGCGGCTCCAATCCTCCCGCCGCCTTCGCCGCCACCGCCGCCAGCACGTTGCGGTGCAGGCCCGGGAAACGGTGCATCACCTCACGGCTCAGCTCGATGGTGGGAACCTGCGAGCTGCTGATGCGCGCGTACACGCTGCCGGAGCGCGCGCCCAGGGCGATGAACGCCACCAGGATGGCCACCAGGAACACCGCGACAACGGCCGGCAACAACATCATCTTCTGCTTGAGCTTCAGACGCACCCGCTGGCCTCCCCGCTACCGTGAGCACCCTTCAACGCCCGCGACTCCATGCCGCGCGCCGCGGCCAGAATCCGGCTGTGGAAGAGCCACCCCGTTTTCCAGGGCCCGCTGCACCAGCACATGTCGCCATCCTTCCGTGGACTCCCGCGGGAGCCACATCCTCGTGCGGCCGGTGCTCACGCCGCGCGTCGTAGGATAGCCAACTGTCTGCGGGCTGGTAACTCTCACCACCCGTGTCATGCAGACAGACGCGGAGCGCCGTGAAAGACGGGTGGGACCCGACCCCACCTCGGGGAGAGTGTCCCGGTAGCCCGGTTTCACCGCGCTCTCCGGGCAGGAGGGCAGGCCGCCGCTTCCCCGGTGGAGCCCCGTATCAGCGCACGGAGCGCTGGAGCGCGGGCGCAATCTCCTGCTGGCAGGTCGCGTCACATTCCGTGAAGCGGGTGAGGAAGTCAGCCATCTGCGCGCAGCGCTTCGGGAAGCGGCTGGTGCCCGCGTCGCCCATGCACATCTCGCGGAAGGAGTCGCGCGTCTCCTGGAAGAGCGAGGCCCGCTGCACGGGAGACAGCGCGTTCAGCGCCCGGTTCTCCCCGCCCTGGAGGTACAGCCAGACGCCGCCGAGCAACAGCAGCACCAGCCCCACCAGCACGACCTTCCGGGTCCGCTTCTCGGCCGGCGAGGGGCCTCGGGCTCGGGAGAAGACGTTCTCCTCTTCACCGTCTTCGGGCGGTGGGCCGCCCGCCATCATCCCCATCAAGCGCATACGCCCCCTGTTCCAGCCCAAACCGGAGAGCAACGCCAGCACGGAGTGCAGCGGATGTGCGGCAACCGCCAACACCTGGGCGGCCATTGCGTGTGCTCCCGCACGCTGGACGGGAGTCTGACCGTGCGGCGGCGGGGATTGCACCTAGGATGAAGCCATGGACGTTCGAGAGCGCCCCATGCGGGTGCTGGTCGTGGACGACGAGCGGAACATCCGCCACACCCTCCGCGTGTGCCTGGAGGGCTTCGGCTGTGAGGTGCGAGAGGCGGCCACGCCCGAGGCCGCGCTGGCCGCGCTGGCGCAAGGCCCCGCCGACCTGGCCTTCGTCGACCTGCGGCTGGGCACGGCCAGCGGCATGGAACTGCTGCCGCGCCTCCTGGCCGAGTCACCCCACCTGGACGTCGTGCTCATCACCGCCTACGCCACCTTCGACACGGCGGTGGAGGCGATGCGGCGCGGGGCGCGGGACTATCTGCCCAAGCCCTTCACACCCGCGCAGATTCGCCATGTGGTGGAGAAGGCGCGGCGGCACCAGGAGCTGGCGTCGCAACTGGAGAACCTGGAGGGGCAGCTTTCCCAAGCGGTGCCGGAAGCCACGTTGGAGACGGCCTCGCCCGCGATGCACGCGGCCATCGGGCTGTTGACGCGCGCGGCGGCGTCCGACGCGGCGGTGCTGCTTCGGGGAGAGAGTGGAACGGGCAAGGGAGTGCTCGCCCGCGCGCTGCATTCAATGAGCGCCCGGCGGCGCCGGCCCTTCGTCACCGTCAACTGTCCCACGCTGTCCGAGCAACTGCTGGCCAGCGAGCTGTTCGGCCACGTGCGCGGCGCGTTCACTGGCGCGGTGAAGGACCAGCCGGGACGCGTGGAGGCGGCGGAGGGGGGCACACTGTTCCTGGATGAAATCGCGGAGATGAGTCCGGGGCTCCAGGCGCAGCTCTTGCGATTCCTGCAGGAGAAGCAGTTCGAACGGCTGGGCGAGGGACGCACGCGCAAGGCGGACGTGCGGGTGGTGGCGGCGACGAATCGGGACCTGGAGAAGGACGTGGCGGAGGGGCGCTTCCGTGAGGACCTGCTCTACCGGCTGAACGTCATCGAGGTGAAGCTGCCGTCCCTGCGAGAGCGGCCGGAGGACCTGCTTTCGCTGGCCCGGCGCTTCGTCTCCTTCTTCGCGCGCGCGGCGCAGCGCCCTCCGCCGGAGCTGTCGCCCGCGACGGAGAAGATGCTGCTGGCCTATGGGTGGCCGGGCAACGTGCGCGAGCTGCGCAATGCGATGGAGCGGGCGCTCATCGTCTGGCCGGCGGAGGTGCTGGAGCCGCAGGCATTCCCGGACCGCATCGCCGCGGCGGGGAGTCCTGTGATGACGCTGGGCGGGCCGCACACGCTGGAGGGCATCGAGCGCGAGCACGTGCTGCGCGTCATGGCCTCGGCGCCCACGCTGGACGAGGCGGCGCGGGTGCTGGGCATCGACGCGTCCACGCTGTGGCGGAAGCGGAAGAAGTACGAGTCGGGCGAGGGCTGAGCGCGGCCGGGTGAGCACGGGCCTGGGAGCGCCCGTGTGCCCGGCTCTCGTCAATGGTGTTCCACGGGAGCGGACCGGGCAGGGCTTCACCGCGTGCCTGGAGCGGCGATTGCGGCGTCCTGCGCGCATGCGGAGCGTTGGAGGACACCGAACCGATTCCAAGGAGCGCAGACGTGGACGTGATTGACCTGTTGATTCAGCAGCACCGCGAAGTGGAAGCGCTGTTCGATGCCTGTCGCGCGGCGAAGGACGACGCGAGCAAGCGAGAGCTCGGCATCCAGCTCGCGGAGGCGCTCACGTTGCACACCACCATCGAGGAGCGCTGGGTGTACCCCGCCGCGCGCCGGGTGGTGGGGGACAAGCTGATTCAGGACTCCGTCGAGGAGCACGGGGAGATGACGGAGCTCGTCGCCCAGATGATCCGCGCCCGCAACGACCCGCAGAAGCTGGTCTCCCTGTTCGGTCAACTGGAGAAGGTCGTGAAGGACCACGTGACGATGGAGGAACGGGACGTGCTTCCCAAACTCGGTCAGAAGGTCACCGAGGAAGACCTGGGCATGTCGTGCAAGGACATCGTCCGCACCGCCTCCGAGGTCCGCCGCGAGGAGATGCAGAAGCTCCAGGGGCAGGCGAACGTCTGAGGGCCCGAGTTCAACTCACGGGGACGTCAGCAGCGTGAAGACGAGGGCGCGGTGTTGCCCTGTGGCACACCGTTCCTCGGCTGGCAGCGGTCAGCTCCCCGCGTCACGTCCTCACGCGCTCGCCGGCCCGGGCTCCTGCCGCCGGGGCAACGTGAACCAGAACGTGCTTCCCTGGCCGGGCGTACTCACCACACCAATCTCCCCGCCGTGCGCCTGGACGATGTCCTTCGCGATGGACAGCCCCAGCCCCGCGCCTCCCGCGGGCGCGCCGGGCGCCCGGTAGAACTTCTCGAAGATGCGCGCCTGTTGCTCCGAGGCAATCCCCTCCCCCGTGTCCTTCACCTCGAAGCGCACCCCGTGCGCGTCCCGCGACACGCGCACCTCCACCTCGCCTCCCGTGGGCGTGTGCTTCACCGCGTTGCCCACCAGATTCCCCAGCACCAACCCCAGCCGCTCCGGGTCCACGTCCACCGGCTCCACGTCCAGTCCCACCTGCTTCGACAACCGCACCCCGCGCTCCTCCGCCGCCGCGCGCTGTGCGTCCAGCGCCGCGTCCACCAGCTCCTCCGCGGGCACCCGGCGAATCTCCAACTGAAGATGCCCCGCCTGGATGCGCGACAAATCCAGCAGGTCATCCACGATACCCTGCAGTCGCTCGCAGTCCTCGCGCGCCGCGAACAACAGGTCCGCCTGCTTCTCCGTCACCGGCCCCACCACGCCCTCCGTCACCAGGTGCAGCGCCATGCGCAGCGACGTGAGCGGCGTGCGGAACTCGTGCGCCACCGTGGCCACCAGGTCGTTCTTCAGCTCGTCGAAGCGCCGCAGCCGCGTCACGTCCTGGAGAATCACCGTGGCCCCCACCACCTCCCCTGACTCCCCGTACACCGGGCTGCCACGCGCCAGCAGCCACCGGTCGCCCTCCGGGAGCGGCGCCCGCACCGCCTCTTCGTACCCGCGCGGCTGATACGCCCCTCGCCCCGTCAACACGTGCTCACGCACCCGCTCCAGCACCGCGCGCGCCTCCGGCACCACCCGCCCCAGCATGTCCCCGCCCGCTTCCAGCGACAGCCGCAGCACGTCCTCCGCCGCGCGGTTGACGTTGAGCAGCCCTCCGTCCGCGCCGAACACCACCACCGGATCCGGCAGGCTGTCGATGGCCGCCTGTGATGCCGCCTGCGCCTGGAGCAACTCACCCAGGCTGCTGCGCCGGTACTGCTGAAGCGCCTCTGC
This sequence comes from Myxococcus xanthus, assembly GCF_006402735.1. Taxonomy (NCBI): domain Bacteria; kingdom Pseudomonadati; phylum Myxococcota; class Myxococcia; order Myxococcales; family Myxococcaceae; genus Myxococcus; species Myxococcus xanthus. The sequence goes on along the minus strand of NZ_CP017174.1, from coordinate 194,418 downwards.
CATGGCGTTGAAGTCCCGCCCCACCTGCGCGATTTCGTCCTGTCCCTCCACCACCGCGCGCACCGCGTAGTCGCCCTCGCCCAGGCGCCGCACCGCCTGCGACAGCACCGACACCGGACGGAGCGCCCGGTGCGTCAGCGACTGCGAGGCGAACAACCCCACCACGAAGGCCACCATCACCGCCGCCACCATCACCGTGTTCACCCGCGCGCTCTGCCGCTGCAACGCCTCGCTCTTGCGCACCATGGCGTCCTGGTTCAGGTCCAGGATGGCCCGGGCCGCGCCGGTCACCTCCTGGAAGGCCGGCTCGAGAACACCGAAGTACGCCTCCCGCGCCCCCTCCGGCGACGACTGGGCGAGGAACCCGTCGTAGACCTCCTGGTAACGCCGCCAGGCCGTGCGCAACTGGAGCGTCGCCGCATCCTCGGCGGGCTCGGTGACGTTGCCTTCCTGCACCCGCAACTGCGACTCCAAGCGCGCACGCTGCGCCGCCTGCTGCGTCAGCCCGCGCTGCCGCTCACCCGCGATGATGAAGAGCGCCCCGCTGTCCATGCGCTCCAGCTGCGCCATCATCTCCTGCGCGGCCAGCACACTGCGGTAGTTGTCCTGAAGCACCCGAGGCCCAGAACGCCCCAGCTGGGACAACGTCACCACGGCCACCATGCCCACCAACAACAGCGCCAGGGCCAGGGGTGCCTGCGCCAACAACAACCGGGCTCGCAGCGTCATGGGCGGCGTCCCTCCTCGCGCGGCTCGAAGGCCACCACGTGGATGTCGAAGCCCCGGCCTTCGCGCACCAGCCTCATGTCCACCGCGCGCCCCAGCCGCTGCTTCCACCACGGTTGATGCGAACGGCCGACGATGATGTGGCCCACGCCGTGCGAGCGCGCGAAGTCCAGGATGCCCTCCACCGGGTCTCGAGCCCTCAGGCGCACCACTTCCGCGCCCAGCTCCTTCGCCTTCTCGATGTTCGTCAACAGATGCCGCTGCGCCTCCGCGTCGATGAGGTGCGGCGCCTCGCGCGGCGTCTCCACGTACACGACGAACCAGTCCGTGTTCAGCCGGCCCGCCATCCGTGAGCCCCGGCGCAGCAGCGTCGCCGCGTGCCGGGGATAGCTGGACAGCGCCACCAGCACCCGGCCCCACGCCGCGCCCCGCTGCGAACCTTCATCCCCCTCCCCCGGAGGCGGCCTCGCGGTGGCGCGGTCCAGGCTCTCCGCCACCTCACGCAGCGCCAGCTCGCGCAGCGTGGCCAGGTTCTCCTCCTTGAAGAAGCGCTCCAGCGCCCGCGGCACCTTGTCCTTCGCGTAGATCTTCCCCATCCGGAGCCGCTCGTGCAGGTCCTCCACCGCCAGGTCCAGGTTCACCACCTGGTCGGCGGCCTTGAGGAAGCTGTCGGGCAGTGTCTCCCGCACGGTGACGCCGGTGGCGCGCTCCACCAAATCGTTGAGGCTCTCCAGGTGCTGGACGTTGAAGGCCCCGATGACGTTGATGCCCGCGTCCAGCAACTCCTGCACGTCCTGGTAGCGCTTACGGTGGCGGCACACCGGGAGGTTGGTGTGAGCCAGCTCGTCCACCACCGCCACCTGGGGCTTGCGCGCGAGCACTGCGTCCAGGTCCATCTCCTCAACGGTGACGTCGCGGTAGGTGTACTGCTTGCGCGGCACCACCTCCAAGCCCTCCACCAGCGCCTGCGTGTCCGCGCGGTCATGCGGCTCCACGAAGCCCAGCACCACGTCCACGCCGCGCCGCTTCAGCGCGTGTGCCTCCTCCAGCATCCGGTACGTCTTCCCCACCCCGGCCGCGAAGCCGATGTAGAGCTTGAGCCGGCCGCGCCGGCCCCGCTCCACCAGCTCCAGGAAGTCCTCCGCGCGCGAGCGCCGCGTCATCGTCATCCTTTGCCCATCCGGTGGGACGCCGGGCGGAGGATGCCCTCGCGCCCGGCGAATCTCACGTGGTGAATGCGCGTGCCCCCACGTGGCTCAAGGTGCGCCCTGGCTCGGCGAGGCCCCGCCCCCCACGCCCGGCGCCGCGTCCGGAAGCGGCCCGAAGCGCCGGTCCAACGCGATGTTCAACAGCAGGACGTTGACACGCGGCTCGCCCAGCACGCCAAAGGTCCGCCCCTCCACCAGCGCGTCCACCACGTTCAGCACCCGCTCCAGCGCCACGCCGCGGGCCCGTGCCACCCGCGCCGTCTGCCAGCGCGCCGCCTCCGGCGACAGGTGAGGGTCCAACCCGGACGCGGACGTCGTCACCAGCTCGGCGGGCACGGGGCCCGCCGCATCCGGATTCTCCCGGCGTAGGCGCTCCAGTTCGGCCGCCGCGCGTTCCTTCAGCTTCAGCGACGTGGGGCCCAGGTTGCTGCCCGAGGACGCCGCGCCGTCGTAGCCCGCGCCAGCGGCGGAAGGACGCGGATGGAAGTACCCCGCCCGGGTGAAGCCCTGGCCGATGAGCGCGCTGCCCACCACGCGGCCCCGGTCATCCTTCACGAGCGAACCATTGGCCTCACTGGGAAAGAGAAGCTGGGCCAGCCCGGTGACGGCCAGCGGGTACAGCAAGCCCGTGAGCACCAGGGTGACGACGCAGGTGCGCAGACCGGTGAGAAGTGTGGAGAACATGGGGATAAGTCCTTTCACGCCAGACCCACGGCGCCGAGCAGCACGTCGATGACCTTGATGCCCACGAAGGGAACAATGACGCCGCCCACGCCGTACAGCAGCAGGCTGCGCCGCAGCAGGGCCTCGGCGCCCAGCGGGCGGTAGCGCACGCCCTTCAGCGCCAGGGGGATGAGCAGGATGATGATGAGCGCGTTGAAGATGACCGCCGACAGCACCGCGCTGAACGGCGAGGACAGCCCCATCACGTTGAGCGGCGCAATCTGGGGAAAGACGCCCATGAAGAGCGCCGGGAGGATGGCGAAGTACTTCGCCACGTCGTTGGCGATGGAGAAGGTCGTCAGCGTGCCGCGCGTCATCAGCAACTGCTTGCCCACCTCCACCACCTCCAGCAGCTTGGTGGGGTTGGAGTCCAGGTCCACCATGTTCCCGGCCTCCTTCGCCGCCTGGGTGCCGGTGTTCATCGCCACGCCCACGTCCGCCTGGGCCAGCGCCGGTGCGTCGTTGGTGCCGTCCCCCGTCATGGCCACCAGCTTGCCGCGCCCCTGCTCGGTGCGGATGAGGGCCAGCTTGGCCTCGGGGGTCGCCTCGGCCAGGAAGTCATCCACGCCCGCCTCGCGTGCAATGGCGGCCGCCGTGCGCGGGTTGTCGCCCGTAATCATCACCGTGCGGATGCCCATGGCGCGGAAGCGGTCGAAGCGCTCCTTGATGCCGCCCTTCACCACGTCCTTCAGGTGGATGATGCCCAGCAGCCGCGCACCGTCCGCCACCGCCAGCGGCGTCCCACCCGCGTCGCCGATGCGGCCCGACGCATGCGCCAGCTCGTCCGGCACCGCGCCGCCATGGGAACAGACGTATGTGACAATGGCGTCCACCGCGCCCTTGCGGATGCTGCGCGGGTGCGGGTCCACCAGGTCACAGCCGCTCATGCGCGTCTGCGCGGTGAAGGGCACGAAGGTGGCGTGGTGCGCCTGGAGCTCGCGCGGGCGCATCTTGTACGTGTCCTTCACCAGCGTGACGATGGAGCGACCCTCGGGCGTCTCGTCCGCGAGGCTGGCGAGCTGCGCGGCCTCAGCCAACTCCTCCATCCGCACGCCCGGCATGGGGAGCAGCTCCGTGGCCATGCGGTTGCCCAGGGTAATGGTCCCCGTCTTGTCGAGCAGCAGCGTGTCCACGTCACCCGCCGCCTCCACCGCGCGGCCGCTCATGGCCAGCACGTTCTTGCGCAGCAGCCGGTCCATGCCCGCGATGCCAATGGCGCTCAGCAGGCCACCAATCGTCGTGGGGATGAGGCACACCAGCAGCGCCACCACCGCCGTGCCCGACAGCGGCACGCCCGAGTAGAGCGCCAGCGGCACCAGCGTCACGCACGCCAGCAGGAAGATGAGGGTGAGCCCCACCAGCAGGATGTGGAGCGCCACCTCGTTGGGCGTCTTCTGCCGGGCCGCGCCTTCCACGAGGCCAATCATCCGGTCCAGGAAGGACTCGCCGGGGTTGGCGGAGATGCGCACGCGGATGCGGTCGGAGAGCACCTTCGTGCCGCCCGTCACCGCCGAGCGGTCACCGCCCGACTCGCGTATGACGGGGGCGGACTCGCCGGTAATCGCGGACTCGTCCACGCTGGCGATGCCCTCCACCACCTCGCCGTCACCGGGGATGAGGTCCCCGGCCTCGCAAATCACCTCGTCGCCCTTGCGCAGGTCCGGCGCGGGCACGCGCTCCTCGCGCCCGTCCTTCCAGCGACGCGCGGTGGTGTCCTTGCGCATCTTCCGCAGGGCGCCAGCCTGGGCCTTGCCGCGGCCCTCCGCCACGGCCTCTGCCAGGTTGGCGAAGAGCACGGTGAACCACAGCCACAGCATCACCTGCACGGTGAAGCCCAACGGCGCGGCATCCGGGTGCGGCGACACCACGTCCTTCACCACCAACACCGTGGTGAGCAGACTCCCGGCCCACACCACGAACATGACGGGGTTGCGCGCCACGTCGCGCGGGTGGAGCTTGCGCAGGCTGTCCACCAGCGCCGGTTTGAGCAGCGAGGCGTCCAGCAACGACGCCGGTTTCGAAGCAGGCGAGGACATCTCAGTAGAGCTTTCCGGCCCCGGCGAGGAAGTGCTCGACGATGGGGCTCAAGGAGAGGGCGGGGAAGAACGTGAGCGCGCCGACGATGACAATCACGCTCACCAGAAGACCGGTGAAGAGCACGCCGTGCGTGGGGAAGGTGCCCGGGCCCGCTGGCACCACCTTCTTGCCCACCATGGAGCCGGCGATGGCCAACGCGGGCACCATCATCAGGAAGCGTCCGCCGAGCATCGCCACGCCCAGCGTGATGTTCCAGAAGGGCGTGTTGGCGTTGAGGCCCGCGAAGGCGCTGCCATTGTTCGCCGTTCCGCTGGTGTACGCGTAGAGGATTTCCGACAGGCCATGCGGCCCCGCGTTGTTGAGCGAGGACACGCCCTGCGGCAGCACCGCGGCCAGCCCGCTGAAGCCCAGCGTGAAGAGCGGGAAGACAAGCACGTACAACATCGCGAGCTTCATCTCCCGCGCCTCGATTTTCTTGCCGAGGTACTCGGGCGTACGGCCCACCATCAGCCCGGCGATGAAGACACTGAGCACCACCATGATGAGGATGCCGTAGAGGCCCGCGCCCACGCCGCCGAAGACGACCTCACCCAGCTGCATGTTGACCATGGGCACCAGGCCGCCCAGGGGCGTGAAGCTGTCATGCATCGCGTTCACCGCGCCGCACGAGGCCGCGGTGGTGACGGCGGCGAAGAGCGCGGAGGCCGCGACGCCGTTGCGCACCTCCTTGCCCTCCAGGTTCCCTGCCTGCGCCACCTGTCCCGCGGCGCTCAAGGCCGGGTTCGCCTGGGACTCCGCCGCGTACACCGCTGCCACGCCCACGAGGAAGAGGACGGACATCGCCGCGAACAGGGCCCAGCCCTGCCGGGTGTCTCCCGCCATCTTCCCGTAGGTGTACGTGAGGGCCGCGGGAATGGCGAAGATGGACAGCATCTGCACCAGGTTGGTGAAGGGCGTGGGGTTCTCGAAGGGGTGCGCGCTGTTGGCGTTGAAGAAGCCGCCGCCATTCGTGCCCAGCATCTTGATGGCTTCCTGCGAGGCCACCGGTCCTTGCGCCAGCGTCTGGCTCGCTCCCTCCAGCGTCACCCCCTGCGAATAGGGCGCGAAGTTCTGGAGCACGCCCTGCGACACCAGGAAGAGCGCGTAGACGAGGCTCAGCGGCAGCAGCACGTAGAGGGTGGCGTTCATCACATCCACCCAGAAGTTACCCAGCGTCTTCTGCCCGTCCGGACCGGGCCGGCGGGTGAAGCCCCGGGCCAGCGCCAGCGCCACGCCGATTCCCGCGGCGGCGGAGACGAAGTTCTGCCACGCCAGCGCCGCCATCTGCGTGAAGTAGCTGAGCGTGGACTCACCGGCGTACGACTGCCAGTTGGTGTTGGCGGTGAAGCTGGCGGCCGTGTTGAACGCCAGCTCCGGCCCCACCGCTCCCAGCCCTTGCGGGTTGAGCGGCAGCAGGTGCTGCACGCGCTGGAGGCCGTAGACGATGAGGACACTGAAGAGGCTGAACGCCAACAGCGAGCTCGCGTAGGCCACCCACGTCTGCTCGCGCCGGTCCGCCGCGCCGCACAGGCGCAGCAGCAGGCGCTCCGCGGGGCCCAGCACGCGCGGCAGCGGACGGGTATCCCCTTCGAGGACACGGAAGAGATAGGCCCCCAGCGGCTTCGTCACCGCCAGCACCAGGGCGAAGAACAACAGGATTTGCGACCAACCGATGAAGGACATGAAGGGGGCCTAGAAGCGCTCCGGGCGGAGCAGCGCATAGATGAGGTAGGCACCGAGCAGCACGGACAGGACGGCGCCAGCGGCGTATTCGAAAGTCATCGGGCAATGCCTCACAGGCGCTCGCAGCCGTGGACGTAGGCCCACGCGAGCGCGAAGAAAGCGGTGGTGACAAGAACGAGCACGAGGTCCATGAGATGGGGCTCCCGTTCAAAACCAGGCGACGGCGCTGAGCACCCCGAGCGTCTCGGCGTCCTCGAGCCTGGGCGCGCCATCCCCTCCCGTGGCGCGGCCGGTGAACACGTCTGCGGTGGAGGTGTCGCGGCGCGCCTCCATCTTGAGGACCAGGTGTTCGGCGGGCTTCAACTCCAGGGTGAGGGTGCCGCCCGCCAACGTCTGGACGGCACCCGTGATGAGCCCGTCCTCATCGCGATAGGCCTCCACCCGGGCGGCAACGGCCACGACGTCGGAGAGTTGCACCCGCGCGTTGAAGCCCGCCGCGTACCACAAGGCCGCGGACTGTCCGGAACGCGCCTGCCGGCCCACGTCCGCCGTGGCGGCCAGTGCGAAGGCGTGCGTCACCTTCCAGGTGGCCACGGCGTCCGCGAAGAGACGGAGGCCGCCGTCACCTTCATCCCCCACGAAGGTGTTGAGCGCCGCGGACAACCGTGGGCCGGCGTAGGCCACCTGCGTGCCCAGCGCCTTGCCGCGGTTGTTCTCCCCAATCGTCTGCCAACCATTGAGCAGGTGAAGCTGCGCGCTCCACGCGTCATCGAAGGTCCAGGTGCCCTTGAGGCCGGATTGGTAGTAAGGCGACAGCTCGCCCATCCACGAGCGCGTGTAGTTCCAGTTGAGCTGCGACTGGAATGACTCCAGACCGATGTGGCTGGGATAGACGCCCGCCTCCAACGTCAGGGGCCCCGTCGCGTACGACACCGTGGCCTGCTGGAGATGGCGCCACACCTCAGGCCCGATGGCTGGGCCTTCCGGCTCGGCCTGATGCAGCACCTCGATGCCGGTGCCGAAGCCCAGCAGCACCTTGAAGCCCACGGGCGCGGGCGCGAGCGACACCCCCAGCGACGCGAGGTTGATGGAGACCTCGTTGTCCCGCCGGGCAGTGGTGCCCGTGCCAGGGATGAAACTGGCACCGTCGGCGGGGCGATTGGCGTTGTAGCCGAAGTACACGTCCACCCCGCCTTCCACCTTCAGGCGAGACAGCAGGCCCGGGGCTTCGGCATCGGGGGACGGCTCCGGCGGGGGAGCCTGGGACAGCAACAGGGAGGACACCAGGGCTGGCAGTGGAGAAGGGAACATGGTCGTGCCTTCCCCAAGAGCACGCGCCGTGCCTGGCCACGGCTCACGCGCCCCCTGTCATTCCAGGGGATTGTGTGCCTGCTGCCATTCTCCAGGTTGCAACTTGCACGAACGGGCTCGAGAGCATCGTGCGAGCTGAAACCCCGCCGCCTCTTCCTGCCCCGCGAGGCCAGGGCCCGTCCTCACGTCGACGCAAGGTGAGCGGCACCCGCCCTGAATGACGGCTGTCCACCAACGCGGGACAAGCCGAGCCCACGCCGCGTGACGCCGGGTGCTTTCTTCCGCGCGCGTGCAAGCCCCTGAACGACGCAGGCCCCAGCCGTGGCTCATCCGAGTCACCCACTGGCTCAACGTACCGCTGCTGCTCATCATGGCGGCCAGCGGACTCCAGATACTTGTCGCCTATCCCATGCTCGGGCCGCAGGGACGGCCCTATGGATGGTATCCCTTCCAGGGCATCCCTCCGCCCGAATGGATGCGGCTGGGGAACTGGCTGGCCGGAGCCCGGCACTGGCACTTCGCCTTCGCGTGGTTCCTCATGCTCAACGGCGTGGCGTACGTGCTCTACCTCGCCCTCAGCGGTGAGTGGCGCCGCCGCCTCTTCCTGCCCCGCCGCGATACACGCAACGCCCTGGACACGCTCGCCTTCTACCTGCGCGTGCGAAAGCACGCACCCGCGCAGGGGCTCTACAACGGCCTTCAGCGGCTGGCGTACACGGGCACGCTGGCGCTGGGGCTGCTCGCGGTGCTCTCCGGGCTGGTCCTCTACAAGCCCGTGCAGCTCGGCGCGCTCACTTCGCTGCTGGGTGGCTACGACGCGGCGCGCGCCATCCACCTCGTCATCCTGGTGCTGCTCGCCCTCTTCACCGTGGGCCACATCGTCCTGGTGCTGCTCCACCCGCGAAGCCTGGCGGAGATGGTGACGGGCGGAAGGAAGCCAGATGCCTAGGCACCTCCTCACACGGCGCACGACACTGCTGGGCGCTACCGCGCTCACGGCCAGCGCGTGTGACAGCAGCCGCCCTCGCGAGGGCTTCCTGGGCGTCATGGAGCGCTTCAACGCGCGCGCTCAGGCCGTGTTGTTCGACGAACGCCGGCTGGCGCCGGAGCTGCCACCCGAAGAGACGACGCCTCCCGGCAAGTTCCCCGAGTACTTCGTCTCCGACACGGTGCCGCTCGCGCCCGCGGGCTGGGCGCTCCGAGTGGGCGGGCTCGTGGCGCGGCCCGGCGTGCTGACGCTGGACGCCCTCCAGCGCCTGCCTCGCACGGACCTGCGCATTCGCCACCACTGCGTGGAAGGATGGAGCGCGGTGGCGTCCTGGCATGGCGTTCGCCTGAGCGAGCTGGCCCGGCACGTGGGCGCGGACACCCGCGCGGGCTACGTGGAGCTGCGCTCGTTCGACGCGGGCTATTACTCGTCCTGGGACCGGCCCAGCGCCTTCCATCCGCAGACGATTCTGGCCTACGGCATGAACGGCCAGCCGCTGACGCCCGGACACGGCGCGCCCCTGCGCCTCTATTCGGGCGTGAAGCTGGGCTACAAAATGGTGAAGTACCTCACCGAGGTGAACTTCCTCCCGGAGCCCACCGGCGGCTACTGGGAAGACCGCGGCTACGAGTGGTTCGCGGGCGTGTGAGGCCCCCTGAACTCGCCACCCTCCCACGACATCAACGACAGTCAGACATTCACTCGCGGCATTTCAGAGCCAGCATCACGAGAACAACTCACAAGGAGACAGGGCCATGGGCCAGCCGCAAACGCACTCACTCCTGAGGGCATCCCTTTGCGGCGTCCTCGTCCTGGGCGGCTGCGATGCACGATATGCGGATGCCCCCCAGACGCAGGAGGTTGACGGACAGGCCGCTGGACTCAGCGACACCATGTGTGGCTACACCTGCCCCAGTCACTTCCAGGCAATCGGAAGCAGTTGCAGGCCGGAGTGCGGTCCGTTCTGTCCCGAGCCCTATAACGTCAACGCGACGACGTGCACTCCCATCTGTGATTCCCGTGAAGGAACGCACGGGGAACTGGAGGCCGACTTCCGCTACCACGACGCGTATGCCAACGACGAGGACTGGTGCACCACACTGCCCGCCGACGTCTGCATCGACGGCTCGTACTACTACTCCCACCTGCTCTCGAACTTCTTCTGCCACACCGTGGGAAGCAATGGCTCCTGCGGCGACCCCGACGCCATCTGGGAGGTGAACTGCCGGTCGCGCATCGACTGCGTCTACAACTGCGAAGGCGAGTGCGTGAAGACAGACTGCTGAGCGCGCCGGGCGCACGGCCGCCTCAACAGACACACTTCCGCGGGCGGAAATCCGACCAGGCAGATGGACGCAGACATTCACCACTGGTGCGACCACTCATCACTCCAAGAAACACCCCCCAAGGAAGAGGCGTTCGACCATGCAAGGAATGATGAGACTTTCGGCCCTGACCGCGGCGCTCTGCGGCATGTTTGTACTTGGGGGATGCAACCCCCAGACGGACGAAGAACCTCAAGGGTCCGGAAACGAGCTTGAACTTGGCGAAGCCGCGCAGGAATTGACGCTCTGTGGCACAACCTGCCCTGCAGGGCATCATGTGACGAGCCAGCTCTGCAATCCGACCGCCTGTGGCGGCTCGTGTAGCGGCACCCCCAACTACAATCAGGTCACTTGCGCCCCCAATACCGAGACGTTCTCGCAGTGTGATGGTGATTGCCCGAGCGGCTGGCAGGCGACGAGCTGGGGTTGCTCCTCGGCATGCGCCGGCTTCTGCAATGGCATCTACCTCAATCAAACCACGTGCACACGCGGTTGCGACCCGCGGGCTGGGACCTATGGCCGGAAGACGATCTACACCTCCGCCGAAAGCGAGTACGCCTATCAGGCCGGGTGGTGCGGCATTGGCACCGTCTTTCCCGCGATGTGCCATGAAGGAACCTACTACTACTCCCAGTCGCTCGAGACTCGGGGCTGCCTGCGGGCGGGGAGCAACGGCACGTGCCAGGCCCCCGATGCAGTGTGGCGGGTGACCTGCCGGTCGGTCGTTCAATGCGTCTACGACTGCGATGGAGCGTGTGTTCAGACGCACTGCTCATGAGGCTGGGGGACGGGGGCCGCTTCGACGGCGCCCGTCCCTGGCCGTCAAGGCTCAGACCTTGCTGCCGACGAAGCCACCACCGCCAAAGGGCGAGAAGCCCCGCTTGCGCAGCGCCTCGCGCTCGGCCTGGAGCGCGGCCAGCGCCTCGTCGCGGGTGGCGTAGTGATTGACGGCCGCGCCGTTGATGGCGCCGCTGGTGAGCACGAACATGCGCGTCATCTCGTCACCACCGAAGCGGTACGAGCGGTGCGTGTAGCGCTCCAACACCTCACGGCGCTCCTTGCCGAAGACTCGGCCAGCGGTGAACTTCACCACCAGCCCGTCCAGGTTGATGAGGAGGTCCACCCTGGACGGGTACTTGGAAAGGCGCTCCTCGACGTCCTTCCGCCAGCGAAGGACGTCCGCCTCATTCACCAGGATGCAGTCGGTGAAATACGCGGTGACGACGTCGTTCTGCGCGTCGTACTCGAAGGACATGTTCCAGGCCATCGTGCTGCCTCCTCGAAACCGGCGCTCAGACCGGCAGGGAGCCGGCGAGGAAGGCGGACACCAGCGCCGCCGTCTCCGCCGGGCGCTCCACCTGTGGGTAATGACCGGGGCCAGGAAGGTACGACAGGCGCGCGCCGCGAATCCTCGACACCACCGCCTCCCGCAGGAAGGCCGCCGGCAGGAAGGCGTCGTCCGTGGCCAACACCAGCGTGGGCGCCGTAATCGAGGCCAGCTTGTCGGCGAAGCCACCCGCCGTCCACGCGTCGAAGACGTGCTCGATGGCCGCCGGGCTGACGCCCATCGAGTCCTTCACCAACGCCTCCAGGGCCTCCGGCGACAGCTGCTTGCACGCGAGTCCGAGGATGGTCTGCTTCTTCTCGCGGCTCTCCGCCGACGTGCGGAACAGCCCCGCCGCATCCGGAGGCAACGGCAGCCCCGCGGCGGGCACCGTGTTGAGGAGCACCAGCCCCTCCACGCGCGCCGGCACTTCCGCGGCCACCCACTTCACCAGCTGGCCGCCCATGCTGTGCCCCACCAGCGTGACGCGCCGCGCGTCCACGGCGTCCGCCACGGCCAGCACGTCGTGCGCCAGCGACTCCAGGCTGAAGCCTCCATCCGGGCGGCCCGACTGACCGGAGCCCCGCATGTCCGGAATCACCAGCCGCAGCCCCGTCAGGTCCAGGCGCTCCACCAGCGCATCCCAGACGGCGCCTGATACCATCCAACCGTGGACCAGGATGACCGTGCGCGGACCCTCACCCACGACACGGTAGTGGAGCGAAGTCCCGTCTTTCGCTGAAGTCGTGGGCATTCCGTCTCTCCGTTGCAACGAGATAAAACAGGATTGTAGAAATCTACGGAAGCGCTAGCAAGCCACGGTTTGGGCGTGTTGACCAGCCCGACGCGGAGTGCGCGCGGCTCTGGCAGACTCCAGCACCACATGGTGGACGAACAGGCAGGCGCCACGGGCGCAGCGAAGCGCACGGTGTACTGCGAAGACGCACTCGTGTGGCTGGAGGCGCGGCCGGTGTTGGAGGGCAGCTCGGCCATCGCGTCCCTGCCGGACTGGTCCGAGTTCCCGTCCCTGTCGCTGGCGGAGTGGAAGGCCTGGTTCATCCGCGCCGCGGCGCTCATCCTCGCGCGCGTGCCGCCCGAAGGCGTGGCCATCTTCTACCAGACGGACGTGAAGGAAGAGGGCACCTGGGTGGACAAGGGCTACCTGGTGGCTCGCGCCGCGGAGGAGGTGGGCGTCGACCTGCTCTGGCACAAGGTGGTGTGCCGGCGGCCGCCCGGGACGGTGACGTTCGGCCGGCCCGCGTACTCCCACATGCTGTGCTTCTCGCGCGGCGTCCGCGTGGACATGGCGAAGTCCACGCCCGACGTCCTGCCCGAAGCGGGCGAGGTGACGTGGACGCGCGGCATGGGCGTGGAGGCGTGCCTCATCGCGTGCCGCTTCATCCTGGAGCACACGCGGACGCGGACGGTGGTGGACCCCTTCTGTGGCCACGGCACCGTGCTGGCCGTGGCCAACGCGCTGGGTCTGGGCGCGATGGGCGTGGAGCTCAGCCGCAAGCGGGCGCGCAAGGCCCGCAACCTGCGCGCGGAGCTGATGGACGGCACGCTTGTCCTCTCGGGCGCCCATGGCACGGGCGCGCCCGGCGGCGAAGACGACGCGCTGTAGTCACATCCGCGGCGGCGCCGCCGGAACCAAGGCGTCCTGGGCGCCCGACTCCCGCGCCACGGCGGTCTCCAGCTCACCGATGAAGGCCGCGAAGAGCCGCTCTTCCAGCGCCAGCGCAGCGTCCAGCGTGGCGCCCACGGCGGTGAGGCGCGCGACACACGCGTCCTCGATGGTGCGCCGGTGGCTCTGCTCCTCGGTCACGACGCGCCCCAGCTCCTCGCGCACGGCCGGCTGGCGGGACGCGGCCTTGTAGAGCGGATACAGCACCATGGCGCGCCGCTCGATGGCCGTCGTCGTGAGCAGGTAGTGCAGGTAGACATCCGGCGCGCCCGTGAAGGACGTCGCCCAGGTGGCCAGCTCGTGGTCCAGCGCCTGGAAGTAGCGGCCCGCGGCCTCCGGGCAGAGGAACGTGGTGATTTCCGCGCCGGCGACCTCGGCGGACAGGCGCTTGAAGGCGAAGGCGTGGCGCGTCTCGTCGGCCAGGTGCTCCAGCACCTCCAGCGTCGGGTGCCGGTCCGCCACGGTGCGCGAAATCTTCCGCGCGCCAATGAACTCCATCAGGGACAGGGTGTGGAGCCAGCGCGCCTCCATGTCGGGCGTCTGGGCAAGCTGGCGGAGCACGGCCTGGATTCGGTCACGCATGAGGCCGTCCTCTAGCCCGGCGCCGGGCCCCATTGCGAGCCCGAAGACAGGCCCAGCTCCGGAGAACGGTGTCGACGAACCCTTCCGGTCAGCTCGCGGCGGCGGCTTCAGCGGGCTTGCGCGATGTCGCGGAGCTGCCCACGGACGCCAGGATGATGCAGCCGATGGCCGCCCACTGCACCAGCGACAGTTGCTCCTTCAGCAGCAGCAGCCCGGACACGGCGGCCAGCGCCGGCTCCAGGCTCATCAGGATGCCGAACGTACGCGTGGGGAGCGCCTTGAGGGCATACATCTCCAGCGAGTACGGCAGCGCGCTCGACAGCACGGCCACGCAGAGGATGAGCGGCAGCAGCGACACGTCCAGCAGCTTCATGCCCGCGTGCGCCACGCCGAAGGGCATGACCAGCAGCGCCGCGGTGAGCATGCCCAGCGACGCCGCCGTGCCGCCGTGGACGGCGCCTCCGGCCCGCTGACCGAAGAGGATGTACAGCGCCCAGCAGGTGGCGGCCACCAGCGCCCAGAAGACGCCCATCCAGTCCAGCGCCCGCGACGTCTCCGACAGCGGAAGAATCAGCAGGATGCCAGCCACGGCCAGCAGCGCCCACACGAAGTCGAGCGCCCGGCGCGTGGAGAAGATGGCCAGGGCGAGCGGCCCGGTGAACTCGATGGCGACGGCGATGCCCAGCGGGATGCGCTCCAGCGCCAGGTAGAAGGTCAGGTTCATCCCGCCCAGCGCCGCGCCGTAGATGGCCACGGCCCGCAAGTCCTTGCGGGTGAGCCGCTGCCGCCAGGGCCGGAACACCGCCGCCAGGATGAGCGCCGCGAAGAACACGCGAAGCGCCGTGGCCCCCGCCGCGCCCAGCACGGGAAAGACTTGCTTGGCCAGCGAAGCGCCCGTCTGGATGGAGGCCATCGCGACGAGCAACATCAGGACCGCCACCGTGACTGGCCCCGGCTTCGTCAAGACTCGAGACATTCCGCACACCTCTTCCACCGCGCCCGCTGTCCATCCCGTATCACCCGCCTGCCCTGAAGGGTGAAGAGAACACGCTGGACAACACTCGCCTGGCCGGGAGTTTGACGGCGCGGGGGGGCCTTCGCTTTGCTCGGGGGTGAAACGACTGTGCCAGGCCCCGGGGGGGAGCCAGCATGACGCCAAGAGTCCGAGAAATCCGGTTCCATCCACTTCGCACGCGACGAGAATGCCCACCGCGCTGGGATGCCCGCACGGGCGCGCCCGCGACGCCGCGGCCTCGAAACCGCGCGGCCAGGCCAGCGCACGACGGCTCGCGCGGCGACACCGCCCGTGACAGCGCGCTGACGGCCTACCTGGCGCGCTGCAATGAGTTGGGCGCGATGGAGGGTCCGTTGGGTGCGCGCACGCTCAGCCCCGCACTGCGGCCCGTGCTGGAGGCCCTCCACCACCTGCTCGCGGGCGGCGAGGTGTCGGTGCAGCTGCTCCAGCGCGGCAACGCGGACATCGTCAACGAACTGAACCTCCGGGCCGAACGCGCCACCGAGGAGTCGTCCAGCCTGGGTACGGCGGGTGACATCCTGTCCGCCACCGTATGAGTCCGCGCTCCGCCGGGCGACAGGCCCTCCTGTCCTCGCTCCGGCGGTGGACGCGCGCCCAGGATGCCGCGGAGGTGCTGGCCGCCTCGGGCCTGGGCGCGTGGCTCGCGCTCTGTGCCTTCGTGCCGAGCCTGCTGGCCATGACGGCCTGGGCCCCCGGCGCGCGGAGCTTCTTCGGCATCCACTTCGGCACCGCGCTGCTGTGCGCCGCGCCCATGTTGACCAGCGGCGTCCTGTTCTCGCTCGTCCACCGGCGGCGGCGCCGCATCGAGCCCTGGGGCTGGGTGTGGCTCATCTTCAGCGTGGCGGCGATGCACTTCTTCGTGGCCGCGCTGATGGCGCTGTCGGCGCCGCCAGGGGCCGCCGTCCTGGCCTCGCTGTTCCTCTTCACCACCGCCTTTCATGGCCGCCTGCACCGGGTGACGCCGCGCCAGCCCTTCCTCGCCTTGGGCACCGCGCTGGCCCTGGCGCTGGCCTTGCCCCTGCGCGGAAGCGACGAACACCTGGCCCTCTTCGGCGTCATCGGCCCCGCGGCGCTCACCGCCCAGCTCTACCTGGGGACCTTCGCCGTGCAGCATGACCGGGCCCGCGCGGACGCGGAGCGCCTGCGCGCCGCCGTGCACGCGCAACTGCTGGAGCAGCAGGAGCGCGACGTGGGCCGCCTGTCGCAGGCGCTGTCGGAAATCCTGGGCTATCACCACGACATCGACAACGCGCTCATGGCGGCGGGCAGCGCGGCGGACATGCTCGCCGTGGTGGGCGCGCACCGCCCGGGCCCCGGCCGCACCGAGTTCGACGACCTGCTCCGGCAGCTCAACGACAACCTGACGCAGATACGGGACATGATGATGGACGCCCGCAACAAGGGGCGTCGCCATGCCGGTATGGAACCGGAGCCCGTGGAGCTGGCGCCGGTGCTGGACTCGGTGCAGGCCAGCGTGGGCCTGCGCTTCCCGGACGTGGACATCCAGGTGGAGGTGGAGCCGCCCTCTCCGCCCCTGCTCGCCCTGATGCGCGGCGGCGCGCCCACGCTGCGCCGCGTGGTGGAGAACCTGGTGCTCAACGCCTGCGAGGGCAACGGCGAGGAAGGCGCGGCGCGGGTCCACATCCACGCGCGCGTGGAGCCACTCAGCGGGCGCCTGGAGGTCACCATCTCGGATGACGGCCCCGGCTTCCCGCCCGGCCAGCTCGGCCGCCCCGCCGAGGCGCTGTACACCAGCAAGCCCCACGCGACGGGCCTGGGCCTCTACACCAGCGAGTGCCTGCTGCGCGCCAGCGGCGGCATGCTGCACCGGCAGAACGCGGCCGGGGGCGGCGCCGTGCTCCGCATGGTCCTTCCCAGGGAGTACCGATGAGCGGCGGAGCCCTGTACCAGGAGTCGCTGCGCGCGCTTCGCCGGCTGGGCTTGCCAGAGGTGTCGGAGCGGGACGTGCTCGCGGCATTGGAGGCGGCGCAGCCGGGTCCCCTGTCCCTCTTCTATGAGGCGGGCGCGGAGGCCGGCCTGCCTCGCGAGGCCCTGCTGGCGCGCGGCGCCGGACTCTTCCTCAGCTTCAGCGCGGGCAACCTCGCCGACGACCTCATCGACGGCGAGTGCACGTACCACGACCCGCCCATCCGCGTGGGGCCGTGCGTGCAGTTCATCCTCCAGAACCTGGCCTTCGCCACGCTGTGCGGCGCGCAGGCGCAGCTGCCGGGCCCGGTGTTGGAAGAGGCGGTCCGCACCCTGGCGGTGGCCGCCGGCCCGCAGGCGCTGGAGGTGCGCGCCAGCGAATGGACGGCGCCGTTGTTCCGCCAGGTGGCGGAGGGCATCGCCGGCCAGCAGTGGGCCGCGTACCTGCGCGTGTTGTGGGCGGGCACGGTGCTGGAGCCGCGCGCGGCGGCGGCGGGCCGGGTGCTGGGCGTGGCCGCGCACGTGGCGGAGGACATCCGCACGCGGGACGTGCGCTTCACCAGCATGCCCGAGGCGGACCGTCACGCGGTGGTGGATTGGGCGCGCGCCGCCGCGCGGGCGCTGCGCCGCCATGACCTGCGCTGCCTGGACGCGGCGCTCCGCCGCATCGAACCGATGCTGCCAGAGGGGGAGTCATGAGAGCCGAAGCCGTGCAACCCGAGTGGAGACGCGACGAGGTGAGCGCGTACTACGAGGCGAAGACGGAGCGGCTGCTCCAACGCTACGGGCCCGGCCCGCGCGTGCACTATCACTCCGGACTGGTGGACGTGGTGCCGCCGCCCGGCGCGCCCTCGGAGGTGCTGCGCGACACCGTCCATTTCGCGCAGGAAGCGCTGCTGGTGGAGCTGGCGCGCGCCGTGGGCCGCTTCCCGGATGGCGGAGAGGTGCTGGACATCGGCTGTGGCCTGGGCGGCGGCGCGCTGTACTGGGCCACCGAGCACCAGGCGCAGGTGACGGCGGTGACGAACGTCCCCTCACATGTCGCGCTGGTGCGCGGCTTCGCGGAGGCCGCGGGCGTGAGCGCGCACGTGCGCCCCATCCTCTGTGACGCCCTCTCCGTGCCGGGCCGCGCGGCCTTCGACGCGGTGGTGGCGGTGGAGAGCGCCTGCTACCTGCCGCGCTCCGAGTGGTTCCGCCGCACGCGGACGCTGCTGAAGCCAGGCGGCGTGCTGGCCATCGCCGACTGCTTCCTCTGCCGTCCAGAGCTGGCCCCCGGCTTTGACCGGTATTGGCGCACGCGCATCGGCTCGCTCGATGAGTACCTGTCCGCCGCGCACGCCGCGGGGTTGGAGCTGGAGGTGCGCGACGACGTGTCCTCACGCGTGGTGGGATTCTGGTCGCTGACACTGGAATTGATGGTGCATGAGCGCGCTTCGGCACACCCCTCCCAGCATCCCCTGCGTGCGCTCGCTCAGGCCGGCCGCGGCGAATCCAGCCGCGAGCACCTGCGCCTGCAGCAGGCGTTGATGGATGGCGGTCTGGAGTACGGGCTGCTCGTGCTCCGGCGGGTGGACTGAGGCCGCGACACCTCCTGATTGAAGCAGGCCCCTGGCCGCCCGGCCGGAGCATGGGCGGACATGCGCAACGGTCGACGGGGCGGGGTGCAACACGCGAGGGTCGCCTCCAGCCTTGGGCCAGTCGCTACTCAGGGAGGAAACGCGATGCAGGCTTTCAATCGGTGGATGGTGCTCGGTGCGGTGGCGGTGGCGATGTCCGTTACAGGATGCAGGGAACAAAACCGTGACCACCAAGGGACGACGACCACCCCGGGCATGGAGGGCACCGGCGGTAGCGGCCAGGGCAAGCAGCCGCGCCCCAGCGACGGCACCGGCGGCACCGGCGGCACCGGCGGCTCCGGCCAGGAGATGCAGGGCTACGACGCCGGCACGGGCGGCTCTGGGATGATGAACGAGGACGCCGGCACCGGTGGCTCCGGGATGATGAACGACCACAACACCCAGGACACCGGGACGCACAGCCCCGAAGGTCAGCAGTAGCCCGCCTGCTCGCGACCCGCCGCGAGCAAGCAACCCACGGGGTCCGGGATGCTCCCGGGCCCCGCTCCGCTTCTGGGCCCTGGCTCGGCTCTGTCCTACCCGTCACACCCGTTCTGGCGGCGAGTCGACGCCACCCAGGCACAAAGGGCGGGGTCGCTGTCGGCCAGCGACCGAGCGTCCGGGCCGGAATGTCGGGTCACCCGCCCGCATCGGGTACGTTGTGCGGCGCGCCATGCCCTTCAAGTTCGTTCATGCCGCCGACCTGCACCTGGACACGCCTTTCCGAGGCGTCGCGACCCAGGGGCCGCTCCTGGGACGCTTCCAGGATTCGACGTTCCGAGCGCTCGCGCGCATCACGGAGGTCTGCCTGCGAGAACGGGTGGCCTTCCTGCTCCTCGCCGGAGACCTCTTCGACGTGAAGGACCGCTCGGTGCGCGCGCGGCTGGCGCTGCGACGCGAGCTGGGCCGGCTGGACGCGGCCGGCATCTCTACCTTCATCGTCCACGGCAACCATGACCCGCTGAGCGGAGACACCGGCGCGCTGGGGCTGCCGCCGTCGGTGAAGGTGTTCGGCCCGGACTGGGAAGAAGTGGAGGTGAAGCGCGAGGGCCGGCGACTGTGCCGCGTGCAGGGCATCTCCTATCCGGACGTGGAGGTGCGCGACGACCTCTCCGCGCGCTTCCGCCGCACCGGGGATGGCTTCAGCGTGGGACTGCTGCACGCCAACCTGGGCGGCGCGGAGGGCCACGCGAACTACGCGCCCTGCACCACCGCGGGGCTGGGCTCGCGCGGGCTGGACTACTGGGCGCTGGGCCACGTCCACACGCGCGCCGAGCACATGCTCCCCGGCGGCGGCGTGGCGGTGTACCCCGGCAACCCGCAGGGCCGGCACGCGAACGAAACCGGCCCGCGCGGATGCATGTTGGTGGAGGTGGAGGACGGCGGCATGCGGCGGCGCTTCATCCCGGTGGACGGCGTGCGCTGGCACAAGCTGGAGGTGCCGCTGACCGGCGTCAGCACGCTGGACGGACTGCTGGCCACGGCGATGGAAGGCGTGGAGGCGCGCTGCGCGCCCGAGTTGGACGGCCACGCGGTGCGCCTCACCCTCACCGGAAGAGGTCCGCTGCACCGCGAGCTGGCCCGCCCTGGCGCGCTGGCACAACTGGAAGTGGACCTGCGCGAACAGCTCGCGAGGAGCCACCCACCGGTGCTGCTGGAGTCGCTGCGGGACAGCAGCCGGCCAGAGGTGGACCTGGAGGCGGTGTGCGCGGCGGGCGGCTTCGCGCGCACGCTGCTGGATGAGGTGGGCTTCCTCGCGGAGGACCCGGAGGCATTGGCGCGGTTGTGGGAAGAGGAGACCCTGGGCGCGCTGGGCCAGCGACTGAAGCGACTGGGCGTGGACGCGCTGGAGGCGCCCCGCGCGGAGTGGGTGGTGCAAGCGGGGCTGCACGGCGTGGAGTCGCTGCATGAGGAGGAGACGTCATGAAGCCGGGGCTGCGCATCGACGCGCTGCGCGTGCTCGGCTTCGGCCGCTTCTCTGGCCTCGCGCACGACCTGGGGCCGGGACTGCACCTGATGTACGGACCCAACGAGGCGGGGAAGAGCACGCTGCTTGCCTTCCTGCGCAGCATGTTGTTCGGCTTCGAGAAGCGCGGCCAGCCGGAGCGCTACGAGCCGGCCCACGGCGGCGCGTTCGGCGGCGAGCTGACGCTGACCACCCACGCGGGACCGCTGCTGGTGCGGCGCATCGCGAGCCGGCGCTCGTCGGAGGGCGAGCTGTCGGTGCGCGACGCGGAGGGGAAGGAGCTCTCGAAGGAGTCGCTGGAGAGCGCGCTTGCCCACGTGTCGCGCGAGCTGTTCTTCGACGTGTTCGCCTTCCGCCTGGATGAACTGGCCGGCTTCGAGCGGCTCACCGAGCAGCGAGGTGCCTCCGAGGCACTGGTGGCCGCCAGCATGCGCGGTGCGCGCCGGTTGCCGGAGGTCATGGACCAGCTCCGAAAGAGCACCGAGGGCATCTACAAGCCCAACGGCGTGAAGCCTTCGCTGAACGAGACGCTGAAGGCCCTGGAGGACGTCCAGGTCCGGCTGCGACAGGAGGGAGACCGGCCCGCGCGCTACTTCGCGGAGAAGGAGCGGCTGGGCGCGCTGGTGGAGGAGCAACGGACGCTCGAAGCGGAGCTGCTGGAGACGGGGACCGGACTGGAGCGGCTGACGCGACTGGAAGCGGCGCTCGGAGACGTGGCGGCGCTGGCGCAGGCCCGGGCCGAGCTGGCGACGCTGCCCGCGCTGGAGACCTTCCCCGAGGCGGGTGAGTCGCGGCTCGAGGACGGCCTGCACCGGCGCAGGAGCTATCGCGCGGAAGGCGCCCGGCTGGCGGAGCGACTGGCCACAGTGGAAGCCGGACTGGTGCGGCTGTCCGCGCCGTCCGGGGTCCGGGGGCGCGAGGAGGCGCTGAGCCAGGCCCTGGCGGCGTACACCGAAGGCGCCGCGCTGCTGCGCGCCCTGCCCTCCCGCCGGGCCGCCCTGGCGGAGAAGCAGCGGCAGGTGGAGCTGGCCTTGCGCGAGCTGGGCCTGCCCGTGGATGGCCCCGGCCTGCTGGCGCTGGACTTGAGCGTGAGCGTCCGCGTGACGCTGGAGGAGCTGGCGCTCCGGCTGGGAGCGGCCGAGGTCGCGCATCGCGAGGCGGAGGGCGCATGGGCCCGCGCCGTCTCGGAGCGTGAGCGGCTGGATGGCGCGCTGGCGCGGGTGGACGCGGAGCTGTCGACGCTGCCGGAGGAGCGGGCGTCGCGAGTTCGCCAGCAACAGGCGGGGCTGGGACGGCTGCGCACCGTGCGCGCGGAGATGGAGCGCCTGTCGGAGCAGCGGGCCGAAATGCACCGGCAATTCGAGAGCGTCCGCACCCAGGGCGAGCCGCAGGCGACGGCGGCGGTGCTGCCCACGTGGTGGGTGCCGGCGGTCGCGGCGATGGTGGTGGCACTCGCGGTGACGGCGTGGCTGCTGGCGGGCAACGTGGTGGGCGCGCTGTGCCTCGTGGGCGGACTGCTTCTGACGGGCGTGCTGGAGCTGGCCCGGCGCCGCGTGGAGACGGCGCGCGACGCGGACGTGGAGGCTCAACGCGCGCGCCAGCGCTGGCGGCAACAGGAAGAGGAGCGGCTCCGAGCGGCCTTGATGAGCCTGTCCGCGCGGGAGGAACTGCTGCACCGCGAGTTGCTGGCCGCTGCGGCCGAGGCCGGACTCAACCTGGTGGCGACGGCGGCGGACATGGCGGCGCGGGAAGCCGTGCTGGCGGATGCGCTGGAGCGGGCGGGACGGCTCGAGCAACTCCAGCGGGAGCGGGAGACACTGCACGCAGAGCACACCGCCGCGCGACGCGAGGAGCACCGCGCGAGCGATGCGGTGGGAGAGGCGGAGTCGCGGCAGGAACAGTTGGGCGCGGAGCTGACGGCCCTGCTGTCCGATCGGTGCTTCCCTCCCACCCTGGCCGCGTCCGCGGCGCTGACGCTGTGGCGCGACGCTGCGGCGCTCCGCCAGCGGCTCCTGGACGTGGGCGCGGAGGAAGCCGCGCTCACTGTGGACGCGCAGGTCTGCGCCCTGGTGACGTCACGGCTGTGGGCGGAGGCCGTGGTGGCGGAGCTCATCCCAGGCGCGACGGAGGCCCGCGAGTTGGACGCCGGTGTCATGGAACCCCTGGCGTCGCGGGTGGCGGCGGCGCTGGAAGCGGAGCGCGCGCAGAGCATGGAGCGCAGGACGCTGGAAGAGCGGCGGCACGAACTGCGCGCGGAGAAGGCGCGACTGGACGGGCTGTGCCACGACGAAGAAGCGGCGTTGGCGACGCTGCTGGCCGAAGGTGGCAGCGCCGACGAGGAGACCTTCCGCCGCCGCGCCGCGCAGGCCCGCCGCTACGTGGAGCTGACGGGCCGGACGCGGGAGCTGTCGCACCGCATCGAGGCGCGCACGGGCCTGTCGGAGACACCCGCGCGGCAAGCGCTCATCGACGTTGGCGGCGAGCAGGGCCTGCGCGTGGAACTGGAGTCCCTGCGCGACAGACAGGCGGAGGCCCAGGACCGGCTGAAGGCGGTGCTCACGGAGCGCGGCGCGCTCAGCCACCAGTTGGAGCAGTGGGAGAACGACGACGCGCTGGCGAAGCTCCGCATCGTCGAGGAGTCCCTGCGCGCGCGGGCCGCCGAGCTGGCGAAGCAGTACGCGGCGGACCGGCTGACCCTGGCACTGCTGGCCCGGGCCCGGCGCCGCTTCGAGGAGGAGCAGCAGCCGCGGGTGGTGCAGCTCGCCTCGGAGCACTTCGCCGCGCTCACCCAGGGCCGCTACCAGCGCGTCTTCATCCCCACGGGAGAGGAGCGCGAGCTGCGCGTGGGTGATGGCCAGCGAGACTGGAGCGCGGCGCAGCTCTCCCGAGGGACGCGTGAGCAGCTCTACCTCGCGTTCCGGCTGGCGGTGGTGCGCGACTTCGGCGAGACGCGCGGGGCGCTGCCGCTCATCGTCGACGACGTGCTGGTGAACTTCGACCCGGAGCGGGCGCGAGGCGCCATCCACCTGCTGGCGAAGCTCTCCGAGCACCAGCAGGTCATCGCCTTCACCTGCCATCCCTGGCTGCGAGACGCCTTCGCCGCCGAGGGCGCGCGGGTGCAAGCGCTGGACGCTTCCACGAGCGAACCGCCCGCGCCGGTGTCCGTGCTGAAGACGGGCTAGCCCAACGAAGCGCCAGGATGACGTGCCCGAAACGTATCGGAGATACGTCAGGTTCGTCCCTGGCAGCGACCCTCCGAGCCATGATGACCACCGATATGCGGAACCCCGAACGACAGGGGACGACAGGACTGCCCGACGGGCGCGTGTTGGGCTGGAGTGAGTGGGGTCCTCTCACAGGCAGGCCCGTGTTGCTCTGTCCGGGAGCGGCGACCAGCCGGTGGCTGGGCTTTGGCTCGGCGGTGTTGGAGAAAACGGGCGTCCGGCTCATCTCCGTCGATAGACCAGGCTTGGGGGCGTCCACGCCCATGCCACAGCGGAGTCTCCTGGACTGGGCCAGTGACATCCGGAACTTCCGTGTTGCTCGGGCGCTGAACGGACTTCGTGCGGTGGGTTTCTCACAGGGCGCGCCTTTCGCGCTGGCTTGCGCGGCCACGCAGGAGGTGGAAGCGGTTGCGCTCGTTTCAGGTGGGGACGAACTGGCACACCCGGCCGTGCGCGCACTTCTCCATCCGGACGTCGCGAAGCTGGTGGACCTCACCGCCACGGATCCCGCCCAAGCCGAGGCATTCTTCGCGGGGATGAGCGCTCAGATGATGTGGAACATGGTCATCGGCATGAGCCACGAAGCGGACCGCGCCGTGTACACCGAGCCACGTTTCGCCGAAGCGTACCGGCGCGCGCTGGACGAAGCCTTCTCACAAGGCACTGCGGGCTACGCACGGGACACCGTGCTGGCCATGTCCCGATGGCCCTTTGAACTGGAGACACTCACCGTACCCGTGGACCTCTGGTACGGCGCACTTGATACCAGCACTGCTCACTCACCCGACCACGGACAGACGCTCGCGACGAGGATTCCCACGGCCCGGCGCCGCGTGGAGCCAAGCGCCGGGGGCGCACTGCTGTGGACGCATGCCGAGCCCATCCTCACGTCATTGCTCGCCCGGTAGGTCCCGCGCGACACATCCAAGTACAAGCCCACCTGTCGCGAGCCTGTGGCACACTGCGGGCGCCATTCGACTCCTCTTCTCCATCGTCTTCTGGGCGTTCCTGATGCTCTCCAGCGCCGTGCTCTTCGTGGGCGCCGTGCTGGTCTGGCTCGTCACGTTGCCGTTCGACCGCAACGGACGCGTCCTGCACCTGTATTCGTGCTTCTGGGCGCAGCTCTACTTCTACGTCAACCCGTTCTGGCACCTGGAGGTCGACGGCCGCGAACACCTGCCCTGGCGGGGCCCGGCCGTGCTCGTGTCCAACCACGAGTCGCTCGGCGACATCCTGGTCCTCTTCGGCCTCTACCGCCCCTTCAAGTGGGTCTCCAAGGCGTCGAACTTCAAGCTGCCGCTCATCGGCTGGAACATGCGGCTCAACCGCTATGTCCCCCTGGTGCGCGGTGACAAGGCGAGCATCATGAAGATGATGACCGCCTGCGAATACTGGCTGTCTCGCGGCGTGCCCATCCTCATGTTCCCCGAAGGCACGCGCTCCTCGGACGGCGTCGTGAAGCCCTTCAAGGACGGCGCCTTCGCACTGGCCTTGAAGCAGCGCTGCCCCGTCATCCCCGTGGTCCTCACCGGCACCGCGCGCACCCTGCCCAAGCATGGCTTGGTGCTGGAGACCACTGCCCGCTGCCACGTCCAGGTCATGCCCCCCGTCGACCCCAGCGCCTTCACCGACGTGGCGTCCCTGCGTGAGCACGTCCGGAATCTCATCGTCTCGGAAAAGGCGCGCATCGAGGCCCTGACGCCCGGCGCCGCCACCCCGTAGCGCCAGCCCGAGCCCCCAGGCGAAGATACGCTCCGGGTTCGAGGCGGGGCTCGCGCTCCGGGGGACGCAATGCGCAAACAGCCGCTGGTGATGGTCGCACTCGGAGGGCTCGCGCTGCTGCTGGCCGTGGCGCTCGTCCACCGGTGGGAGGACACCGGCGAGCGGCCAGCGACATCCACCGCGCAGCGCATCCCGTCACGACGAGACCTCGGCGTCCCGACGCCCCCACCGCGTGGCAACCACTCGCTTCGCGGACGCGTGCTCGACCCGCGGCGCCGCCCCGCCGCCGGCATCCAGGTCACCGCCACGCGCGACATGCCCGGCGAGTCCCTGTCCGCCCGCTCCTGCGACACGCGCTCACCGGAGCTGCCCTTGTCCTCCGGAGGCTGCATCGGCGAGCCCGAGGAACTGGTGCGCGCGCTCGTCGAAGCCGGTCACGGCGCCGCGCCCGTGGTGGCCCAAGCCCACACCTCGGCGGACGGAACGTTCCTTCTCGAAGGCCTCCCCGAGGGCATGGTGGCGCTCTGGGCCATCGGCGAGCGCCACGCCACGCTGGCGCTGGATGTCCGCACCGACGCCCAGGACGTGCAGCTCGTGCTCGAATCAGGCCGCTTCCTTCCTGGCCGCGTCGTCGCCGAGTCCGGCACACCGCTGCCCGGTGCGCGCCTGACGCTCTTCCACCAGGACCACACCCGCTTCTTCGATGCCCAGGCCGGCGCGGACGGCCGCTTCGCCTTCGGTCCCCTCCCACCGGGCGAATACACCGTCGTCGCCACCAGCGAAGGCCTGCTGACGGATTCGCTCCAACAGGTGGACGAGGAGAAGCTCAACCCTGTCGTCCTTCATCCACCGCGACGACTGTCCGGCCGCGTGCTCGCCCAGGACAAGCCGGTGTCCGGAGCGGAAGTCCACGTGGAGTACACGCCGCATGTCACCGTGACGGACGACGAGGGCCGCTTCTCCTTCGAGCCACTCGCTCCGGGCGACTACGAGGTGCGCGCGGAGCATCAAGGCGAGTACGGCTTCGCCACGGTGGCGCTGACCGAGGAAGGCGGGGACGCGGAGGCCACCGTACGGCTGGGCACGCTCGTCTACGTGGAAGGCTCCGTGCGAGACGAGTCCGGACGCCCCGTTGCTCGCGCCAGGGTAGGCGCCGGCGCGGCCAGGGGACGGGCACCTCCCGCGGACTACGTCACCACGGCGGAGGATGGCCGGTTCCGGATTGGCCCCCTGCGACTGGAGCCCTACATCTTCAACGTCATGGCCCCCGGCTACCAGGGCCAGCTCCGGGACGCGGTCGCCAGCCCCGGCGAGCGCGTGGACTTCACCCTCCGCCGCGCCCATCTCCTCCAAGGCACCGTCACCGGCCCCCAGGGCAACCCCCTGTCCGGCGTGGACATCGACGTGGACGACGAGATTCAGACCGAGACCGAGACCGAGACCTTCCGCGAAGAAGTCGACCCCACCACCTCGGACGAACACGGCCGCTTCGAGCTCACGTTCCCCACCCCTGGGAACTACACGCTCGTCCTCACCCACCATGGGCACATGGAAGAGCGGGTGGAGGTGAACGTGCCTGGACCCGCGCTCAGCGTGGTGCTGCGCGCGGCGGGCCGGGTGGAGGGGACGGTCACGAACACCCAGGGCGTGCCCATCCACGGCATGACGCTCAGCCTCGTGGACACCCGTGAGACGGTTGCTTCCCAGGAGACCGAAACGGACGCGGAGGGACGCTTCTCCCTCACCGAGGTGGGCCCGGGCACGTACACCCTGATCCCCGGTTCGGACCTCGGCGACACCGACCACCAGGTGATGCGCACCGTCACCGTGCAGGGGACCGAAACCGTGGAGGTCTCGCTGCGGCTGGAGACGGGAGCCCCGGTGTCCGGCATCGTCGTGGACGAGCACGGACGCCCGGTGGCGAACGCGCTGGTGGACGGGAACAACTTCCCCAGCCCCCGTGACGGCGTCTTCGAGAGCACCTCCAGCGACGCGGAAGGCCGCTTCGTCCTGCACCACCTGGCGGAGGGCGCGTGCGCGCTGCGCGCGTCGAAGGACAGATATGTCTTCGAAGCCCGGGGCCCCACGGCGGACGGCATCTCACCGCCCGCGGTCCTCGCGAGGTCCGGGGCGGACGACGTGCTGCTGATACTGCGGAGCCAGGGCCACATCCGCGGCCGCGTGGTGCGCGGGGATGGCTCGCCCATCACCCGCTTCACCATTGACCAGCAGTCCTTCCGGGACCCCCAGGGCACCTTCAGGCTCACCGCCGAGCGCGCGGGCGCGCAGCGGCTGACCTTCGAGGCTCCCGGACTGACACGCGCGATGCGCGAGGTGCAGGTCTCCGCGGGCGAGGACGTGGACCTGGGCGCGGTGCGGCTGGAGGCCGGACGCCACGTGCGCGGCCGGGTGGTGGACGCAGAGACGTCGCGCCCCATCGAGGACGCCGTCGTCGCGGTCCACCTGCCCGGTGAAGGTGGCGCGCTGGAGGAGGTCGCGCCCATCGCCGCGGAGGCCTCTGACACGGACGGAACCTTTGCCTTCACCCCGCTGGAAGCACGCCCGCTGGACCTGCTGGTCCAGACGAACCGGGGCCACCCCCAGATGCGCCAGCGTATTGGCACCGGTGACGAAACACTGGAGCTGCGAATCTACCCGGGCGCCCAGGTGGACGGCACCTTGAAGGACCGCGACGGAAAGCCCGCGGAAGCCATCGTGCAGCTCGTGGCCAACGACGGGGACTACTCCGCCTCGGTGGACGAAGCGTTGGGGACGTTCCAGGCCCGGAACGTCCCGGCGGGCACCTACACGCTGTCGGCTTCCATGGGACAGAACGCGGAAGGCCGCAGCGTGGCCTTCCTTCCGCAGCGCGTGAAGGTTCCCCCCATGGGGAAGGTGACGTTCTCCTTCACGGAAGCCACCGGCGGCGGCACGATGCGGCTCGGCATCCGGATGCCTCCGGCCAGGCCGGGCGAAGGGCTCTACCAGGCGTTGCTGTCGGGCACGGTGTCACCGGCCGTGTCCGCGCGGGAGCTGCGCACGAGGGCCCGCTTCGGAGACATCCGAGCGTCCACGAAGAGCCAGGATGGCGTGTTGGTGTACGAGCAGCTCCCGGCTGGGGCGTACACGTTCATCGTCCTGCTGGAAGAGGGGAAACCCGCCCGCTTCACCGTCCACCGAGAGGAGCTCTTCCTCGCGGAGGGAGAGACGCTGGAGCGGGACATTCAGGTAACGCCACGGCCCCTGCCCTGAGCGGGAGTGGGATTATCGGGAAGCCCGGCCCACGCCTAGAGTGAAGCGGATGAGCGACAAGCGCCCCCTGACGGACACGACCGAGCTGGAGCTGGACTGGCGTGGCCGCGCCCCCCGTCAGCCGGAGGCGCCCTCCAGCGCGGCCTTGGAACCGCTCTCCGAGGTCGAGGTGCCATCCGGCGCGGGAAAGGGGCTCCCGGGCGACCCGCGCCACATGAGCACCGAGCTGCGCCTGTCGCTTCAGGGGATGATGGAGACGCCCGCGCTGCGCATGAGGCAGATGCGCGAGGGCCTGGAGATCATCTTCGGCGCCCAGACGCGCAACCGCTACGAGGTGTGCGACGACACGGGGCGCGTCGCGCTGTACGTGGAGGAGGAGGCCCGTGGCATCGGCGCCATGCTCCGGCGGACCTTCTCGCCCTTCTACAAGGCCCGGATGGAGTGCATGACGCTGGGCGGCATCGTGGCGCTCGTGGTGGAGCGCCCCTGGAGCATCCTCCTCACGAAGGCGGACATCCTGGCCTGGGACGGCCGGCTGATGGCGCGCATCCAGCAGCGCTTCACCCTGCTGGGACGCCAGCTGGACATCGTCACGCCCGGCGGCGCCGTCATCGCCACCGTGAAGGGCCCGCTCTTCAGACCCTGGACCTTCCGCATCTTCCAGAATGACGTGGAAGTGGCCGTGGTCCGCAAACGCTGGAGTGGCTTCCTCCAGGAGAGCTTCTCCGCCGCGGACACCTTCACCCTCGACTTCCAGCCCCAGTGCACCGACTTCCGGCTGCGGCAGCTGGTGCTGGCCGTCGCCCTGCTCGTCGACCTGACGTACTTCGAGAACAACAGCCCCCGCGGCGCCCTGGGCCCGGGGCTGGACCTGTTCGACGCGTTGATGTTCTGGAAGAAGTAGCGTGGTAAATCCCCCTCCATGTCCACGTCCACGAGCGATGCGCTGAGCGCGGCAGACCTGGAGCGGCTGGTCCGCGCCGAGTCCCCTGACCTGGCCGATGCCGTCCTCGCCCTGCTCGAGCAGCCGGAGCAGACGCCGGAGAAGCCGCTGCCGAAGGATGCCTTCACCTTCGACGCGCTCCTCCGGACGCTCACCCAGGCCCGGGCGCACTACGAGTCGGACGGGCGGCGTCAGGCCTCCTCCGAGGCGTGGCAGCGCTACCTGGCGCAGCAGGACGTGCCCCGCCCTCCCCGCCTGGCCCTGGCCGACCTGCTGGTGGCGCTCTACCAGCGCGGCACCCAGGCCTCACGGGCGGCGCTGATGGACATCGCCCGCCGCGCGGACCTGCGCTTCGGCCTGTGGGGCGGACTCAAGCGCATCTACAAGCTGGCGGAGGCCAACCACGACGCGGAGCTGTTCGGCGTGCTCGCCTGGCGCTTCGACGTGGAGCGCCACCGCCCCAGCGCCAGCCGTGAAGTCTCCGGCGGCACCCTCACCTACCTGCGCCGCCGCGCGTGGCGCTACCTGCGCCACCTGGGCGCCGCCGTTCCGGAGCTCTACCCGCAGTTCGCGGTGGAGGTGCTGCGTCACTACGCGCCCGACACCTCCTGGTACGGCGTCTGGGTGGCCCACCACATCTGGGCGCACGGCAGCGGCAAGTACTCGCAGGACTCCTTCGCCATGCCACCGCCGGGCGACATGGTGAAGCACCGCGCCTTCCCGGACGCGTGGAAGCGCTCGCCGGACGCGCTGATGCGCCTGCTGGACGTGTGTGAGTCGGACCCCGCCGCCAGCTTCGCCATCCAGGGCCTGCGCAAGGACTTCCCGGAGGCGCTGCGCAAGGTGACGCCCGCGTGGTTGGACCGGCTCGCCCGCCGGCCGCTGGGCAGCGCGCACGACTTCCTGGTGGAGACGCTGCAAGGCTCGCCCGAGTTCCACCAGGGACGGCTGCGCGAGCTCGGCCTGCACGAGGCGGTGCTGGCGCTGCTCCTGTCCCCCAGCACCAAGGCCCGCGCCTACGCCATCGAGTACGCCCGCGCCCACGCGCAGGACCTGCCGGCGGAGCGCCTGGAGGAGCTGGTGGCCCAGGGCGCCCCGGACGTGAAGTCCTACGCCGCGGCCACGTTGGAGAAGCGCAACCCGCGCGAGCTGGGCGTGGCGCTGCTGGGGCGACTCCTGCAGCACAAGGCCACGTCGAGCTTCGCGGCGGGCGCGCTGGCGCAGTCGTTCGACCGGGCGGAGCTGCCCGCGGACTTCCTGCGCGACATGTACCTGGGCACTGGTGAGCAGCTCAACTGGGTGAAGGGCTTCATCAGCTCCAAGTACGGCGCCACCGAGCTGCCCGCGGACTTCTGGAAGGCGCTGCTGGACGACCCGCGACTGCAGAAGAAGCCCCACCCCGTGGAAGGCCTGGCGATGCGGGCGCTGTCGGCCTACCCGGCCGCGGCCATCGGTCCGGAGTGGCTGCTGGAGAAGGCCGCCCATCCCCGCATCGGCAACATGGCGACCCAGGCGCTCATGCGCGCCGACAGCCTGCCCGGGCTGGACGTGGAGCAGGTGAAGGCGCGCGTCTTCAGCGCGAAGTACCGGGGCGTGGCGCTGGGGCTGCTGGGCAACCGCAAGCTGTTCACCGCGCGCCAACTCACCGTGCCCTGGCTGCTGGCGCTGGCCCGCCGCGCCGACCCGGAGCTGCACGGCTTCGCGCACCGCTACCTGCTGGAGAACGTGGCCCCCGCGGACTTCAGCGACTCGGGTGACGCGGCCGCCGGCCTGGAGCGCCTCTTCGAGCTGGCCCTGGGCGCGAAGCAGCCGGTGCCCGTGCGCGCCTTCGCGCAGACGTACCTGCGCTGCCACCACCCCGTCATCGGGCCGGAGCAGCCGGAGTCGAAGTCCTACAACCTCAAGCCCCGCGCGCCGCGCAAGGCGTACACGCCGGAGCTGCTGTGGCCCGCGCTCACCGATTCGCGGGACGACGTGCGCCGCTTCGCCCTGGCCATTGCCCGCGCGGAGCTGCGCGCCTGGGGTTGGCACACGCGCGTGTACGAGCTGGCCGACGCCGAGGCGAAGGAGGTCCGCAACCTGGCCTATGACGCCCTGCTGCGCGCGGGCGAGGAAGGCGCGGACGCCCGGCACACGCTCCAGCCGGAGGAGTTGGACCCGGTGAAGGTGTTCTCCCTCACGGAGAGCACCAAGCGCAGCACGCGCGAGGTCGCGGTGGAGCTCATCCGCCGGCACTACACGCGGCTGGGCGGCGCCGAGCGGCTCGCGTGGCTGATGCAGAGCGCGGACCGCGAGGTGGGCCTGTTCGCGGTGCGCCTCCTCTGGGAGAAGCACCGGCCCACGCACCTGCCGGAGGGGTGGAAGCCCGCGGGCGCCAAGGAGGCCCCGGCCGCCAGTGGCACGGAGCGCTTCGCCAACGTGGACGCGCTGCGCACCTTCCTGCGGAAGATGCTCTTCGGCCTGCCGCCGGGCCGCGCCAAGGAGGCCCGCGAGGGCGAGGTGCAGAAGCGCCTGTCCGCCAGCGTGGCCAAGCGCCGCGTCATCGAGCTGGTGCGCGACCTGGGCCTGGACGACGCGGCCTTCGCCCGCGTGGTGGCGCCGGTGCTGGAGGAGTTCACTGGCTCGCTGGCCAAGGGGGAATGGCAGAGCTGCCTCGCCTCGCTGGTGCAGCTGCGGGCCGCACACCCGGATGCGCAACTCGGCAGCGCCTGAGCAGATTGAACGCCCATGCTGCTCGATGAACTGCTGAATGGCTTTCCGCGGGAGCGCTTCCTCCAGGAGCACTACCAGCGGCGTCCCTTCACCGGCGCTTCCGCCGCGGAGCGCCTCCAGCGCCTGGGGACGTGGGAGACCATCGACTTCCTCGTCGAGGAGACGGCCTGCGACGTGCTGCTCGCGCGCCAGGGGGTGCCCTACCCGGGAGGCAGGCCCACGACGGCGAAGGCGGCGCGGGAGCTGTTCGCGCAGGGCTACACGCTCGCGCTGCGGCAGCCGGACCTGCACCACCCGGACCTGGCCCAGCTGGCGCGCGCCTTCAGCGCGGAGCTGCACGGCCGCATCAACCTGCACATCTACTGCACGCCCGCGGGGCACCACGGCTTCGGCTGGCACTGCGACCCGGAGGAGGTGTTCATCCTCCAGACGGCGGGCCGCAAGGACTACCTGCTGAGGGAGAACACGCTCCACCCCGTGCCCCTGCCGGAGTCCGTGCCCAGCGGCTCCCTGGCGGCGCAGGAGAAGACACCCGTGGAGACGCACGCGCTGGGCGCCGGGGACTTCATCTACATCCCGGGCGGGTACTGGCACATGGCGCAGGCAACCGAGGAGGCGCTGTCCATCTCCATCGGCCTGATGCCGCCCACGCTCCTGGACCTCCTCGACGGGGTGAGGGCCGCACTGGCCAGCAGCCCTGTGTGGCGGCGGCGGATGCCCTCGCTGGGGCGTGCCTCCACGCTGGACGACCCGAGCAAACTGGCGCTGCTGCGGACGTTGCTGTCGGAGCTGGGCGGTGAACTCCAGCGCCAGCTCGCCGACCCCGGCTACCCCCTGCGCTTCCTCGCGCAGACGGCCCGGTTCTATCTGCGCTCCACGGGAATCCGGGGCAACGGGCGCTGACGCGCGCGGCACCGTGAACCCCTTCACTGCGCGCTCTTCTATTGAGGGCGCTGGTGCTAAGAAGAGCAGCCACTGAGGAGCGTGATGCCCGTACTCGCCATCGGCAACATCGAGAAGGTCCGCGCACTCGCGGCCAATGCGCGCCTGCTGCTGGTGGGCGGCGCTCGCGCATCCACCGCCAGCCGCCTCACCGCGTTCGAGCCGGGCACCAACAAGGTGCTGTGGAGCACGGAGCTGCCCTCCGCGGTGAACGCGCTCGCCCTGTCCGGTGGACAGTGGGCCGCGGCCGGCGCGGATGGCACGGTGCGCATCGGCACGCTGTCCGAGGGGCAGGTGCAGTTCCAGCTCAATGACGTGCACCCCGGCGGCGTCACGGCGCTGGCCTCCAGCGCGGATGGCACGCTCCTCTTCAGCGCGGGCGCGGACGGCGTCGTGCGCGCCTGGGACTGGGAGTCCACGCGCAAGATGCACGAGTGGAAGGCGTCCACCCAGCCCCTGCGCGCGGTGGCCGTAGACCCCTCCGGCACCTACGCGGCGGGCGCGGGTGACGACGGCGTGGTGCGCGTCTTCACCGTGGCCACCGGCGCGCAGCGCGACATGGCCGGCCACGAAGGCGCCGTGCGCGCGCTCGCCTTCACGCCGCGCGACGGCCGGCTGGTGTCCGCCGGTGACGACGGCAAGCTGCGCATCTGGTACCTCGTGGGCGCGGTGGAGTTCGAGGTCCGCGGCGAGAAGGACACCGGCCATGCCGGCCCGGTGCTCGCCCTGCTCTTCCCGCCCACGGCCACCGCCAAGCCGGGGGAGGAAGAGCCCGGCGACCGCGTGTGGTCCTCGGGCAGCGACGGCCAGGTCAAGGTCTGGCGCCTGGACGTTCGCCGCAAGCCGCGCTCGCTCGACGCGGGGGGCAAGCCCGTGCAGGCGCTCGCCTTCGCGCCGCCGGCCAATCCGCGGCTGGCGAAGACGTCCCTGGGCTCCGTCTTCACGGGCGGGGATGACCGCCGCACGCACCGCTTCGGCCTCGCGGTGGACGGCTCGCCCGCGGGCGACCACGACACGTCCCAGCACGGCATCGACCTGCTGACGGAGTCACTCAAGGCCGGCCGTCCCCGCCGCGAAGCCGCGGTGCGCGAGGCCGCCGCGCTGGAGGAGACGGAGGCGCTGGACTTCCTCTTCCAGGTGCTGTCCTCAGAAAAGGACGCGGAGGTCCGGCGGCTCGCCGTGCGCGAGCTGGCGGACAAGGGCCGCACCGCCGCGCGCCCCAAGCTGCGCGAGCGGCTGGACGACTCGCATCCGATGGTGCGCAAGGCCGCGCTGGACGCGCTCGTCGCGCTGGAGCCTGAGGCCCCGCTGTCCGCGCCGCGCGCGGCGCTGGGCTCGCAGCACCCGGAAGTGCGCGTGCTGGGCCTGGAGCTGCTGGCGAAGCTGGGAGGCACGTCCCCGCTGGTGCCGGGCCTCATCGCCGGCCAGCTCGCGGACAACCAGGGCACGGTCGGACTGGCCGCGCTGGACGCGCTCACCCAGGTGGTGCCGGGCGACGGCGCCGAGCCGCTGCGCACCGCCTTCGAGCGCGGCCCCTCCCTGCTCAAGGTGGAGGTGCTCATCCGCGCCGCGGCGGGCGGGCTGCTCGGCCACGCGCAGCTGCAGGCCCTGGTGGCCCGCGCGTTGGATGACGCGGACCCCGGCGTTCGCCGCGCGGCCTTCACCGTGCGCGTCATGGAGCGCCGGGCGCTGTCCCACGCGCTGGAGTCGCGTGACGAGGACTTCGGCCGGGGCACCAAGGAAGTCTCCCGCTGGCTGGTCCAGCGCGCGCGCCGTGCGCAGGGCGTCGCGGGCAATCCGCCCATCACCGACGCGGAGCTCCAGGCCGGACGCGATGCGATGCCCGCGCAGGGCACCACGGGCGCGGCCATCACCGAGAGCGACCTGGAGCCGCTGCTGGCCGCCATGGCCTGCCGCACGCCGGACACGGCCGTGCGCGGCGCTCGCGGCATGGCGCAGTTGGGCGACGCACGGGCGCTGGGCGCGCTGCTCCAGCTCTCCCGCGAGCCGGACGCCGCCATCCGCCGGGTGGCTGCCTCCTCCCTCCAGGCACTCCAGGACGCGCGCGCTCGCGAGCGGCTGGTGTGGATGCTGGACGACGAGAACGCGGACGTGCGTGCCGCCGCGCTGGACGCGGTGGTGGCGCTGGACGCGGACGCGCCGCTGGCGTCGGCGGAGGCCGCCCTTCGCTCGGGCCACGAGGACGTGCGCGTGCGCGGCCTGGACCGGCTGGTGAAGCTGGGCGCGGCGACGCCGGGCGCGGAGCCGCTGCTGGGCGACGCGCTGGAGGACGAATCCAGCAAGGTGCGCGGCGAGGCCTTCCGCACGCTGTGGGCCTGGAACGAGAAGGCGCCGGAGAAGGCGCTGGACCGCGCGCTGGTGGGCCGCTTCCCCGACCTGCGCCACCGGGCGGTGGAGGTGCTGGCACAGCGCGCCGCCGAGGGCTGGGCGCTGGAGCGGCTGAAGAAGGCCGTGGAGGACCGCGACACCAGCGTGGCCACCGCCGCGTATGACGCGTGGGTGAAGCACGTGGGCAAGGAGCACGCGGAGGCCCACCTCGCGGCGCTGGCCACCACGCACGCGCCGCTGCGGGAGCACGCCGCGAAGGGCGCCATCCACGCCCCCATCGAGCCCCTGCGCTCGCCGCTGCTCAAGCGCGTCCAGGACGAGGAAGTCCCCGTCGCCGTGGCCGCGCTGGAGGCGCTGGACAAGCTGGTGCCCAACGAGAACGGGCCCCTGCTGGCCGGGCTCTCCGCGGCGCCGCTGCCGGTGCGCGTGCGCGCGGTGGAGCTGCTGGCTCCGCGTGGCGCCGAAGACATCATCGAGCCGATGCGCGCGTTCATCACCGACAAGGACCTGGAGCGGCTCTACCCTCCAGCCTTCCTGGTGCCGCTGCGCATCCGCGCCGCGCGGGCCCTGGCGTCATTGGGCTCGCGGCGCCTGCTGACCTTCTTCGCCACCGTGCTGCTGCCGCACGAGCTGGGCGACCTCCAGGAGCAGGGCGGCCGCGGGCTCGCCACCGCCGCTCGCCGGGGCGACGAAGGCTTCCTGCTGGACGCGCTGAGCCACGCCAACGTGGCGGTGCGCTCCTGGGCCGCGGACGGCCTGTCCCGCCTGGGTGACGTGCGCGCCCTGCCGGTGCTCACCGGCAACCTGCGCCACGACCACCTCCCCATCCGGCTGGGCGCCATCCTCTCCTTCGCGGCCCTGGGCCCGGAGGGCGACGGCGGCCTGCTGCACGGCCTGGAGGACCGCGCCCGCGAGGTGCAGGAGATGGTGTTCGCCATCGTCCTCGCCCGTGATTTGCGCGCCAGCCGCCGGGGCGAACCGCCCGACCTGCTCACCAGCGCCCTCTCCAGTGGCAGGCCGGAGGTCCGCTACGCGGCCGCCCGCGCGCTGGAGCTGCGCACGGAGCCGGACGCGGCGCGTGCCCAGTTGGTGGAAGCCCTGCTGCCGCCTCGGCCGGAGAAGGTGGCCGACATGAAGGACTGGCCGGCCGAAGAGGAGCGCGTGAAGTACGTCGTCGGGCTCGCGGAGGCCCTGTCCAGCCTCCAGCCCGAGCAGCGCTACGCGGCGGCCCAGGTGCTGCTGCTGCGCGACAAGCCGCTGGAGTACTTCCGCCACGCCAAGAAGGTGGCGCGGCCGAGCACGCTGGATGCGCCCTGGAAGCCGGAGACGGCGCCCACCAGTTCGCCTGTGCAGGCCACGCCCGCGAAGAACTGGCTGCGGCGCATCTTCTCCGCCGTGAAGACGGATGCCCCCGCGGCCTCGCCCGAGGCCTCTGCCCAGGCCGAGCGGCAGCACCTGCGCCGGCTGGCCTTCGGTGCCTACGTCGGCCTGCTGCGGCAGGTGTCCACGGGCGACGATGAGAGCCACCGCGTGCGTCGCGACGCGGTGGACCGCGTGGTGAAGCTCACGCAGGAGGGCTTCGCCGGCACGCCCGCCGCCGTGGCCGCCCTGCTGCGCGCCCTGGAAGACCCTCACCAACTGGTGCGCAAGGCCGCGCTGGCCGGGCTGAAGGAGCTCTTCCCCGCCGGAAGCGATGAGCCGCTGGCGCTGGCCCTGGCCTCGCTGGCGCCGGACGTGGCGCGTGCGGCGCTGGATGAGCTGGCCACGCGGGGTGACGCCGCGAAGCCGCGCATCACCGCCGCGCTGAACTCGCCGCTGACGGACGTGCGCCGCTACGCCTTCGAGCTGCTGGAGAAGCTCAGCCCGCCCGGCAGCCTGGAGCCGCTGCTGGCCGCGCTGGGCAGCGAGCACGCCGACCTGCGCGTGGGCGTCATCGAGCGGCTGGCGGGCGCCAACGACTCGCGCGTCACCGAGGCGCTGGGACGCGCCATGGCCAGCGAGCACGAGGACCTGCGTCTGCGCGCCTCGGAGCTGCTGGCGTGGCGTGGCGATGACCGCGCGGTGGAGGTGCTCGCCACCTTCCTGCGCGCGGAGAACGCGAGCGCCGCGAAGCGCGCCACGGAGGCCCTGGCCCGGCTGGCCACGCCCGCCGCGGTGGCCGCGCTGGCCGCCCGGCTGCCCGCGGCCCAGGACTCCCATGAGCGCAAGCGGCTGGTGACGGCCCTGGGCAACACGCGCCGGCCCGAGGCGCTGGAGGTGCTGGCCCGCCAGTGCCAGACGGACGCAGAGGGCGTCATTCGCAGCGAGTGTGTCACCGCGGCCATGACGGTGGCCGGCAGCGACGTGAAGAAGCGCGACATGAAGCTGGCCGTGTCGTTCCTGCGGCAGGCCGTGAAGAGCTTCGACGTCGCCGTGCGGCTGGAGGCCCTGCGGCACCTGGAGCACGGCGCGGAGGCCGGCCAGTCGGAGCTGCTGGTCAGCCTCTTCACGGACCGCTTCCCCGCCGTGAGCGGCGCGGCCGTGGAGGCCTACGCGAAGCGCGTCATCGAGCACGGCGCCCCGGCGGAGCCGCTGGAGGCGGTGCTGCGCGGCGGCTCGCGCGACCTGATGCTGCCGGCCGCGGAAGGCGTGGCCTTCAAGGGCGGCGCCAGCGCGCTGCGGCCCCTGATGCTGTACGCCCGCGCGGGCGAGGACGGCCAGCGCGAGCGGGCCCTGCTGGCCCTGGGCACGCTGGGTGACGCGCGCGCCCTGGCCGAGTTGGAGACGGTGGCCGCGGGCGGCACGGCGGAAGCGCCCGTGGAGCCGAGCATGGTGTCGGCCGCCATCGAGGGCCTGGGCCGGCTCGCCGCGAAGCTGCCGGACGGCGAGGAGCGCCGCCGCGCCGAGGAGAAGGTGGAGGCCGCCGCGGTGGAGGGCGCCACGCTGGAGCTGCAGCAGGCCGGCGTGAAGGGCCTGCGCGCCATCGGCGGGGAGCGCGCCCGCGTGAAAATCGAGGCGCTGCTCGGCGACACGAGCACGGCGCTGCCGGTGCAGCTGACCGCGGCCCAGGAGCTGGGGAAGCTCAAGGACACCGCCGCGGAGACGGCCCTGGCCGCCGCGCTGGACGCGCCCCAGCAGGACCTGCGCAAGGAGGCGCGCAAGGCGCTCGACGTGCTGTTCCCCACCGAGCGCACGCGGGTGGAGTTCCACGCGGTGGCCAGCCGCTACCCGGACATCTCCGCGCCCGCCGCGGCCTACCTGGCCAACGAAGGCGACCCGGCGCTGCTGGTGCCCCGGCTGGCCACGCTGGACAACGTGACGCTGCGCCTGCGCCTGCGGCGCGGGCTCGCACGCCGGGGCGCCCTGCCCCTGCCGGAAGTGGTGGCGCTACTGGGCCACGACAAGCCGGAGGCCCGCGAGGAGGCCGCGCTGCTGGTGGGTACCTGGACGGGTGAGGCCCGCGAGCCCGGCACGGTGGACCTGGCCGCGCTGTCCCGCGCGCTGGTGACGGCCGAGCGCCGCACGGCCACGGACTGGACCTCCGCCGCGCCGTCCAGGCGCGCCGTGCTGGAAGGCGCCTGGGAGCGGCTGCTGTGGGCGGGCTCCCGTCTGGGCACCGCGGGCATGGCCGACTCCGCGCGCACCCTCCTCCAGGGTGGAGAGACGGCGGCTCCGGGCACCGTGCGCCAGGAGGCCGCGCGCGCCCTGGGCAGGCTGGGTACGCCGGGGGGCACGCTGACGCTCACCGGACAGGCCCCGGCGGCCGTGCTGACGAACGAGAAGGAGCGCGCCGCCGCGGCGGACACGCTGCGCAAGTCGCTGGTGGACCCGGACGCGCGGGTGCGGGCGGCGGCGGCGGATGCGCTGGCGAAGCTCGCCCCCGAGCGCGCCACCGCATGGGCCCTGGAAGTGAAGCCCTTCGACGCGGTGGCCTTCGGCCCCATGGGTGCCCGGACGACGCGGGAGCTGCTGGCCACCTCCGAGGGTCGCCGGCTGTCGGTGCCAACGCTGCTGGGTGCCCACGCGCTGGAGCCCCTGAAGTCACTGGCCACCGACGCGAAGCCGGAGACGCGGCAGGACGCGTGGGCCGCGCTGGGCCGCCTGGGCGGAGACGACGCGGCGAAGCTGCTGCACGAGGCCGCCTTCGACAAGTCGCAAACCGTGGAGCTGCGCAAGGCCGCCTGGCGCGCCCATAAACGAGCACGCCGCGCCGCTGAGCGCGCCCGGAACCGGAAGGAAGGTAACCCGTCGTGACGACCGCCACCCGACACCCCGTCGAGCTGCGCTACGCCACCGCGAGCGACGTCGAGTCCGGCACGGACGGCTCCCGCGTCCGCCTGGCCCTGGAGGGCTCGCGCGGCACCGTGGGCGTGAGCGGCCGCGTCACCGACGCCGCCCTCTTCCGCGACGCGCTGGCCGCCACCTTCGGCATCCTCGCCAGCGACCTGCGCTACCGGGGCAAGGACCGCACCGCGTACCTCGCCTACCTGATGAAGCAGGGCAAGCGGGCCAGCGCGCTCATCTGGGAGGCGCAGAAGGCGTTCCTGGACAACGCGCTGGACGGAGAGAAGAAGCAGGACGCGGTGCTGGACCCCGTGCTCACGGTGGACCCGGACAGCGTGTCCCTGGAGGTCTTCTCCCGCGACGAGAGCGCCTACGCCCGGCTGTCCTTCGACAACCGCCTCTTCGAGGGCCGCGAGGCCGCGCACGGCTCCACCTTCCTGGACGTGCCACCGGAGCTGCCCGCCCGCGTGGACCGGCTGCGCACCTACGTGCCCGTCTCCCTGGAGGCGCACGTCGCGCTGGCCACGCCGGCCTCGCAGCCGGCCCGCGCTCCGCGCAACGTGGAGGTGCCCCACGCCTGGCTGCGCGGCTTCCTCCAGGTGCAGTCCGCCGCCACGCTGCCCGCGAGCACCTGCGAGCTGGCGCCCATCGACCTCTACAACCTCCTCTTCGCCCTGCGCGCTCGCAAGGCGAAGAAGGCCCCCCGCGCGCTGCGCTTCGAGCTGGTGCCCGGCGCCCCGCCCCGGCTGGTGCTGGAGCCGTGGGAGCTGGTGCTGGAGTGCCACGGCAGCACGTACAACGGCACCGCGCCCGCGGTGGTGCGCACCTTCGGCCGTCAGCGGCTGGCCGCGCTCGCGCGCCTGCTGCCCCACGCGAAGTCCGTGCGAGTACAGCTGATGGGCCCCGGCCTGCCGGTGTTCTGGGTCATCGACATGGGCGCGGCCACGCTCACGCTGGGCCTCACGGGATGGACGGAGAGCGGCTGGTCCTCCGCCGCGGCCTTCGACGTGCTGATGCCCCGCGCGGTGCCGGACGGATTGGCGGAGCAGCTTCGCAACCGGCTGCGGACCGAAGGCCCCCTGCCCTTCGACACGCTCGCCGCCAGCGCCGGCGCGCCCAAGGAGTCCGTGCGCGCGGCGCTCCAGCTGGAGTGCCTGCGCGGGCGCATCCTCTTCGATGTGGCGCGCGGCCAGTACCGTCCGCGCGAGCTGATGCCCACGCCGGTGGACGCCGCCGTCATCCGCTACGGCAACGAGCTGGAAGCGCGAGCGCACCGCCTGCTGGGTGGCGACGGCGCTCCGGGCGCGGGCGAGGTGAAGCTGACCAAGGTGCACGACGTGGTGGGCGAGGGCATCCGCATCCACGGCGAGGTGGTGGACCGCGAGGCCCTGCGCAGCTTCTTCCCCAGCTTCACGTTGGACTTGGAAGGCCGCGTGAAGGACGCCAGCTGCGGGTGCCCGCACCACCGGCGCTCCGGTCTGCGGGAAGGCCCCTGCGAGCACCTGCTGGCGCTGCGGCTGGCCTACGCGCGCCGCCGCGCGGAGGAAGAGGCGCTGCGGCAGACGCCCGAGGGCCGCAAGCTCATCCGCGCGGAGACGCGTTCCTACGTGCGACGCGACGCGGAGAGCGGACTGGAGACGGTGTACCGGGTTTCCCTGGATGGTCAGGTGGTGGCGGTGGAGTGGGGCCCGCGCACGGGCACGCCGCGTCACCAGCGGCTCTGGTTCGACTCGGATGCGGAAGCGCGCGGAGCGTACTTCGCGCGCCTGGAGAAGTTGGCGGCTGACGGCTACATCGACGCGGCCTCGGCATTGGTGTAAACCCTTCAACCACGGCCCGGCCGCCACGAGCGGCCGGCAGGACAGGTGCGACGAAGAGACGACGACGTGCGCTTCACGCGCGAGCAGCCGAGAGAGGTCCGGAGTGCATCAGCCTGAGCGCCTCGAGCGCGGGAGCGGCGTTGCGCCGCTCCGGTTGAAATGCAGGACACTCTCCGCAAGGTAGCCTGTTCTTGGCTCTCTCCCTCCTAGGCACTACGGCCAGGGTGGGTAGCGGAGCCAACGACGCGACCGCCGTTTACCCACCCCGGCCGTAGTGCCTAGGAGGGGAGAGCCGGTGAGGCTACCGTGCCCCAGGTAAGATGGTGGTGCTTTCCCGGCCTCCCTCGACTGCTCGCGCCATGTCCCGTCCTCCATCGCCGCGCCCGCCCAAGGTGCAGACATGACCGCCAGGCTGGACCCGTTCGTCCCCGCAGCTTCGCCGCAGGCCGTGCCCACGCCCGAACCCACCGCTCCCGCGCCAGACGCGGCCGCGAAGCGTGAAGCCCGCCGGCTCGCGCACGAAGCGCTGCTCGTCCGCGCGAAGGCCATCGACGAAGCGGGCGGCGCCGACGACTGGGTGCAGGCGCAGCTCGTCTCCAAGGGCCTCGCGGTGGAGGACCTGGACTTCTCCAGCGCCTCCGAGAAGGACAAGAAGGCCTGGAAGGAGAAGAAGAAGGCCGAGGCCACCGAGCGCCGCGCGCTGAAGCGTCAGGCGCACGAGGCGTGGAAGGCCACGCACGTGGGCCACCTGGGCGCGGGCGTGCACTGGGTGGAGGACCGCCCTGCGGACGCGTTCGACGTGCCCCACCGCGAGGAGCGCGCCCGGGCCAACGGCCTGACGGAGCTGGACTCGGCGGAGGCGCTGGCCAAGGCGCTGGGGCTGAGCGTGTCCAAGCTGCGCTGGTTCGCGTTCCACCGCGAGGTGGACACGGCCACGCACTACGTGAGCTGGACGATTCCGAAGCGGGACGGCGGCAAGCGCACGATTACGTCGCCCAAGCCGGAGCTGAAGGAAGCACAGCGCTGGGTGCTGTCCAACGTCGTGGAGCGGCTGCCGGTGCACGGCGCGGCGCATGGCTTCGTGGCGGGACGCTCCATCCTCACCAACGCGCTGGCCCACCAGGGCGCGGACGTGGTGGTGAAGGTGGACCTCAAGGACTTCTTCCCCTCCGTCACCTGGCGCCGG
The DNA here is from genome assembly GCF_006402735.1 of Myxococcus xanthus. Classification (NCBI taxonomy): domain Bacteria; kingdom Pseudomonadati; phylum Myxococcota; class Myxococcia; order Myxococcales; family Myxococcaceae; genus Myxococcus; species Myxococcus xanthus. Next base: position 151,831 of record NZ_CP017174.1, on the reverse strand, counting down.
GTGAAGGGCCTGTTGCGCAAGGGCGGCCTGCCGGAGGGCACGTCCACGCTGCTGTCGCTGCTCTCCACGGAAGCGCCGCGTGAGGCGGTGCAGTTCCGGGGCAAGCTGCTGCACGTGGCCAAGGGCCCGCGCGCGCTGCCCCAGGGTGCGCCCACGTCGCCGGGCATCACCAACGCGCTGTGCCTGAAGCTGGACAAGCGGCTGTCCGCGCTCGCGAAGCGGCTGGGCTTCACGTACACGCGCTACGCGGACGACCTGACCTTCTCGTGGACGAAGGCGAAGCAGCCCAAGGCGCGGCGGACGCAGCGTCCCCCGGTGGCGGTGCTGCTGTCGCGCGTGCAGGAAGTGGTGGAGGCGGAGGGCTTCCGCGTGCACCCGGACAAGACGCGCGTGGCGCGCAAGGGCACGCGGCAGCGGGTGACGGGGCTGGTGGTGAATGCGGCGGGCAAGGACGCGCCGGCGGCCCGAGTCCCGCGCGACGTGGTGCGCCAGCTGCGCGCCGCCATCCACAACCGGAAGAAGGGCAAGCCGGGCCGCGAGGGCGAGTCGCTGGAGCAGCTCAAGGGCATGGCCGCCTTCATCCACATGACGGACCCGGCCAAGGGCCGCGCCTTCCTGGCGCAGCTCACGGAGCTGGAGTCCACGGCGAGCGCGGCTCCGCAGGCGGAGTGACGCTCAGCGCGCGAGCAACGCCGCGTCGAGGAACGCCTTCAACCGCTGGGGGTACGCCTCCGGCTCGGTGGCGCTGAAGTTCCCGTGTCCGGCGCCCTGGATGCGCCACGTCTGGGCGTACTCACGCACCTTGGCGAAGAGCTCGTCGGCGAGCGGCTGTCCTGACTCCTCCGTCCCCATGACGATGAGCAGCGGCCGGGGGCGGATGCGCTCCACCGCGTCGATGGTGCGCACCTCTTCCAGTGCGATGCCGCGCCGCCAGAAGGGAACCAGCGCCCCGCATTGCGACACGAAGCCGAAGCGGCGGAAGTCATACGCGGCGGCCAGCCACAGCGTGTTGAACGGGGACAGCAACACCACGGCGCGCACCGCCGGGTCCTCCGCCGCCACCTCCGCCACCGCGGCGGAACCAATCGAGAAGCCGAGCGCCCCTACCCGCTCCGGGTCCACATCCGGCTGGGCGCGCACGAAGTCCAGCGCGGCCCGCACGTCCCGGCGCTCCAGGTCTCCCCAGGTGGAGAAATCGCCCTCGCTTTCACCGTGGGCGCGCAGGTCGAAGAGCAGCACGCCATAGCCCGCGGCCCGCAGGATTCGCGCTTCGGGCAGCAGGTCCGCGCGCGTCTGGGACAGGCCGTGCGCCAGCACCACGGCGGCGCGGTTCTGGGACGGCACGTACCAGCCCCGCAGCGTCAGCCCGTCCGACGTCTGAAGCGAGACGTCCTTTGCCTCGGCGAAGTCAGCGGGGCGCTCGGCCTTGGGACGTGGGTAGTGGAAGTAGGCCTCTGAATGACGCAGCGCTCTACCAAACACCGCCAGCGCGGCCAGCAGCCCCAGCGCGAGCGCTCCACCCAGCAGCCACCGCCACTTCATCTTCGTTGGACCTCGTTGAAGGAAGCTGGGGTGTTTGAACCCCAGGCGTGCAGACGGGACCCACGTTGCTCCACCACGTACTGAGCAGCTTACACTCCGTGTAGACAACTCACAGTGCCATCAAAGACGGCACTGTCGCGCCAGGAAACCTGTGGGCACATCCAGGACGATGTTCGACGTGGTGGTGGTGGGTGGTGGCGCTTGCGGCGGCTGGACGGCCAAGCAGCTGACGGAAGCAGGCTTGCGTGTCCTGGTGCTCGAAGCGGGCCGAGGCATGGGCGCGGACCGGATGCTGTGGATGCTCCACCGCATGCGCCAATCCTTCGGCTACCTGGCGGAGACGGACGACCAGCGCAAGGTGCGCCAGTCGGTGCAGAGCACCACCTTCGCGTGGCCCTTCCACCCGCACGCCTTCGTCGACGACGTGGACAATCCCTACACCACGCCAGAGGACCAGCCCTTCACGTGGATTCGTGCGCGGCAGGTGGGCGGGCGCACGTCGGTGAAGGCGCACGGGCGCCAGTTCTACCGGCTGTCTGACTTCAACTTCAAAGCAGGCACGCAGGACGGGCAGGGGCCGGACTGGCCGCTGACGCTGGCGGACCTGGCGCCGCACTACGAGACGGTGGAGCGGTGGATGGGCATCCACGGCAACGCGGATGGCCTGGACATGCTGCCGGACTCCGTCTTCGCGGGTGCCATCACCATGACGCCCGCGGAGCAGCGCCTGAAGGAACAGGTGGAGCGCCGCTGGCCCGAGCGCCGCGTCATCGTCCGCCGCACGGCGGGAGCGCCCGTGACGATGCCCGCCGCGTTGAAGACGGGCCGGCTCGCGCTGCGCACGAACGCGGTGGTGGACCAGGTGCTGTACGACGCGGCGACAGGGCGCGCCACGGGGGTGCACTACCTCGACGCGAGGTCGGGCAAGTCCTACGAGGCCCACGCGCGGGTGGTGGTGCTGGCGGCGGGCGCGATTGAGTCCACCCGCCTGCTGCTGCACTCGCGCAGCAGTGCGTTCCCGGACGGACTGGCGAACTCGTCGGGGCAGCTGGGCCGCAACCTGATGGACCACACGTACATGCTGGGCATCGAGGCGAAGATGAACCTGCCTCCCGAAGCCCAGCGGCAGGAGCATAGCTGGGCGTACATCCCCCAGTTCCGCAACGTGGCCACGAAAGAGCAGGACTTCGCGCGCGGCTACGGCGTGCAGGTCTTCACCTTTGGAGACAACTGCCACTTCGTGCCCTTCGGGGAGATGGTGCCGCGCGCGGAGAATCGCGTGACGCTCAGCCCGACGGTGAAGGACCGCTGGGGCATCCCCGCCGCGCACATCGAATGCCGGCATTCGGCCAACGAGCTGAAGATGGCCGAGGACGCGGTGGCGGCCTGCAAGGAGATGATGGAGGCGGCCGGCTTCACCGTGGAGAAGGCCAACGCCACGTTGTCCACGCCGGGCATGGCCATCCACGAAGTGGGCACGGCGCGCATGGGCACGGACCCGAAGACGTCGGTGCTCAATCCCCACAACCAGAGCTGGGACGTGCCCAACCTCTTCATCAACGACGGTGCCTGCTTCCCGTCCCAGGGACCGCAGAACCCCACGCTGACGATGATGGCCATCGCCGTGCGTGCCAGTGCTCACATCGTGGAGGAGTTCAAGGCCGGGCGGCTGTGACGTGGTGGCGAGCGTTGCGGCTCCGGCGCTGCATGCCTTAGCGTGCTCGCGATGATTGAGGAGATGTTCGAACCCGCCGCTTTCGATGAACGCGGCGACCTCGATTTTGGCCGGGCGATGGCGCTCGCGAATGAAGGGCGCTCAGCGCTGTGGCCCGAGGTCGAGAATCGGCTGCGCGGAAGCAAGGGACTCGCGACACGCGAGGCGCTCGCGTGGCTGGCGAGCGACCCTTCCTGCCGCGAGCTCATGGCACTTGGCGATGACGCATCGATGGCGGTGCTCGCCGAGCGGTTGGCTCAGCGCGGCCATACGGTCTCCATCGAGAGCCTCACGCGCTCGGTGCGCGCCATGCGGGGTGCGCGCCTCGATTCGCAATCCAGTGGGTGATGAACGCCGGACTTCGAATCCTTCTCGCAGTGGCTCGCACGGCTGGACGCGCCGCACCCTCTAACGCGATAGCGGAACCAGGCTGTGAGCTTGCCGTGAAGCGTAGCGGCTCGCGGCCACCGTGCACCGCCTGAGCCCGTGTGCCGGTGGCACGGAGCATCCCCGCGAGGGCCTCAAGCCCCTCGGGGCCGAGCCCTCCGCCGCGCCAGTACCGCGCCCGCGAGGCCCACCACCGCTGACACCAGCGCCAATGGGCTCAGCCAGTCACCCCATGCCAGCGCGAGCGTCGTCAGCGCGGCCGTCTCCGGCACGCGCATGGTGAGGCCCGCGCGCTGGTTGTCGTCCACCTCGGCCACCACCGCGCCCGTGCTGTCGATGAGCGCGGTCACACCCGAGTTCGTCACCCGGACCTGTGGCCGCCGCGTCTCGATGCTGCGGAAGGCCGCGTGCATCAGGTGCAGCCGGGGCGCGGGCGTGCCGGTGAACCACGAGTCATTGGACAGCGTGAGCAGCAGCTCCGCGCCCTGCCGCACGCCCTGCGCGACATACTCGGGGAAGATGGTCTCGTAGCAGATGAGCGGCGCCACCCGGAGCTGGCGTCCGTCGCGCAGCGTGAAGCTCACCGCCCGAGGCCCGGGCCCTCGCTTCCAGCGTCCCGTCCACGGCAGCCACTCGCGAAGCGTGGGGGTATCGATGGCGTCCGGCACCCACTCCGTCAGCGGGAAGAGCATCGTCTTGCGGTACGCGGCGCGCTCGAGCGAGCCTCCAGGTGACGACGGCCCCAGGAACATGGCCGCGTTGAACTCACGCTCGCCCTCCAAGTCATAGGCGCCGAACACGAGCGGCACGCCGCGCTCGGAGACGTAGCCGGCGATCTCCGCGTCCAGCTTCGCGCCCGTCTCGCTGCGAGGCGTCCCAAAGGGCGTGGGGTACACCGTCTCCGGCCACACCAGCAGGTCCAGCGGTCCTTCTCGTAGCAGCGCGTCCGACATCGCGTAGTGCGTGTCGAGCACCATCCGCACGACCTGGTAGGCCCCCATCTCCGCCTTCAGCTTCTCATAGCGGGTGATGTTCGCCTGCACCGCGCCCACCACCAGCCCGCCCTCACGCCGGGTTGCCTCGCGCACCTGTGCATGCCGGAAGGCGCCATACCCCGACAACACAAGCACCAGCGCCGCGAGCCCCGCCATGGGCCCCCAGGCGGAACGCCCACCCTGCCGCCGTGCCCGGCGAACCGCCGCGAGCACGCACTCATTGCCCAGCAGCAGCACCAGCGTGAGCCCAGGCGCACCCGCGACGTCCGCGCCCTGGCGCTGCCACTCGGAGGCGTAGAGGCCGTGCCCCAGCGTGTCCGCGAAGAGCTTGGGCGTGATGCCCTCCACGCCCACGTACGCGAGCGTCCCCACCAGGGGCGGCAACCAGCCCTGCCCCTCCCGCGCCAGACGCCGCGCCGCGTACCGGGCCAGCGCGGCGGCGGGGAACTGGAGCTGGAGCAGCGGCGCCACCAGCAGGAACAGCGCCCAACCCACCACCGTGGGCGCCCGTGAGTACGCCTGGAGCGCGCCGGGGAACCAATGAAAGACGGCGGCGGTGAACGCCACGCTGAGCAGAACGCCCAGGCCCAGCGCCTCACGCGCCGAGCGAGCCCGGTCCAGCGCCGCGAGCCAGGGCACCATCGCCACCCAGCCGAGCACCAACCAGCGCGCCTCCAACCGCCCGAACAGCGCGAACAGCACGGTCGTCCCCAGGACACCGAGCAGCGCCGCAGCCAAGCGCCGCCCGCGTCCCACCCCTACCTGGACACCGGTCACGGCGAGGGCGCCCCACTCTCCGCGCCCTCGGGCAGCTCCAACCGTTGGATAGGCATTCCCGGAGGGGCCAGCTCCTCGGGCACCAGCCCGTCTGCGGGCTTGGGAACCGGCTGCCCGTTCGCATCCACGGGCTGATGGTCGGGGTGGAACATCAGCACGGCCGACACGAGCTCGCCCGAGTCCTTGTACTGGAAATGACGCACGTATCCGGGCGGCAGCTCGAAGTCGTCGGGGACGACGAGGCCCCTCTTGATGGGCTTCGTCCCGGGCCGGTAGAGCTGCATACCCGTCAGCTCGGATTCCATGGCCGGCTCCTGGACGTCGGTATCGGTGGCCAGTTCGGGAACAGGCTCGGGGCCAGGCTGTGGAGCTGAAGCCGTGACGGGAGGCGGTCGTGTCCGCGGCGCGCGGGCACGCACCTCGGGCGTGGGAGACGGAAGGGGCAGCGGCATCTCCGCGAGCGGCGGCGCTTCCACCTCGATGTCGGTCGAGCCCCACCAGACACTCAAGCCAATGCACGCGAGCGTGAAGACACACGCGCCGCCCACGAGCCACGCGCCCAGACCCTTCCCCGTTCGAGCGGGCGTGATGTGCGTGACGCCGTCGCTGTCAACGCGACGCTTTGGTGCAGGGGACTGCGGCCTCATGTTCGCGCGAAGACCTCCGGGCTGCGTATGCTACGGAGCCACTCCCTCCGAGGCAAACACAGCGCCTTCCGCTCACCCTCATGAGCTCTTCGTCCATTCTCGTCACCGATGCCCCTGGCGGCACGCCACCCGCCACCACGCCCGAGCCCGCTCGCTTCGCGGTGCACGCCTGGACACCCGGGCTGCGAGGGCTCGCGGTGGTGACGCAGCTCGCCGCGCTGGGCGCCCTGCTCCACTTCACCGCGCAGCTCTGGATGGAAATTTCCGAAGGGACCCAGCGGATGCAGCCCGTGCCCATCGCCATCGGGCTGGTGCTGCGAGTCGTGCTACCGCTCGCGTTCGTCTCCGCGCTGCGCCGCAGCCGCCGGGCCACCGTGGGCGTGGACACCCACCAGTGGACCCTGACGCTGCGCGGCGGCGCCCGGATGGAGATTCCCTTCGAAGCCGTGGCCGCGGTGCGCCCCTGGCGGCTGCCGCTCCCGGGCCCCGGCCTGGCGCTGCGGATGCGGTCAGGCCGCGCTTTCAGCCACGCGCTGGAGGTGGAGGACGCACTGCCCCTGCTGAACGCGCTGGGCCAGCACGGAGCCCTGGGCGCCGCGCAATCCCACACGCTGGTTCGTTACGCCCAGGCGCGCCATGCCCTGTGGCGCCGGCGCTGGTACCACCTGCTGGTGAAGTTCGTGTTCTTCCCGCTGGTGCCCACGGCCATCCTCTTCTACTCGTACCAGGTCATCTCGTTTGGAGGCGCGCTGGGTGAGTACAGGATGTACGGATTGGACGCGTACCTGCGTTCGTTCGGCCGGTACTACGCGCCCATCTCGTTGTGCCTGCTGCTCTTCGCCTGCTTCTGGCGCGTCGTCGCGGAGGGCGCGTCGCTCCTGGCTGCGTGGCTTCTGCCAGCCTGGGCGCGCGGCGTGCGGCGTGCGGCGGAGTGGTTCTGCTGGCTCGTCTACTACGTCGGCACCCTGGGGTTGATCGGCGCGCGCTTCATGATGTGACGTGCGCGCCAGGCGCTGGAAACGACAAGGCCCCCGGTTCCCGAAGGCAACCGGAGGCCCAAGCACCGCGCCCACACCCGAGGCGTGAGCGCGGTCGCAGCGACTACGGCGTGGGGTTGAACTTCGCGCTCTCCCAGCCCATGCGGTCGTGGCCAGTCTTGTTCCAGGTCGAGGTGTCGGCGGGCAGCGCGCCGGTGCCGCCAGAGCTGGAGATGGTGCCACCGGTGTAGGTCGGGTGGGTGTCGTCAGACTGGAGGTAGTCGTAGCTGGTGCTCGCGTTGACGAAGTGCGTGTTGGAGTCGCGCAGCGTGGAGCGCAGCGTGACGGAGATGCGCTGGACGTACGCCGCCTCGGACTCGCCCTCGATGTAGCGAATGGCCTCGGAGTCCACCTTGCCATCGCCGTTGGAGTCATAATCCGCGGCCATGTACTCCGCGAACGAGTCCGCGCACTTGAAGCCGTGACGAGCCGCCAGGCTGCACGCACGCCAGTTGCTCCTCGCCAGCAGCGGCAGGAACTTCTCCCGCTTGTTCACCACCTGGCCCGTGGCGGAGTCCCGGCATTGGGTGTTCACGTTGTCCGCGTTGAAGCCCGGGTAGTAGATGTTGGAGATGATCTTGGTCGCGGTGGCGGGCGCGTACTGGTTGATGGTCTGCATCGCCCGCTCCATGTACGTGGTGCAGGTCGCCAGGGCGGACTCCAGGCCGGAGTAGTTACAGGTGCCCGTCTGCCCAGAGAAGGCGCTGCGCGCCTGGAGGTAGTCGTTGCCACACATCTCGAACATGACGACGCGGGTGTTGGCCGCCTGCATGTACGAGCGCTCAGAGACAATCTTGTTGTTGTAGATGTCGTCCGCCTTCGCGCCGGACTTGGTGCGGCGGATGACCTCCACGTCCGCGTTCCACTTCCGCGCCAGGTCCTCGCCCTGCACCACCGGCGCCGCGCGGCGGGCCACGTTCCAGAAGAAGACGGAACCGTTGTAGCCGGCGTAGATGGAGTCGCCGTAAGCCACCACGCGGTACTTCGTCGACGTCGACGGCTGGTCGATGGTCCACGACGTGTTCTGGTTGAGGGTGCTCGCCATCGCGCTACCACCGACCGTGAAGGCCGCGCACATGGCGACGACGGACATCCCGCTGTGACGGAAAGACATGCCCCGCTCCTTTGGATTCCCACTGGGGGGTTGTTGGGGGAGCGCGGAGGCTACATGGCGTCGATTCGCAAATCACCTTTAAACAAGGATAACGCACCATGCCAGAAATGCTGGTGTTGGCATGACCTCACCCGTGTTTGAAACGATGTCGTAAGAATGACGCGAGCAAGCCTTTGACGCGGTGTTTCATCATGTTTCACCCAGGTCCGGAGTGTTTCACGTGAATCTTTCCCGTGGCACGAGAGCGCTGATGCAGTGGCTGCTCCTGGGTGGGCTGGTGGGCGTCGTCTGCGGCGTGGCGTCCGCGGTCTTTTTGTACCTGCTGGACGAAGCGACACACTCCCGGGAAGGGCACCCGTGGCTGGTGTACGCGCTGCCGGTGGCGGGGCTGGTGCTGGGGGCGGTGTACGGGAAGTGGGGTGGGCCCATTCGCGGGGGCAACAACCTGGTGCTGGACACAGTGCACGCGAGCGACGCCCAGGTGCCGGTGCGCATGGCGCCCATGGTGCTGGTGGGGACGGTGCTGACGCACCTGTTCGGCGGCAGCGCGGGCCGCGAGGGCACAGCGGTGCAGATGGGCGGCAGTCTGGCGGACCTGGTGGCGCGGCGCTTCCGGGTGGGCCCGGACACGCGCCGCGAGTTGCTGGCGGCGGGCATCGCGGGTGGGTTCGGTTCGGTGTTCGGCACGCCGGTGGCGGGGGCGGTGTTCGGGCTGGAGGTCGTGGTGGTGGGGCGCATGGGCTACGAGGCCCTGCTGCCCGCGCTGGTGGCGTCGGTGGTGGGCGACTTGGTGACGCGGGGGCTGGGCATCCACCACACGCCGTATCCGGCGCCGGGGGCGCTGCCGCTGACGGTGGCGGTGCTGGCGAAGTGGCTGGTGTTCGCGGTGGCGGTGGCCGTGGTGGCGGTGGTGTTCGTGGAGTTGATGCACCGGCTGAAGAAGCTGCTGGAGCAGCGCGTGCAGGTGTTGCCGCTGCGGATGGCGCTGGGCGGTCTGGCCGTGCTGCTGCTGTGGCTGCTGGCCGGTACGGATGACTACCTGGGCCTGGGGGTACCGGGCATCCAGCGGGCCTTCGAGGACCCGGCGCTGCCCGTGTCGGCGTTCGCGTGGAAGCTTGCCTTCACGGTGGTGACGCTGGCCGCGGGATTCCTGGGTGGCGAGGTGACGCCGCTGTTCTTCATCGGCGCGTCGCTGGGCAACGTCCTGGCGCGGCTGTTGGGCCTACCGTTGGATTTGGGCGCGGCGGTGGGCATGGCGGCCCTGTTCGCGGCGGCGGCGAACACGCCGCTGGCGCTGTCCATCATGGCCGTGGAGCTGTTGGGGGCGAACGTGTTGCCCCACGTCGCGATTGTGGCCACGGTGGCGTACCTCCTCACGGGGCAACGGGGCATCTATCCGTCACAGCGGATTGCGCGGATGAAACACGGAGGGCCGCTGCTGGAGAAAATCGTGGCCCTGCGGGAGCTGACCCGCGAGGACCGCACCCCGCCCTCAGGGCCCGAGGGACGGGGCGGCGGCTGAGGGCTGCGGCTCCGGGAAGTGGTAGACGTGTCCGTCGTCGCCGACGATCCAGAAGTTGCTTGAGGAGGTCATGGCGATGTCGCGGAGCGGCACGATTGGCTCGCCCGTAGCGAAGGCTGGAGCCTTGGCCCAACCGTAAGGGGTCAACCGCTGCAACCTTCCTACGCTACCTTCGTTTCCAATGATGTAGGCATTCATTATCCCCGGCGGGGCTGCCACACTGACGTAGTTGAGCACGGGTCCCGCAGGCGGGAGCACCCGCTCCCAATCCCTTGACTGCCCACTGCCTTTCACCACCAAGCCGCCGTCGCCCACAGCGTAGATGAGCGTCGAGGCCGCAGCCCACACGGCGCGCAAGCCGCCGTTGTAGCCCGCCGTCCCCTGGAGGTTGTGCGATGCGGCAGTGCCCCAGTAGGTGCTGCGGGTATAGAGATTCGCCACCGGCGTCAGCGGAGACGACTCTCCTGTCGAGCCCACTGCATACAGCGCATCTTGACCGAATGCATGAAGCCCCCAGTACCGACCGGGCGAGTCGTGGCGCTGGGTCGCCCCTGTAAACTCATACAAATGGCCCAAGGTGGAGATTGCGAATATTTGAGCTGGGTTTCCTACTCCAACGACACTGGAGAAGTAATCGCTGTTGCCAGGGAGGTTGCTCTGGATTGGGGAACAGGAGCCGCCGTTGTGCTCGCCCATCCAACCGTCTTCGCCAACCACGATAAGATAATCATTATGGGGATTGACCCACGCCGCGTGCCAGTCCAGCGTGTTTCCGGCCGGCCCACACCGAGTCGTCGTATCCCCGCCGTGACTCACGAACGCTGAGGCCGCGTTCATCTTCACCGCCAACCTGCCATCCAATCCCGCCACCCACACCGGGTAACCATTCGGGTGCACGGCCACCGTCCTCCAATTGCCCCCTGCCAGCACGGGGTCCACCACCCTCTTCAGCGAGCCGCAGGACATCTCCTCATCCACCTGCCCGTCGCAGTCGTTGTCCAGCCCGTCGCAGACCTCCGTTGCCTGAGTGTTCGTGCCAGGGTCAGCGTCATCACAGTCCAGCGTGTTCGCCGCCATCATCGGAGGCATGGGTGCGCCAGGGCACTGCTCTCCCACCGGCGCGCTGTCCTTCTCGCCCTCTCCATCGCTGTCCGCGTCCGCGTAGAGCGGCGTCGGAGACGTGCCGACGCAGACCGTCCCCGTCTGCGCGTCGTTGCATGCATACGTCCCGTTGCAGAACTCCGTGCAAGCCGTCCCCAACGCCCCCGGCCCCTCCATGAACAACTCGTCGGCGCGCCCGTCGCAGGTTTCATCCAAGCCGTTGCACGCCTCCACGGCGTTTGGATGGATGTCGCCCCGCTCGTCGTCACAATCCCCCGTCACCTCGACATGAAGTTCACTCGGCGGGTCACAGGCCTCCGTGCCGGGCCCATTGCGTCCGAAGCTGTCGCGGTCGTGGTCCAGGTACCAGACCTTGTTGACGACCCCCGTTTCCATCTGGCCGTCGCAGTTGTCATCCAGGCCGTTACAGAGTTCCGGCGCGCCAGGATAAGCCTCCGCGCGCGCGTCATCGCAGTCTCCCAGGGTCGTGGCGTAGCCAGCCGGAACGGCGCCACAGAACACGCGCGAAGGCGCATTCACCGCGGAGAAACCATCCCCATCCTCATCAAGGTATGCCACCGTCGGCGAGGCTGAGCCACAGGGACTCTCCTGGCAGGCACCCAAAACGCATACCTGCCCCGAACCACAAGCATGCTGCGCATCACAGGCCCGGGGACGTTCGCCTTGGAGTTCCTCCAGGCTCGGGACGAAACAGCCGGTGAGCAGCAGCAGAAATGCCACGTTCCAGCGCATCATCGTGCCCCCCCTTGCTGCGTGACGGCCTCGTCCCGCTCTCCCAACAAGAGCCAGGTCACCAGGGCACCCGCTGCCGCAACCCCGGCCATACCAAAGAGGACGTTGGCCGCTCTCGCGCTGCGCTGCGCACGGCCGTGATGTTCCACAAGATGCTCGTGGAACCTTGCCTCCCGAGCGTCCGCGAGCTGTCCCCGAGAAGAAATGCCGAAGACAGTTCCCGTCCCCCCTGCCGCAATGCCAGCACCCAGCAGCACCAGACTTGCAAGCGGCACCTGTCGCCCCCCAATGTGCATCCCGGGAGCGCTCGACGTAGCTGTCGTGCCTTGGACTTCCATTGGGCTCGAAGCCGTAGCCTGTTGGTCAGGTGTCAGCGCGGCAGGCAGCCCTGAAGAAGCGTCCGCAATCGACTCCGTTTCCACCTCGGACTGCTCGACGCGCGCCGCTTCACGCGTGGGCGAGTCCTTTCGCCTACGCGCCAGCTCAGCCTTCGCGAGCGCACGCTGGGCCTCGAACTCCCGTGAGACCTTGGGGGAAACGCGCAAGGGAAGGCGAGCATCTGGCTCCAGCAGGAGGGCTGAGCGGAACTCGTCACGCGCCGCCTGCCACCGCCCGAGGTCCGCGCTGATGATGCCGCGATGCAACGCCAGCGACACTCGATCGCGCGTCCCTCGGAGGCTCCCTCGAGCACGATCCAGTTGCTCGAGGGCACGCTCATACTCGAGGTCATCATAGAGGCGCACGCCTCCGAGACATGGCGCTCAAATTCGCTATCCGCTCTGGCCGCATGCGCTGGAATGACAATCCATAGGCATGCGGCGAGAGGCAGGCACCGCCTCCAGGTCATGGCAACAAGCATGCCTGGAGCTTAGTTCAGACAGACACCAACCCATCAACCTATGGCTGAGTAGAGGGAGCTGGCTCCGGGAAGTGGTAGACGTGGCCGTCGTCGCCGACGATCCAGAAGTTGCTTGAGGAGGTCATCGCGATGTCGCGGAGCGGCACGATTGGCCCGCCTGGGGTGAAGGCTGGCGCCTTGGCCCAACCGAAAGGGGTCAACCGCTGCAGTCGTCCCGTGGTGCCCTCGTTGCCAATGACGTAGGCAGTTTCGGTGCCGGGAGGGACGGCCACACTGACGTAGTTGACTGCAGGCCCCGCCGGAGCGAGCACCCGCTCCCAGTCCCTCGACTGCCCACTACCCTTCACCACCAAACCACCGTCACCCACCGCGTAGATAAGGTTCGGGCTCGCAGCCCACACCGCGCGCAGGCCGCCGTTGTAACCCTCAGTTCCCTGGAGATTGTGCGCAGCCGGAGTGCCCCAGATGGTATCGCGGATATAGAGATTCACCCCCGGTACCAGCGGTGACGACTTTCCTGTCGAGCCCACCGCGAACAGTGCATCCTGGCCGAGTGCATGGAGCCCCCAGTACCGACCGGATGAGTCGTGGCGCTGGGCAGCGCCTGTCCACTCATACAAGTGGCCCAAAGTGGAGACTACGAATACTTGAGCTGGGTTCCCTACTCCAACGACACTGGAGAAGTAATCGCTGTTGCCAGTTAGGTTGATCTGGATTGGGGAACAGGAGCCGCCGTTGTGCTCGCCAATCCAACCGTCTTCGCCAACCACGATAAGATAAGCATTATGGGGATTGACCCACGCCGCGTGCCAGTCCAGCGTGTTTCCGGCCGGCCCACACCGAGTCGTCGTATCCCCGCCGTGACTCACGAACGCTGAGGCCGCGTTCATCTTCACCGCTAGCTTCCCATCCAATCCTGCCACCCACACCGGGTAGCCATCCGGGTGAACAGCCACCGTCGTCCAATTGCCCCCTGCCAACACGGGGGCTTCCACCTTCCGCAGCGAGCCGCAGGACATCTGCCCATCCACCTGCCCGTCGCAGTCGTTGTCCAGCCCGTCGCAGACCTCCGTCGCCTGGGTGTTCGTGCCGGGGTCAGCGTCATCACAGTCCCGCGTGTTGTCCGCCATCTTCGGAGGCATGGGTGCGCCAGGGCACAGTTCTCCCGCCGGCGCGCTGTCCTTCTCTCCTTCACCGTCGCTGTCCGCATCCGCATAGAGCGGCGTCGGAGACGTGCCGACGCAGACCGTCCCCGTCTGCGCGTCGTTGCATGCATACGTCCCGCTGCAGAACTCCGTGCAAGCCGTCCCCAGGGCACCCGGCCCCTCTGTGAACAACTCGTCGACGCGATTGTCGCAGTTGTCATCCGAGCCGTTGCACGCCTCCACGGCGTTTGGATGGATGTCGCCCCGCTCGTCGTCACAATCCCCCGTCACCTCGACATGAAGTTCACTCGGCGGGTCACAAGCCTCCGTCCCGGGCACATTGCGCCCAAAGCCATCGCGGTCCTTGTCCAGGTACCAGACCCTGTTGGCGACCCCCGTTTCCATCCGGCCGTCGCAGTTGTCATCCAGGCCGTTACAGAGCTCCAGCGCGCCGGGGAAAGCCGTCGCCCGCCGGTCATCGCAGTCCGTCCCCCGGTTCATCGGACCACCCGGTGAGACGAAGCCGTCACCGTCCTCGTCAGCGGTGTGCAGGTCCTCGAGCAGCCACTCCTGCCGGCCCGCGGAGGCGAAGCTGAAGGTCTGCTTCCGCTCATCCACCAACTGCTCCGCCGCGCAGCCCTTCTCGAAAGCCCTGACGGTGATTTCGACATCCCGCCCCCAGTCCGCCTTCCGGAAGACAGCAACGTTCAACACCGGGTCGTTGGAGTCGAACTGACCGGGCTCCTTGAACTCCGCGAGCACCGTCTCACCGGTGCCACCATGGGCCTCCACCGTGATGCAGCCCTGACTGAATTTCGGGTGGTGGCCAATCTTGACGTGAACCGCAGCCTGCTTCGTGTCCGGCTCTTTCGAGTCCTTCTTGCAGGCCAGCAACAACAGAGGCAGGAGGAGAATGGCGGATTGACGCATAGGGTGCACTCTACCCCAACCCCAGGCGTGACTTGCCCAGAAGCCGACTCACCCTGAAGTCCGCCTGAATGAAAGACCATGGACATCTCACAACCAGAATGGCCTGAGGCACATCCCCGTGTGCCTTCACCGTCAAGGCTGTGAAGCCAACCGCCCTGGGGGCACTGCTACCGACCCACGCTGACGCAACTCGGGCGACGCCACCGCGAACCCTTCCGGCAACATCCGGAGGATGCGCTCACGCCGGTGCTTGGAGCCTTCCAGCCGCCGCTCCAGCAAGGCCTTCTGCGCGCGAGTCTCCTTGTCCAGAGGCGCGGGGCGCGCCGCCAGCAACGCCAGCCGCGCCGTCACCTCCTCCACCTCCCGGTCGATGAGCACTGGCTGGATGTTCCGCGACTCATTTCGCGCCCGCCCCACCGCGTTGTTCTCAATCCACACCGGCAGCACCGCCACTTCCTCCAGCGCTACCGACACACCGGGCATGGGCCGCACCAGCGACAGCCGCAACAACATCGAATCCCGCCGGTCGCCCCCCGAGCTCTTCGCCCCCACCTCGTGCCGGTAGAAGCGGTCCTGGTTCGCCACCAGGTTGCCCAGCGAGTACGCGATGAGCCCCTTGCGCCCATCCACCGTCTGGTACGACTCCAGCGGCTGGAGCACGTGCGGATGGTGCCCGATGACCGCCCTCGCCCCCGCGTCCAGCAGCGCGCGTCCCAACGCACGGTCCTCTGGCAGCGGCGTGGCCTTGTACTCCGTCCCCCAGTGCACCAGCACGATGAGCGCGTCACACCGCGCCGCCGCGGCGCGCACGGCCTCCACGGCCTGTTCGGGTTGAAGCCCTCGGTGCGCTTCGTGCCGCGAATAGGGCACCAGCGCGACATGCGGCGCCTGCGCATCCTTCGGATTGCTGAAGCCATTCAGCATGCGCGTGAAGGACAGGAACCCCACCTTCACGCCGCGCACGTCCACGAAGGCGGGCTCCCACGCGGCGTCCTTCGTCGCGCCCGTGCCCGTATGGCGGATGCCCGCCGCATCCAGGTGCCGCAGCGTCTCCAACATACCCACGGGGTGCTGGTCCCTCGCGTGATTGTTCGCGGTGGACACCACCTTCACCCCGGCCGAGGCCAGCGCGTGCACCATGGCCGACGGCGCGTTGAACAAGAGCTCCCGCGCGACCGCCTTCTTGTTGTCGGTGACGGGCGTCTCCAGATTCACGACGCCCACGTCCGCGGTGCGCAGCACGTCCGCGATGGGCCCGAAGACATGGTCCCAGCCCTCATGGTTGAGCGAGGGCGCACGGCCCCCTTCCGGTGGCGGCGCCCCGGTGCGGGCGTGCAGCCTCGCGACCTCCTTCACCTCGCCATGGGGAATCACATCCCCACCAAACACCAGCTCCACGCGCGTGGGGGCGGAGGCACAAAGCAGGGGCAACAGCAGCAGGACGGAGGCGGACACGCCTCCACCCTAATCCAGACACCCGGCATCCCTGGAAGGGGACCCCGGGTGCCGGCGAACCGCGGCTCCTACGGCTTGCCCTTGTCGCTGCTCGCGTCACTCTCGTGCGGGTAGCTGCCGCAACTGCCACGGCCGCGAAGGCCAGGGCTGGGACCAGTACCCCGGCCTCACGGACACCGCGCGCCTCTTCCCCGCGCCGGGGGGGACGCGAATACCGGGTGGAGCCGCACCTCTACGGACTGACGAGCCCTCGCTGGGGCTCCCCCATGTCGTCCATGGGCCACCTGCAGGACGTGGAGCTGGTGGCCGTGCTCACCCACTTCAGCAACACACCGCCCGCCGGCGCACACTTGTACGTCCCGGCGGACAGCGCCGCTCAGGGCCTGCGCTCAAGCTCCACGGCGCCGGCGAGCCACCGCGCCCACCAGCAGCGCCCCCCCCGCAGCGCCCAGCGCACCCGGCGCCGCTGCACAGCCATCGGAGTCGCGGACGTCCCTGCACGTCACCTCCGCGCTGATGGCGAGCCGCTGGTCCACGCCGTCCACGCGCACCGTGTAGGCCTGTTCGACGAAGCGCTCTCTCTCGAACTCCTCCCTGCCGAAGATGAAGCCCGCCTCTCCACGTGGCGCGAGCGCCTGGGTGCACACGCTGTCCGGACAGCTCGACAACGGCCAGTCGACCAGCGTCACCGTCTGCGCACAGGCGTTGCGCACGTTGCTCAGTCCGCAGCTGACGGACGCGCGGAAAATGAGGCACGGCACCTCGGAGACGACGCTCTGGTTCGATGTGGAGCACGCGCACGGCTCCGACTCCGCCCGGGCGATTCCCGACAGTCCCAGTACCAGCACACCGGCGCCGACCAACCCGGCCGTCATGCGCCGGGCGCGAACAAGCATTCCTTGCATCGACTGCTCCCAACCCGATTGCGCCGGCCCCGTCCGCGGCGCGCATCCTGTCCCGGACACGGCCGCACGCCAAGTCACCGTTGCCGGGTAATGGGTATCTCCTCCACCGCGCTACTTGGTCCCGAACAGCCGGTCTCCCGCATCGCCCAGGCCCGGGAGGATGTAGCCGTGCTCGTCCAGCCGCTCGTCGATGGCCGCGGTGTAGACGTGGACGTCCGGGTGGTGCTCGCGCAGGTTCGTCAGGCCCTCCGGGCACGCCAGCAGACACACGAAGCGCAGCGAGCCGGGCTTGCTCTTCTTCAATCGCTGGAGCGCGGCCACCGCCGAGTTCCCCGTGGCGAGCATCGGGTCGCACACCACCACGTCCCGGTCCGCGAGCTGGCCGGGTACGCGGTAGTAGTACTCCACCGGCGACAGCGTCTCCGGGTCCCGGTACAGGCCGATGTGCCCCACGCGCGCGGAGGGCACCAACTGCAGCATCCCGTCGAGGATGCCCTGCCCCGCGCGCATGATGGCCACCAGCACCAGCTTCTTGCCGTCCAGCACCGGCGCCATCGTGCGCGCCATGGGCGTCTGGATGTCCTCCTCGCGCACCTTGAGGTCTCTCAGGGCCTCGTAGGCGAGCAGCAGTGAGATTTCCTGGAGCAGCGCCCGGAAGGAGGCGGTGCTCGTCTCCACGCGGCGCATCTGCGTGAGCTTGTGCTTCACCAGCGGGTGGTCCACCACCGTGCAGTTCGGAAATTCCATTGCGTCCTCCCGTCAGAACACCGTGCCGTCACTGTCCACGCGGATGGGCGGCCCACCCCCGGGACGCCGCTCCGCCGCCACGCGCCGGCCCGCGGTCCACGTGCCACCCTGGAGCACCTTCCCCAGCGGCAGCTCCTCCGCGCTCAGGCCCAGCCGGCCACGCACCAGCGCCGCCACCCGGTCCAGCAGCGCCACCGTCAGCGCGCGCCACTCCACGATGGGCTCGTCACCCGGGTGAAAGGACTGCGTGAAGAGGCGCGGCTCCCGAGGCGACAGCACGCCCAGGTCCACCAGCAGGCCGCCGTTGCGGTACTCGGGCAGGCCGGTGAGGCCATCCAGCTCCGTCACGACCACGCCCGCATCGGACAGCGGCTCCACCAGGGAATACGTCATCCACTGCGACAGCTTGTGGAAGGGCACCAGCGCCTCCAGGCTCTCCACCGACCCCAGCGCGGGATGCGGCCACACGTCGCCCAGGTTCACCGCGTCCACCATCACCCGGCCCGGCCAGATGGGGCCCAGCACCTCCAGCACCAGCCCCAGCAGCTCCGCGGCGCGCACGCTGCGCTGCTGCGCCGTGATGATGTCCAGCAACGCGCCCGGCCGAGGCAGCACCTTCGCCAGCCCGTGCAGCAGGTGCAGCCGGCCCTCCAAGCCATCCACCGGGTTGGTGTCCGTCACCTGCATGCCCTGCGCGAGCGCCTCACGCGTGAGCCGGCCCAGCGCCTCCGCGTCCACGCGCAGCGGCCGGTCCGGGTCCGATGAGAAGCGCCCCTCCATGAACATGCGGAAGCTGGCCACGGCCAGTCCCTCGGAGCGCGCCCACGTCTTCCCGCCGGCCTCCTGGTAGCGCCACTGCGGACCACTGCCCGCGTCCAGCAGTACGCTCACCACCACCAGGTCCAGCTTCGCGCGCGCCCGCTCTTGGAGAGAGGCGTCCTTCAGCCGCGCCTCCAGCTCCGCCAGCCGGGCCACGCCGCCCACGTCGAAGTGGCGCCAGCGGCTGTGCAGCGGCACGTCCAGCGTGGGGTAGTGCTCGCGCGTCACGTGCAGCACCGTGTCCACGACGATGGGCAGCCGCGACGGCTCGACACGGAAGTGCTCCAGCTTGCCCGCCAGCCCCAGGTCCAACAGCTGGTGGCACCGCTCCCGGATGGCGGACGGCGTGCGCAGCCACGCCACCGCGGGAGAGAGGTCCGACCTGGCCAATGCGGAATCAGACATCGAGGTCCCGTCCCTTCACCTGCGCCAGCCCCGCAGCGTCCGCCACCGGCCCTTGCGTGAAGTAGCCCGCGGCCTTCTTCGCCTCCATCTCCACCTTCGCGTCGGCGGGGATGAGCTCGTCGGGGATGGGGACGCGCTCCAGGATTTCGATGCCCGAGCGCGTAATCGCGTCGTGCTTCATGTCGCTCATCGACACGAAGCGGTGGATGCGGGTGATGCCCAGCCAGTGCAGCACGTCCGGCATCAGCTCCTGGAAGCGCATGTCCTGCACGCCGGCCACGCACTCGGTGCGCTGGAAGTAGGTGGCCGCGGAGTCGCCGCCCTCCTGCCGCTTGCGCGCGTTGTACACGAGGAACTTCGTCACCTCGCCCAGCGCCCGGCCTTCCTTGCGCAGGTAGACGATGAGCCCCGCGCCGCCCGCCTGCGCCGTGCGCACGCACTCCTCGATGCCGTGCGCCAGGTAGGGCCGGCAGGTGCAGATGTCGCTGCCGAACACGTCGGAGCCATTGCACTCGTCATGCACGCGCGCTGTCAGCGGCACGTCCCGGTCCGCCAGCGTCTCGATGCCGCCGAAGACGTACAACGTCAGCCCGCCGATGGGCGGAAGGAAGACGTGCAGGTCCGGGCGCGTAATCAGCTCCGGGAACATGCCGCCCGTCTGCTCGAAGAGGCCGCGGCGCAGCGCGCTCTCCGTCATGCCGAAGCGCTTCGCGATACCCGGCAGGTACCACACCGGGTCCACCGCGGCCTTGGTCACCTTGATGTCGCCGTTGTCGCGCAGCAGGTCCCCGTCCGGCTTCAGGCGCCCGGCCTCGATGGCGTCGCGCACCTCGGGGAAGTTGATGTGCGCCTTGGTGACGGCGATGGTCGGCCGGAAGTCGATGCCCTGCTCCGCGAAAGGCCGGAACGCCTGCGGCGCGATGGCACCCCACGGGTCCAGCGAGACGATGCGCTGCGGGTCGCTCCACGACGGATGCGGCCCCACCTGCGCGGCGGGCGCGGTGTTCTTCAGGTCCGCGCGGTGGTCCTGCGGCAGCATGCCCGCGGCCACGGCGAGCGCGCGGTACACCGCGTACGCGCCGGCATGCGTGCCGATGACGTTGCGGTGCCCGGCCTCCGTCAGCGTGGCCACGACGGGGCCCCGGCGCGTCGGCTCACCGGCTCCCCAGTGGATGGGGACACTGGGAACGTCGCCATCCGGGTGGGAGGTGAGGCGGATGTGATTGGGATTCTTCTTCTCGGCCATGGGAGCGCCCTCCTTGCGGGCGCGAGAGCAAAGTCGGGGTGCGGGGGGGTGCTTCGCGTCGTGGGGCGCGCTTCAGCTCATCCACGAGCCGTCGGACCGGGCCGACCACTTGCGGGTGACCTTCTTCACCTGCGTCCAGAAGTCGAGGCTGGACGGCCCGGTGATGTCCCCGTGCCCGAAGCGCGAATCGCCCGTGCCACCGAAGGAGAACGGCTCACGCGGAACAGGGACGCCCACGTTGACGCCCACCATGCCGGCACGCACGCCCTCCACCACCGTCTGCGCCACCCCACCGTTCGTGGTGAAGATGGACGCCGCGTTGCCGTAGGGCGACGCATTCTCCACCGCCAGCGCCGCGGACAGCGTGGGCACCCGGACGATGGAGAGCACCGGGCCGAACAGCTCGCGCCGCGCGGCCTCCATCTCCGGGCGCACGCCGTCCAGCAGCGTGGGGCCCAGCCAGTTGCCACCGGCCCACGGCTCGCCCTGCGGCTTGCGTCCACGGCCGTCCAGCAGCACCCGCGCGCCCTCGGCCTCGGCGCGAGCAAGGGCCGTCTCCAGGCGGTCCAACGAGCCCCGGTCGATGAGGGCGCCCATGTCGGGGCCCACCTCCAGCTTCGCCGCGCGGCGGACGACTTCCTGGAGAATGGACTCCACGTTGCCCACCGCGAGCAGCACGCTGGCCGCCATGCAACGCTGGCCCGCGCAGCCGGTGAACGAGTCCACCACCGCCTGCGGCGTCAGCTCCGGGTCCGCGTCCGGCACGACGATGAGGTGGTTCTTCGCGCTGCCCAGCGCCAGCACGCGCTTGCCGCGCTTGCAACCCTCCGCGTACAGGTGGCGCGCCACCGCGGACGAGCCGACGAAGCCCACCGCCTGCACGTCCGGATGCGCCACCAGCGCGTCCACCGCCTCCTTGCCGCCGTGCACGACGGAGAAGACACCCGCGGGGTAGCCCGCCTCGCACATGAGCTCGCCCAGCGCGCACGCGGTCAGCGGCACCTTTTCCGACGGCTTGAGGATGAAGGCGTTGCCCAGCGTGACGGCGATGGGGAACATCCACATCGGCACCATCGCCGGGAAGTTGAAGGGTGTGATTCCGGCGACCACGCCCAGCGGCTCGCGGCGGTACTCACACGAGACGCCGCGGCTGACTTCCAGGTGCGCGCCCGTGTCGAGGTTCTGGAGGGACAAAGCGAAGTCGCAGACCTCCATGCCCTTGAGCAGGCCCGCGCGGGCCTCCGCCACCGTCTTCCCCGCCTCGCTTGCGGCCAGCTGGGCCAGGGAGTCCAAATCCCGCTCGAGGAGCTGACGGAAGCGGTACAGGTACTGCGTGCGCTCCCGCAGCGGGGTGTCCTTCCAGGAAGAGGCCGCTGCCTTCGCGGCCTCCACCGCCTGGGCGACTCCCGATGCGGGCGTGAGGGGAACCCTGCCAATGACGGTGCCCGTGTAAGGGCTCCGGACATCGAGGTGCGCCGCACCGGGCGGCACCTGCCAGCTTCCTCCAACGAGGTTACGGCACGAGACAACGCTCCGCGGAAGCTGGATGAAGGACACGCACACCCCCCAGGTGTCTGGCGTGAAGAAATGGCCTGCCATTGTAACCAGGGGAATGGACTGACATGCAACCCAGGGGTCCCCGAGGGTGCCCTCGGACACGCCCAATGGTAGACATCCAGGTGCCTGCTCTGTCAGGTAGCGGACCCATCTCTCGGACAGGTGTGAGGGATTGCGTTCAGTGGGCGTCGGGCGCGGTCAGCAGGCCGCGCAGCCGGGCGATGGTGGCCGTGTCATCGGCGTCCAGCGTGAGGCCCAGGACCTGGACCTCGTCGTACAGCGCGAGCGCGTAGTGGAAGCGGGAAGTGGCCGTGGCGGCGTCGCCCTGCTCGGCGATCAGCTCTCCGTCCTCGGCGACCAGGCGCGCGAGCACCTTCACGCGCGTAGGGGAGCCCAGCAGTCGCGCGGTGGACATCGGGTCCGCCATCAGCAGCGCGGTGTACTCCATGCCCAGCGTGGACAGCGCCGTCTCCTGGATGAGGCGCTGGGCGTCCGCGAGCTTCTTCTCCCGGCGCGCCTTGATGATGCGGGCCAGCGCGGCGGCGAACTCCTCGATGAGCCGCTCGATGTAATCCTTGCGAAGGGACATGGCGGCCTGAAGGTAACCGCGGAGCGGGGGGCGTGCACGCCCAGGCCTTCCGTCGGCGAGGGTCCCATGACTGTGCGACGCCCCCATGCGCTCTGGCTCCTGCTGGCCGTGTCCCTGCTGGGCTGTTCGACCGTTGCGCATGACGAACGCCGGAGAGGACCGAACGAAGACCAGGAGGTGTGTCGCCCCTCCGACGACGCTCCATGTGTCGCGGTCCAGTGCACCCTCGACGTGTGCGGGCTCTACTTCTGCGAAGACGTTGCCCCTGAAGTCCAGCCGGTGCGCTTCCCTCCCGCACGCCCTCCAGTCGCAGCCGCGCCAGGAAGCGGGCCCCGCCGGAACTGGGGACGCGACACGAAGCGCTCGAACGGCGCTGTACCCGTCATGGTCTTTCCGAACTGGAATGGGGCTCGTGAGCGCGCAGTCCCGCCCTCACACCAGCGTCCAGCCGGCCGCTTCGAGAAGCACCACATCTTCCCGCAGGCCGAGCTGCTCGCCAGGTGGTTCGAGCGGCAGGGCGTCAAGATTCACAACTACACCCTCCCGATTCCCCGCGACCTCCACCGGAAGATTCACGGCGGCGATGGCCGGGGTGGCGCCTGGAATCAGGCTTGGCGCGACTTCATGCTGGCCAATCCCAGGGCCACACCTGAGGAAATCTATCGACACGCGGGGGAACTCATCTACCGCTTCCAACTTCTGGGCGGCCCCATCCAGTCGTACTACTCCCGCCCTGGAACATGAGGACTTCGACGCCCCGATGACACGGTTCTTCTGGCTAGGCGAGGACGCGACGGTCGCATCGAACCAGGGCGGCTACATCGATGCGTGGCACAAGTGGGGCCTCCCAGGAGTGCACTGCCCCATGTGCGGCGCCACGTGGAGTGATGTGGGGCACGACTATGCCTGCGTCGACCTGTCCCACCTTCCCGAACGCGAGATGTTCGAGCGACCTCGCCCGGAGCCGCTCCCGGAGTTCGCACGACTCCGAGAGCTGGTGCGCCCTCTGGCACCTCCGCATGCGGCCCTTCCCCCTGGAACAGGCTTCGGTCCATTGACGGGCAAGGGCACGGGACGTTTCGGCCTCATCGCCTGGGTCGAGCAACTGCTGCTGCTGGTCCAGCCCGATGTGTTGGAGCGCCTTCAAGGGGAAGGCGTCGAAGGACTGGTGGGTTGCCGGACGGAGCTGACGTTCCGTCAGAAGAACCCACCCGCGTTCCTGGAGCTCCAGATTGAACCTCTGGGCCGCCTGCATCCCGACTGCATCCCCCCCGAGGTACCGCCTCCATGCGGGACATGCGGCCGGCATGGCTTCACGCGCCCGGAAGCGCCCATCCTGGATGCCGCCTCGATCCCCTCGGGAGTCGACCTGTTCCGGGTCGGCAACTTCGCGACCATGGTCGTTGGGACCGAGCGATTCATGGAGGCCGTGCGGCGACAGAAGCTCGACGGCATCACCTTCCGCGAGCTGCCCACCCGTTGACACCCGGACGAGGCACTGCACGCCTCTTCTGTTTTCAAGTGTTCGTCCCCTGCATCCCCACGGCGCCCCAGCTGACAGGCCACACACGTCGGTGACGACCGACACCGGCCTGGTGCGTAGGCAACCATGCGGACGGGCTGGAACATGGGCCTGATGGACAAGCGCGGATAGAGTCGCGGACCAGGTGCATCGGCCATGAGCATGAAAGACAGCGACAGAGGACGCGCAGGCACGGGCAATCGCGAGGATGACGCCTTCGGCACCGGCCCTGGGTCGCGGCGCGACGACGCTCCACCCGTTCCCCAAGTAGGGCGCTACTTCCTCCTCAAGCGCCTGGGACAAGGCGGCATGGGCGTGGTGTACGCGGCCTATGACCCGGACCTGGACCGCAAGGTGGCCCTCAAGCTGCTGCACGCGGACTCGCGCACGGACTCCGAGGAGGCCCGGGCGCGGCTGCTGCGCGAGGCGCAGGCCATGGCGCGCGTCTCGCATCCCAACGTCATCCCCATCTTCGACGTGGACGTGTGGGGTGACCGCGTCTTCCTCGCCATGGAGCTGGTGGACGGCGGCACCCTGGCCTCGTGGGTGAAGGAGGGACAGCGCTCCTGGCGCGAGGTGCTGGAGTCCTTCCTCGCCGCGGGCCGGGGGCTCCAGGCCGCACACGAAGCCGGGCTGGTGCACCGCGACTTCAAACCCGCCAACGTACTGGTGAGCAAGGCAGGCCGCGTCTTCGTCACCGACTTCGGCCTGGCGCGGCCGGTGGGCACGCTTCCCAAGGAGGAGCCCCTCTCCGAGGACTCAGAGGCCTTCATTCCCTCCGAGCGGCGCATGCTGGACACGCCCCTCACGGAGGCGGGCCTCATCATCGGCACGCCCAGCTACATGTCCCCGGAGCAGTTCCGTGGAGATGACCTGGACCCGCGCTCGGACCAGTTCAGCTTCTGCGTCGCGCTGTACTGGGCGCTCTACCGTCAGCGGCCCTTCGAGCCCGCGAAGATGGAGGCGTATGCCTCTTCGCGGAAGCCCCAGGTCCAGCCCGTGGTCGAGGCCACCGAGCCACTGCACGTGACGGCCCCCCTGGAGCGCGAGGCCCCCAAGCCCCTGCCGCCGCCCGTCCTCATCCAGGAGCCGCCGCGCGACGTGAAGGTCCCCGCCTGGGTGAAGCAGGCGATGATGCGCGGACTGTCGCTGGACCCGTCCGCGCGCTTCGCGTCCATGACGGAGCTGCTGGGCGCCCTGTCGCAGGAGCATCGCTTCACGAAGCGGCGGCGCTGGGTGGCGGGCGCGAGCACCGTGGCGGCGGGCGTGGCCCTGGTGGGCGGCGTCCTCTACCAGCAGTCACAGGTCTGCGCGGCAGCGGGCGCGCGCATGGATGACGTCTGGAGCCCGGCGGCGCGGCAGCAAGTGGAGGCGGCCTTCCTCGCTACCGGCAAGCCCTTCGCGCAGGAGCTGGCCGGCAAGGTGTCCCAGGTGCTGGACGGCTACGCGAGCGCGTGGAAGCAGCAGAGCACCGAGGCCTGCGAGGCCACCCACGTCCACGGCGTGCAGACGGAGGAGCTGCTGACGCGGCGGACAGTGTGTCTGGCGCGGCGGCACAAGGATGTGCGCGCCACGGTGGCGCTCCTGTCCAGCGCGGACGCGGCGCTGGTGGAGAAGTCGGTGGACGCAGTCCACGCCCTGCCCTCGCTGCACGAATGCGAGGACGAGGAGTCCCTGGCCGAACAGCAGCGGCTGCCCTCGGACGCGGCGAAGCGCGCCGACATCGAGCAGTTGGAGGAGCAGCTCGCGGGCGTGAAGGCGCTGGTGGACGCGGGCCGCTATCCGAAAGCCTTGGAGACGGCGCGGGCGCTGGAGGCACCGGTGCTGGCCACCGGCCACCTGCCGCTCACAGCCGAGCTGCGCTTCCACCTGGGCTGGCTCCAGGAGCAGAACGGCCAGTCCCCCGAGGCCGCGAAGCAGCTCTTCCACGCCGTGCGCGACGCCGAGGCGGGACGGGCGGACCGGCTGAAGGTCGCCATCCTCAACAAGCTGCTCTACGTCGAGGACGGTCAGCAGCACTTCACCCAGGCCTCGGATTGGGGCCAGCTGGCACACGCCACTCTCCAGCGCCTGGGCGGCGAGCCCGTGCTGGAAGCCGACGTGCGGATGAACCAGGCCAACCTCGCGGTGTCACAGGAGCGCTTCGAGGACGCGCGCACGCTGCTGGAGCAGGCCAAGGCGCTCCAGGCCCGCGCCCTGCCCCTGGGCCACCCCAAGCGCGCGCGGACCACCTTCCTGCTGGGCGGCGTGATGCTGGACCTGGAACAGCCCGAGAAGGCGGTGGAGCTACTGGAGGAAGCGCTGACGCTGACGGAGGCCGCGGTGGGCCCCTGGCATCCGGACATGGCCCAGCGCCACGGCATGCTGTCGCTGACGCTGCGCGAGCTGAAGCAGGACGCCAAGGCCCTGAAGCACGCGCAGGCGGCGGCCCAGGTCCGCAAGGCCACGCGGGGCGAGACGAGCGTCCTGTACGCGGAGGCCCTGGACGAGGTGGGCATGTGCCTGCACGCGATGAAGCGCTACGACGAGGCGCTGAAGGCCTACGAAGAGGCGCTCTTCATCAAGCGCGCGGCGCTGCCCGCCGACGACGAGCGGCTCCAGTACTCCTACGACGGCGTGGGCCAGGCCCTGCTGGAGCTGGGCAAGGCGAACGAGTCGGTGGCGCCGCTGCGGCAGGCCGTCTCCTTCGTGTCGGCCCCGCCCGACGTGCTGGCCGAGTCCGGCTTCGCCCTGGCTCGCGCCCTGTGGATGACGCAGCAGCCCCCGGCGGCGCGCGGGGAGGCGGCCCAGGCCCGGGCGCGCTTCACCGAGGCCGGCATGGAGGCGCGGGTGGCGGACGTGGACGCCTGGCTCTCGACGCTGCCGCCCGAGCCTGCCCCCCGGCCCGCGGGTCGCAAGCCTCGGCGGTGAAGTCGCCACGGACCCAACGGGTGGCGGGCCGCGTCGACCGTGTTAGCGTCCCGCCCCCGTGGCCCCGTCGAACGAAGAGGATCCCGCGCTGGACCCGACGCTGACGCTGAGCCGCGCGCGGCAAGGCCGGGTCCGGCTGAAGTTGATGGTGCTGTCCGGCCCCGAGTCCGGCCAGAGCCATGCGCTCACCAAGCCCGAATACGTGCTGGGCAAGGCCCCCACGTGCGACATCGTCCTCACCGACAAGACGATTTCCCGCGAGCACCTCAAGCTGACGGTCCACGACGAGCACGTGGTGGCCACCGACCTGGGCTCACGCAACGGCTCCTCGTGTGACGGCCGCCGCTTCACTGAGTTGGAGCTGCACCCGGGCACCGTCATCACCCTGGGCACCACCGAGCTGAAACTGGTGCCGGAGGAGACGGCGAAGCGCACGCTCCTGCTCTCCAGCCGCGACCGCTTCGGCGCGCTGGTGGGCAACAGCCGCCGCATGCGCGAGGTGTTCACCCTGCTGGAGCGCCTGTCCCCGGGCGGCGCGGACGTGCTCATCCAGGGCGAGACGGGCACCGGCAAGGACCTGTGCGCCGAAGCCATCCACCAGGCCAGCCGCCGCGCCAGTGGGCCCTTCGTCATCGTGGACCTGGCGGGCGTGGCCCCCTCGCTCATCGAGTCCGAGTTGTTCGGCCACGTGAAGGGCGCCTTCACCAACGCCCAGAGCGACCGCGCCGGCGCCTTCGAGCGCGCCCACAACGGCACCGTCTTCCTGGACGAAGTCGGCGAGCTGCCGCTGGAGCTCCAGCCCCGCCTGCTGCGTGTGCTGGAGCGCCGCCAGGTGAAGCGCGTGGGCGCCAATGACTACGTCACCGTCAACATGCGCGTGGTGACGGCCACCCACCGGGATTTGGAGGACGCCGTGCGGCAGGGGAAGTTCCGCCGCGACCTCTACCACCGGCTCGCCGTGCTCCGCGTGACGATGCCCTCCCTGCGCGAGCGCCCCGAGGACATCCCCCTGCTCATCGACACCATGCTCGAGCAGACGGGCCGCCCGCCCAGCGCCCTGTCGGACCAGACGCGCGCGCTGCTCACCCAGTACCCCTGGCCCGGCAACGTGCGCGAGCTGCGCAACGTGGTGGAACAGGTGGTGAACCTGGGCGAGGAGGCCCTCCCGGAGCTCGAGTCCGCCGACAGCGAGCGGGGCCACAGCGCGGCCGACCTGGACCTGCCCTTCAAGGAGGCCAAGGAGCGGCTCGTGGAAGGCTTCGAGCGCGACTACCTCCGCAACCTCCTGGAGCGCTGCGAGGGGAACATCTCCCGCGCCTCCCGCGAGGCCGACATCGACCGCGTCTACCTCCGCAAGCTCCTGAAAAAGCACGGTATCGAACCGAACGGCGGCCTCTGAGCGCCGCGGAAACAACTTTCTCCAGAGTTTGGAGATAACCTCGGATTGGAGCCATGCGGGCTCCGCCCATCCCCCAGGGAAGACCGCCCATGCGAGTGAACCTCTTCCAGTCCATCGCGAGGCCCTCGGAGACCCGGCCGCAGCAGAGCGTCCCGCCCGCCGCGTCCGGCCCCGCCCAGGCCCAGGCTCCCCAGCAGCCGTCCGTCCCCGACGTGGTGGCCCGGTACTTCACCGACAGCTTCGAGGCCGCGGACGCATCGGAAGTCATCAAGCAGACCAAGGACGCCAACTGCGGCGCCGCGGTGGCCACCCTGCTGTCGCGCACCGCGGGCAAGGACTCCGCGTCGGCGGCGCAGAAGATGGACGCGCTGGAGTCGCGCTTCACCGACGGCGGCGGCACGACCCCGGAGGAGCTCGCGAAGATGCTCGCGCACGAGGGCCTGGAGGTGAAGAAGGGCACCTCGAACTTCGACATGCCTTCGGTGAACGAGGCGCTGGCCCGCGGGCAGCAAGTCGTCGTCCAACTGGACACCAACCGGCTCGCCACGGGCGTGGACTCCAAGGTCGCCGGCGGCTCGCACTGGGTCGTCGTCGACGCCATGGACGACAAGGGCAACTACCAGGTGAAGGACACGAACACGGGCTCCAAGTACTCCGTGTCCGGTCAGCAGATTGCCGACTCCGTGGGCTCCGCGTGGGAGCTGCACCAGGGTGGCGGCATGCTCGTCGTCGGCGACCCGCAGAGCGCCATGGACGAAGGCACGCTGGTGGAGAAGAGCTCCCTCCACACCAGCGTCCTGGGCAACACCGACGGTGGTGGCTCCCGGGCTCGCGGCAGCTTCGGCCGCGAGTCTTCCTGAGCCTCCCGCCGCCGTCCGACCTGCCGGCCTCGACTACGCCGGCAGCGTGCCCTGGCCCGAAGCCAGGGTGCTGGCGAACTGATTCACCTTCTGCACGTACATGGCGTCACCCGTGCCCGCGGGAATCGCGTGCGGGTTGCTCTTGTCCACGCCGTTCGGACCGGAGTTGTAGGCGCGCAGGGCCAGGTCCCAGTTCCCGAACTGCTCCTTCATGTCCTTCATGTAGCAGGCGCCCGCGAGGATGTTCGTCGCCGGGTCGGAGAGGCTCTTGCCCTGCAGCTCGGGGTACTTGCCCTGCAGCTCCTTGAAGGTGTTGGGGTTCACCTGCATCAGCCCGGTGTCCGTCAGGCCGTTGCCACCGTTGGTGGACGTGGCGGCCACGTCACCGCGCGACTCCGCCCACACCTGCGCGGCCAGCATCTCCACCGGCACGCCCGTCTTGGCCGCCGCGGACTCGAGCGCCGGACGCAGCTTCTCCAGCGCCGGAGGCAGGTTGCCGCCCAGGCTCGCGCCGCCGGCACTCGTGTTCGCGCCCACCGAGGGCGCCGCGCCGATGCCGCCCACCGGCGCGGGCGCGGAGCCCCCCACCGGCGTGCCCTCGATGCCGCCCACCGGAACAGGCGCGGGGCCACCCACCGGAACAGGCGCGCCCTCGATGCCACTCACCGGAGCGGGCGCGGGGCCACCCGCCGGCGGCGCCGACATGAGGCCCTCCACCGGATCATTCATGAACGGAGACGGGCCCTGAGCGCTGGGGTTCAGCTCCACGGGAGGACGGCCACCGCAGGCCGACGCGGGCGAGAAGGAGCTGTCCGAGAAGCACTTGGACGGGGACGAGCCCTGGCCGCACGAAGCGCCCTGCGCGCCACCGGCCGCGCCGCCCTGCATGGCCTGCTGGAGCTGGGTGAGCGTGCTGATGATCGCCATGGCTCCCTCAAGCAGCTTTCCCACGGACGCGGCCTTGCCGCCGCCCAGGTCGAAGCCATCCTGCTGCATCCCGATGCGCCCCAGCGACGGCTTCTGGGCCGAAGCACTCGAGGGACCCGACAGCGACGCGGAAGGCCGGGAGACGGAGACATCCTGGGCCGGGGAGCGGACGGCGGAAGAGGCGGAGCCGCTGAGAGGAGAGAGGCGCATGGGGAAGTTCCTTCGGGGAGGGGTTGGAGGGCTGCTGTAGGCGACCCACGCACCAGTAGCAGCAGGTGTGCCAACCACCAGGAGCCCTCGTTCACCCGCCAAGTCATTGATTTCACTTGAGTCCCGGGAGCGCCCGCGCCCCGCGAGGCCCTGGCCCCTGGTGACTGCCGTCAGGGGGGCGGTGGTCGCAGTCACCAGGCTCCGTCCGGCAGCCGTGCCGACATGCTGGCGCGCTAACGTAGCGGCCTTCTCGTCGTGGAGGGGATGCGGGACATGAGCCAGAACGGAAGCAGTGCCGAGAGCGCGCGCGTGCGCTGGCTGGTGGTGGGTGCCTTCTCCCCGTCTCCCTCGGGTCGGCGCTTCCCGCTCACGGTGAACACCTTCGGGGATGAGCTCACGCGCGCCGCCAGCGGGCTCCGCGTCACCGTGGCTGACCGGCTCGGAGCAGGTGACACGCGCACCGTCGAGCTGTCCTTCGACCGGCTCCGCGCATTCAGCTTCGCGGACGTCATCACCCGCGTCCCGGAGCTGCGCGCCCTGCAGCACCTGCACGAATCGCTGTCCACGTCCGACCCGCTGCGCACGCTGACGCCCGAGGAGGCCGCCACGCGCGTGGCCACCGTCACCGGCCCGGGCCGCCTGCCGGACGCGGTGGCCGAGGCCCTGCGCGCCGCCTCCGCCCCACCGGCCGCGCCCACCGCTCCGGCCGCGCCCACCGAATCTGGCGAGGACCTGGTGGAGACGCTCCTCAGCCGCGCCGACGCGAGCACGCCCGCCGCCGCGTCCCGCGCGGTGGATGCCTTCCTGCGCGCCATCAATCCGCGCGTGCCCGCCACGCCCGCGCCCGTCGTCACGCCGGAGGCCGCCACCCGGCAGACGGCCCGGGATTTGGTGGAGGAAGCGCTGCTCCTCACGGCGAAGGACCTGCTCGGCGCCGAGCCCGTGGCCCAGTTGGAGTCCGGGTGGCGCGGCCTCAAGTGGCTGCTGGACCAGGTGCCCGCCTCCTCGGGCATCTCCGTGGAGGTGCTGGACGTGGCGCGCGCCGGGCTGCTGGACGCCGTGCAGGGCGCGCTAGGCGCCGAGCCCTTCGAACGCCCTGACGCCGTCTTCATCGTGGATGCCACCGACGACGTCGCCCTCCTGGGCAAGCTCGCGGCGATGGGCGAGCGCGCGCAGCTTCCGGTGGTGGCCGCCGTGTCCGCGCCGCTCCTGGGCGTGGCGCAGGCGGAGCTGGCCACGGCGCTGGAAGAGGAACGCGAGCAGGTCTCCGAGGCCTGGACGGAGCTGCGCCAGGACGAGTCCGCGCGCTGGCTGTGCGCCGTCATCAACCGCGCGGTGGTGGCCAGCGAGGGTCGCGGCGCGGCCCGGCGCGTGAGCTTCACCAGCCCCGCGCTGGCGGTGGCGGCGATGCTGGCGGCCAGCTTCCGGGACACCAGCGCCTTCGCGCGCATCATGGGCCAGCAGGGCGGACTGAAGGCGCCCGCCATGTGGGAGCTGCCCACCGGCCGCGATACCGGGCTGAGCATTCCCACCGAGCACTTCCTCCCCATCCGGGCGCAGGCGCGGCTGGAGGAGCGCGGCATCCTGGGCCTGGGCAGCGGGCGCAACGCGGACGCGGTGCTGCTGGCCGCCGCGCCCATGGTCTTCGGCGGAGGCTACGCGGTGCCGCTGCCCGCGCAGCTGCTCACCGGGCGCATCGTGCGCTTCGCTACCTGGGTGCGGGACCAGCTCCCCGCGGGCACCGGCGGCGACGACGTGGACGCCATCTTCTCGCAGGCCGCGGAGGTGTTCCTCTTCCGGGGCGCCACGGAGAACGGGCAGCTGCGCGGCCAGCTGGTGGCCACGGACAACGGCCGCGGCGTGCACGTCACCGCGACCGTCCGCCCGGAGCACGCGGGCACGCGCTTCCAGCTCGCCTTCACCCTGCCGCTGCGCGGCTGAAGTCAGTCCTTCTTGAAGCGCAGCACGTAGCCTTCGAGGAACACCGTGGGCAGGTCCAGGTCGCCCACGGGTTCGCGCACGAAGCCCCGCCGCAGGTACATGCGCCCCACGCCCTCCGCGCCCCTTCGGACGTGGAGGCACACGGCGTCCACGCCCCACTCCCGGGCCAGGGCCTCGGCGGCGTCCATGAGCGGCCGGGCCAGCCCGGTGCCATGGTGACTCACGGCGGTGGCCAGCCCGCGCA
This sequence comes from Myxococcus xanthus, assembly GCF_006402735.1. Taxonomy (NCBI): domain Bacteria; kingdom Pseudomonadati; phylum Myxococcota; class Myxococcia; order Myxococcales; family Myxococcaceae; genus Myxococcus; species Myxococcus xanthus. The sequence continues at coordinate 119,572 of NZ_CP017174.1, read as the reverse complement.
GGTCGGCGGCGTTGGGCAGCCAGGCCTCGGAGCCCGGCGCGCCCGGCTTGAAGAGCGCGACAGTGCCCACCACCTGCCCGTCCACCTCGGCCACCAGCACGGTGGCCACCTTGCGCCGGGACGCGACGTCCCGCAGCTCGCGCTTGCGCTCGTCGCCATAGACGACGTCCGGGAGCTTCTTCGCGTACTGGGTGAGGAAGGCCTCCACCAACAAGTCCCCCACCACCGCGTCATCCTCGGGCCGTGCCTCGCGAACGAGGGCCCGCTCCACGACATGCCGGGTGTCCATGGCCCGGAACTCTACGACTGGCCGCGCGTCCGCGCGATTTCACCCCAGCCAGCCGCGCTCATGTCTGCGTGCAGGCCGACACTGCGTCGGCGTCACCACGCGCCCAGGGTGCCAATCAGGTTGCCCGTCTTCGCGTCGAAGACATCCAGCCACACCCAGTGAGGGACATAGATGCGCCCACCGTGCTCCCGAATCTGGGACACCCCCGAGCCGCTCCGGGAGTTGGGAATGGGGACGTCCCACCCCACGCTCCCCTTCAGCAGGTCCCTACGAACGAGCTGCTCCCCGCCCTCCTTCAACGCGTAGACCATGAAGAGCGAGTCCTCGGAGAAGTCGACGACGTCCACCGTGGACTCCTTCACGTTCCTGGGGTCCATGTCGGCGACGTTCTCCGCCCACAGCGCGGCCTTCTCGCCCCGCCGGAACACCGCCACCATGGGCACCCGGCTCCCAGGGCTCCGTGCACCCATCGCGACGTCCAGGTCCTCGAGCTTGTAGACGTTCTCCGCCCGGAATCCGGGAACGGCGGGAAGGTTGCGCGGGCGCGCACAAGGGACGGGACTCTTCCTGAACACCGGAACGAAACAGAGATGGTGGCTCCATTTGACCGGCGCGCAGGGGGGCGGAGGCTCGATGGCGGGCCGGGCGGTCGCCGTCTTCGTGTTGAACAGGAGGTTCTGCCCATCCACCACCTCGACCCAGACGGACTCGGTGTCGCCCTTCGGGATGCAGAGCCTGCTGGGCTTGTCCGAGAGCGCCACCCGCCCCAGCGGCTTGCCTGTCTTCGGCTCGAGGAGATGCACCGCGCCCGGCTCACTCATCACCACGCGGCCGCCCTGGTGAACGACGTGCACCGCGCCGGACAAGTCCGAGATCGTCCCCTCGAGGTCCGCTTCCCAGAGCAGGTCGAGCGACTTCCCATCGAACGCGGCAACCTGGTTGCGCGTCTCCGTCTTTCCGGGAACGAGACTGAGGCGACGGATACGGCCGATGATGTCGTCCGTTCCGTCACCGTTGAGGTCCACGGCGAGGGGAACACCCTGGGAGTCCCATTGGAACTTCGCCTTCTTCTCCGCCACCGGTGGCGGCGCCACGACGACGGGAGACGGCTCCGGGACGCTCGTGGGGGTGGGCCCGCTGGTGGACTCCGTGACGGAGCTGAAGCTGTAAAAGGCCACGAGCCCCGCCGTGAAGCAGAGCGACAGGATGCCTCCCACCAACAGGCCGCCCGTGTTCCCTCCCGCCCCCGTCGAGGCCGGCGCCTGATACTCGGGACGCGGCGCCTTCTCGCCCTGCGTGTCGATGGAGGCGTTGCAGTAGCCACAGGTGTAGAGCACCCGGCCTTCCTCGAGGACGATGGGCGCATGACAGCGGGGGCAACGAGGCGATGTCGGGCGGGCGCGAGCCATGCCCGGTTTCTACCATCCGGCCCTGCACTGCTGCGTCAGAGATAGTTGCCGATGAACCACGGCAGCCGCTCGCCCAGCTTCTGCAAGAGCCCGCGCCGCCTCCACCCGCTCCAGTGAATTTCTCGCGAGTGGCGTAAATCTTTCTCAAAAGATGCGGCGAGCTGCGCCGCCAGCGCCGGGTCCTCCACCACCACCGAGCACTCCTCCAACGTCGTCAACGCCAGCGGGTCCATGTTGGTGGAGCCCACGACGGACAGGGAGTCATCCACGAGCATCGTCTTGGAATGCATCATCGACAGCTCGTACTCCCAGATGCGCACGCCACCCTCCAGCAAGCGCGCATACGTCGCCCGCTGCGCCGCGTGCACCGGCCCGACGTCATGGTGCCGCCCGGGCACCAGCACCCGCACGTCCACGCCCTGCTTCACCTTCTCCAACAACATGTCACTGATGGCGTCGGAGGGGATGAAGTACGAGTTCGCAATCCAGAGCCGCTCCTTCGCCGCCGCGATGGTGAGCAGCGTCATTCGCCGCGCGTCCGACAGGAACCGGTTGTCCGTGCTGGCCACGAAGCCCGCGCGCGCGTCCCCTGCGTAGCGCGGCTCCGGGAAGTCGGTCGCGGGCAGGAAATCCCCACCTGACTCCTGCCAGTTCTGGGCGAAGGCGACCTGCATGTCCCGCACGGCCGGGCCCTCCACGCGGATGTTCATGTCGCGCCAGTAATCCGCGCCCTGCGCATTCCCCATCCAGCTCTTCCAGATGCCCCAGCCACCCGTGATGCCCACCTCGCCATCCCGCACCACCAGCTTCCGGTGGCTCCGCGCCCGGAGACGGACCGCGTCCAGGGCCACGAAGTCACCTTGGATGGGCCGGAAGTAGCGCGCGTCACAGCCGCTGGCCGCCAGCGCGGGCATCACCGCCTCGAAGTTGACGCTGCCCAACGGGTCCACGAGCACGCGGCACGCAACCCCGGGCCGCCGCGCCGCCAGCGCCCGCACCAGCCGGTCCGACGGCTCACCGGGCCGCCAGATGTAGCTGGTGATGTGGATGCTGGTGTGCGCGGCGAGAATCTCCTCTTCGATGGCGTCGAAGATGAAGCCGTTCTCCACCAGCTCCACGCGGTGGCCCGGCACCAGCGCCACGCCCAGCGACTGGAAGAACGCGAGCGAACGCGCCTCCGGGCTGCTTCCCGGCAATGAGCGCAGGCGCAGGTCATGCCGGTGATTGGGAGCGGGGCACCCAGCGGCAATCAACACCACGGGCACGAGCCAGGCGAGCTTCACTGCCGGAAGCTAAGCGCCCATGGCCCGCGGCGCACCTGCCGATGTCTCACGGAAGACACCCCGAGCCGCGTAAACGGCACATCTCCACCGTGAGGGTGGAAGCCCCCGCCCCGCGTGCTCACCTTCGGGACACACCGCGTGTCGCCAATGCCCAACGTGCCTTCTCACCGACGCTCCACCCTCGCGTGCACGCTGCTGCTGGGCTGCCTGCTGCCCACCGTGAGTCACGCGGTCGCCGCGGACGCACCGCTGCGCGACACCCCACCTTCCGAGCCTCGTTCCAAGTACTTCGACACGCCCGCCGCCCCGTCACCGGAAAGAGCGGCCGTGCCCACGTACATCGAACCGGAGGACGTGCCGCTCCCCAAGGGGGCCTGGGTGGCGCACGGAGGGCTCGCGTTGCTTCCCGTGGCCGGCGTCTGGGGCGCCAGCCGCGTGGGCGGGGACACGCGCGTGGGTGCCACCGCGACGGAGACGGCGGCGGGAATGCTCCTGGGCGCCATCCCCTCGCGGCTCCTCTTCTTCCGCCCCGCGGCGCCCAGCCCGGGGCGGTGGATGGAATTGGAGACCGTGGCCTTCAGCGGCGGCTTCGTGCTGACACCGCCCCTGACCGCACTCGGGACGTGGGGCCTGGGCGAGCTCGCCTTTGGCAAGAGTCACCATCCGGGCCGTGCCTACCTGGGCGCGCTCGGCGGCGCGGCGCTGGGCACGCTGTTGGGCGTCATCGTCCACGAGTCCCTGGTGAAGCTGTCCAAGCCCAGCGCCCGCTTGAAGAGCGGCCGTCAGCTCATCGCCCTGGGATTCATCGGCGTGGGCGCGACGTTGGGCTATCAATGGGCAGGCAGTGGACCTCGCCCAGACGGACACACGCAATAGTTCCGCTGCATCTGCTTCACACACACACGCGTTGTGCACCGCCCAAGTCCTTGCAGTCTCAGACGCAGTGCGTGTGACACGCGGCGCATTGTGATTGTCAGACCTGGGCTCCACACTCCGCCGCGCTGTACGGACACCGCTGTTGGAGAGACCGCAATGACTGCTCGCAAGCACCTCCGAATCGCCGTCGTCCTCACCGCCGCCGCCGCCGTGCTGGGCCTGGGAATCACCATGACGCCGGCCACGGCCGTCGCCGACGACTGCCAGCCGCCCTGCTACAAGCACCCCATCACCGGTGAGTGGATTTGCGGCACCCCGTGTCCGTAATCCCCGGACACACGTGCTGAAACACCTGGGGCCTCTTCCGCACCGCGCGGAGGAGGCCCCGTTTCATTCCCAGCCACCCTGCGGCACCGGCGTGGCGTCAGTCCGTCCGCATGGCCTCCACGGGGTCCAGCTTCGCGGCGCGCGCGGCCGGGTAGATGCCGAACAGCAGGCCCACGCCGCTGCTCATGGCCAGCGACAGCATCACCGCCCAGGCCGGCACCTGCGCGGGCAGCCCCACCATCCACTTCGCCAGGTGCGCCAGGCCCATGCCCAGGCCCACGCCCAACACGCCACCCACCAGCGACAGCACCACCGCCTCGATGGCGAACTGCGCGAGGATGCGGCGCTTCTTCGCGCCCAGCGCCTTGCGGATGCCAATCTCCCGGGTGCGCTCCGTCACCGCCACCAGCATGATGTTCAGGATGCCGATGCCGCCCACCAGCAGCGACAGCATGCACACGCCGAAGCTGGCCGCGGAAATCACCTTCGAGATGTTGTTGAACATCTCCGTGGCGCTCTCGTTGGAGAACACGAAGAAGTCATCCTCCTCCAGCGGCTTCAGGTTGTGGCGCCGCCGCATCAGCAGCGTCACCTCGTCCTGCGCGCGCTGGAGCACCTCCGCCGACTGGGCCTGGACGCTCACCCGGTAGTTGCGCACCCCGAACAGCGCCTTGTAGACGGACAGCGGCATCATCACCTGGTTGTCCTGGCTGCCTCCGCCCATGAAGCTGCCGCGGCGCTTGAGCGTGCCAATCACCTGGAAGCTGCGCCCCAGGATGCGGATGTTCTGCCCCAGGGGCTGCACGCCCGGGAACAACGTGTCCGCCAGGTCCTGGCCAATCACCGCCACGCGGCGGCCGTCCAGGTACTCCGCGTCCGTGAAGGGCCTCCCGAACTCCACCACCACCGAGTTCGTCTGGAAGTACTCCGGCGTGCCGGCCCAAATAGTCACATTGGGGCGCGACTCGCGCTGCTGCGTGGACACCTTCTGTCCACCCTTGGAGTCCTCCGCCGCCGCCAGCAGCACCGACGGCTGCAGCCGGATGGCCTCCAAATCGCCCTCGTTCAGCCGGGGCCGCCGCGCCAGCTCCGCCAGGGACAGGTTTCCGCCGAAAGGCAGCCGCTGCACCTGGAAGCAGTCGGAGCCCAGCTCGGACATGCTCTCGTTCACCTGGATGCGCAGGCCCTCGATGAGCCCCATCATCGACACCACCGTGGTGGCGCCAATGACGATGCCCAGCAGCGTCAGGAATGAGCGCAGCAGGTTGGAACGGAACGTTCCGAACGCCAGCCGCAGGGTGTCCCAGATTGCCATCATCGCCGCCGTCTCCCGTCCATCACTCGTGGCGAAGCGCTTCCACCGGGTCCAGGTTCGCCGCCCGCGCCGCCGGCCAGATGCCGAACAGCAGCCCCACCATCGCCGCGAACCCCACGCCAGCCACCACCGTCAGCGGCTCCACCGCCGCCGCCAGGGGTGTAATCAAGGACACGATGCGCGCCAGCCCCAGGCCCACCACCGTCCCCATGGTGCCGCCCAGGGCGGACACACAGGAGGCCTCCATCAGGAACTGGAGGATGATGGTGCGCTTGCGGGCCCCCAGCGCCCGGCGGACGCCAATCTCCCGCGTCCGCTCGCGCACCGACACCAGCATGATGTTCATGATGCCGATGCCGCCCACCAGCAGCGTGATGAGGCCCACGCCCATGGCCGCGCCATAGAGCGCCCCGGTGAGCTGCGCGTACATGCTGGCCAACTGGTCCGGCCGGTTGATGGCGAAGTCGTCCGGCAGCCCCGGCGGCGTGTTGCGCTCCCGGCGGAGCACCGCGGTGAGCTTGTCCACCACCGCTGGCGCATGCTCCGGCGACGTGAGGGCCACCGCGATGTTGGGTGAGCGCTTCTTGCCGAAGTGCGCCAGGAAGGTGCGGAAGGGCACCATCACCACCAGGTCCTGGTTCTCTCCCAGGATGGTGCCCTTGGCCTCCAGTGTTCCCACCACGCGGAAGGGCTTGCCCTCGAAGAGGATGCGCTGCCCCACCGGGTTCACTCCGGGGAAGAGCGAGCGCACGAGCTCCGCGCCGATGACGGCCACCTGCGCCCGGTTGTCCACGTCCGCGTGGGTGAGGAAGCGGCCCCGCTCCAGGGTGAACGAGCCCACCGTGGCGTAGTCCGGCGTGGTGCCCACCAGCAGCACCGAGCCGATTTTGCGGTCCAGGAAGCGGCCCTCCACGCGCTCGAAGAAGAGCGGCGCCGCGGCCAGCACGTGCTCGGACGCGTTGAGGATGGGCGGCACCAGGTCCGCGCTCAGGTCCTTGCGGTTGCGGTACGACCACCAGTCGCCGTTGAGCGTCCAGGGGAACTTCGAGATTTGGAGCGTGTTGGCGCCAATGCTCGAAAGCTGGTCCTCAAAGGAGCGGTTGATGCCCTGGATGATGCCGACAATGGCCAGCAGCGTGCACACGCCCACGCCAATGCCCACCGTCGTCAGCACGGTCCGCAGGCGGTTGGAACGGAGCGAGAACAGCGCGATGCGCGCCCCCTCCCACACATCGACCCGGATGCTCACGTCAGATTTTCTCCGCTGCGTTGCACGTCGCGCTGTTGATACGGGCCCCGGAACGGGTGATTGCACGCGACATTCCCTCGGTGCAAATGCAGCGTGACGGAAATCCGTCTGGAACCCCGCGCGAAGCGGTTCCCGGCCCATCCGTGTAGGTGTCCCACTCCCGGGACGTGCCGGCCCCCACACCCAGCATGCGCCCGCGCGGCCACCCCCTGTCTCCACGCGGGGCGGGAACGGAAGGCCGCTGGGACTACGGGACGACCGTCACGGAATCGCCCTGGATGCGGACGTTCAGGATGGCCTCGTTGGGGAGCACGTCCGCTTCCTCGATGATGTCCTGCTCATCCACGCCCACGCGCAGGGAGTACGTGCCGTCCGTCAGGTCGGTGATGTCAATCCACTGACAGGGGATGTCGGCGACGTAGATGTCCGTCCAGCCGACGGAGATGCTCATCCGGTCGAATGAGAGAAGGTAGGGCGCCGCGTCATCGCACTGGCGCTGGTAGTCAATGAGGTAGAAGCCCTGCTTGCGGCCCTCCACGACTTCGTTGCCCTGCGCGTCCCGCAGCGCGTACTGGGCGAAGTTGGTGAGGTGGTCATGGCCGTGGCACTCGTCCCAGATGTAGAGGTCCGGCCGCTCGTCCCAGCCGGGCACCACGGCCGCCGCCGAGCCCAGGTTCTGGATGGAGGTGCTGAAGCGCAGCAGGCGCCGCTCACCGGGCGCGGGCACGCAGCCCTCCAGTATCTCGCAGGAGTCAGCGGCGAAGGTGCGGCGCTCCACGTACAACGTGCGGGCCAGCACGTCCGCGTCCACGGCGAGGTCCGCCTTGCCGTGCTCCGGGTCCAGCGTCAGGCCACATCCCGCCACTGGCGGCAGATACGGTGCCGTCGCCGGCTCCGCGGGCACCTGGCCACCACCGAGAATGACGACCCGGCCCGCCGGCCCGCCGACGAGCCCCGTCGGGGGCGCCAAGCCCGCCACCAGGTCATCGAAGCCGTCGCCGTTCAGGTCTCCCGGCGGGATGACGGCGAAGCGGTTGAAGCCTTCGTACCCCTGCGGCAGGACGTCCGCGCGGGGCCAGGACCACACGGGATTCAGCGCCGAGGAGACCCCTTCCGCCGGTGAGTAGAAGTACAGCCGCCCGTCGGAGCCCACGACGAAGTCCTGGCGCTGGCCGTCTCCGTCCACGTCCCCCACCGAGGTGATGGATGAGCCGAAGTTCGCGAAGACGGGGTCGCCCATGGCGGACCACGTCGGGGCGGAGGCATAACCGCCGCCCGCCTCCGACAGGTGGAGCCGCACCGTGCCACCGCCCGGCCCCGTGAAGCGCTCCGGCACCCCGTCCCCATTCAGGTCCGGGAAGAGGCTCAGCGATTGGCTGCCCACCGTCCAGAAGGGCTGCGCCGCGAGCCCGCCCTCACACGGCCCGGGACTGCCGGACTTGCAGCCAGGCACCAGCGAATAGCCATCCCCCATCGAACTCGACAGCACGAGGTCCTGTGCCCCATCCCCGTCCACGTCTCCCGCGCGGCGGACGGAGCCGGTGTAGAGCGGCTCCGCGCGCTCCACCAGGGTGAAGGGCCCGCCCGGCGCGCCGGGCGTGGCCAGAAAGACGGACACCGCCAGCCCCCTCACGCTGACCACGTCATCCAGGCCGTCCCCGTTGACGTCCGCGAAGACGGCGTTGTTGTACACGCCGCCGCCGGGCACCACGAACGCGGGCTCGGTGAAGACGCTGGCCAGGTCCGCCTGGCCCTTGAAGACGAGCGCGCCGTACTGGCCGGAGACGAGCACGTCCGCGAAGTCGTCCCCGTCCACGTTGCCCGTGGACACCGTCATCCGGTTGCCATTGGTCCTCGAGTTCGCGTTGCGCCAATCCATCACCGCCGTCACCCCCTGCGTGGAGAAGTACGGCGCCTCACCCGCGAAGAGCGACACCCGGCCGGGGTCTCTCGTGAGCGAAAGACACGGGGGCGCGGCGACGACCAGGTCCCTCTGGCCATCGCCATTCACGTCGCCCAGCGCGATGGAGCGGCCGAAGCAACCGGTGGCGTGCGCGGGGTCGTGCTCCACCTGCCAGAGCGGCACCTCGGAGAGGAACGTGCCTCCGTCCCCGGCTCCCGCGTCTGGCTCACCCGCATCGGGAGCGCCTGCGTCGGGCGCCCCTCCGTCGGGCTGCCCGGCATCCGGCGTGCCCGAGTCGGGTTCCCCCGGCTCCACGGGGTCATCACAGGCGCAGAGTGAAACGGCCAGCAGCGAGGTCAGGGCGACAGCGCGAATGCGTTGCATGGGGTGTTGTCCGGGAAACGCGTCGCGGGCCGGTCCCTCGCGACGTCTGGGATTGGACGTCCGCAGCGTATAGACCGTTCACTCCACGCAACGCGAAGTGCTTGCCCGGTGCGGGGCATCTCCCGGCGCGCGCGCCCTCGCGGCGCCGGAACGGGCGCAATCTTGCCGCCGCACGGAAACATCTGGTGCCGCAAAGGGGCTCTGCTGGTGGCCGTCTGGTAGGAACGTCCCCACCTTTCCCCTGGCGCTCCCTGTCCCGGGAGCCACCGCGACACATGGCCCCGTCCGCCGCTCCCGCCACCGCCGATGCGCCATCCGCCTTCCCGGCGTTCACGCGCGCCCAGAAGGTCTTCACCCTGCTGGGCGCGGTGCTGGGGCTATTGCTCGCCGCGCTGGACCAGACGATTGTCGCCACCGCGGGGCCGGCCATCCAGGCGGACCTGCGAATCCCCGCCTCGCTCTACCCGTGGCTCACCACGTCGTACTTCGTCGCGTCGACGATGATGGTGCCCGTGTGGGGCAAGCTGTCGGACCTGCTGGGCCGGCGCGCGGTGCTGGCCGCGGGCATCGTCATCTTCCTCGCGGGCAGCTTCCTGTGCGGCGTGGCGCGCTCCACGGTGGCGCTCATCCTCTTCCGCGCCGTGCAGGGGCTGGGCAGCGCGGCGCTGTTCACCGCCGCGCTGGCGGTGGTGGCCGACCTCTTCGAGCCGCGTGAGCGAGGCAAGTACCAGGGCCTCTTCGGCGCCATGTTCGGCCTGGCCAGCGTGGTGGGGCCGCTGGCCGGTGGGTTCATCACCGACCACCTGGGCTGGCACTGGGTGTTCTTCATCAACTTGCCCGTGGGCGCGGTGGCGCTGGCGCTGGTGCTGTTGCGCATGCCACGGCTGAAGCCCCAGCGTGATTCCCGGGGTGGGTTGGACCTGGTGGGGGCGTTCACGCTCGCGGTGGCGCTGGTGCCGCTGCTGCTGGCGCTCAGCCTGGGGAAGCAAGACGGCGGCGATTGGGCATGGACGTCGTGGCGCATCCTGGGCCTGTTCGCGCTGTCGGCGGTGGGCCTGGCGGCCTTCCTCTGGGCGGAGCGGCGCGCGCCCGAGCCCCTGCTCGACCTGAAGCTGTTCCGCCTGCGGGCCTTCAGCGCGGGCAACGCGGCGGTGTTCATCATCGGCGGGGCGTTCCTGTCGGGCGTCGTCTTCCTGCCGCTGTTCATGGTGAACGTGGTGGGGCTGTCGGCGACGCGCTCGGGGCTCACGGTCATGCCGCTGACGCTGGGCGTGGTGGCGGGGAACGTGTTGAGCGGGCAGCTCGTGTCCCGGGTGGGCCGCTACAAGGCGCTGCTGCTGGGCTCGCTGGTGCTGCTGATTGCGGGCTTCGCCGTCATGGCCTTCACGCTGACGCCGGACTCCACCCAGGCGGAGGTGACGGCGAAGATGGTGCTGGTGGGCCTGGGCCTGGGGCCTTCGATTCCGCTCTACACGATGGCCATCCAGAACGCGGTGCCGCCAGACCAGATTGGCGTGGGCACGGCGGCGGCCACGTTCTTCCGGCAGTTGGGCATGACGCTGGGCGTGGCGCTGCTGGGGACGGTGTTCGCGTCCACGCTGTCCTCGGAGCTGGAGACGCGCATGGCGCAGGCCACCGCCGCGCTCCCGGACACCGTGAAGGCCGAGGTGATGCGCGCCGCGCCGGGCGTCAGTGGCGAAGGCGGCCCCACCGGACAGGTGTTCCGCGCGGAGGAGGTGAAGGCGCGGGTGCGCGCGGAGTTCGACGCCGAACGGCGGACGGCCGTCGTCCCCGAGGCCCGGGCGAAGGTGGACGCGGAGGAGCGGCAGGCGCTGGCGGCGGTGGACGCGGCGGGCCGGGCGTTGAAGATGGCGTTCACTCGCGGCGTCTCCGCCGTGTACCACGTGGCCCTGTTCATCGCCGGTGCGGCGCTGCTGGTGACGCTGTTCCTGCCGGAGCAGCACCTGCGCCGCAAGCGCCGGCGCCTCCAGTCCGCGCCGGAGCCGTAGCGGCCGCGCGGCTCAGGAGCCGCTGCAACGAACCTGGATCGGGTGGCTCTCCAGCACCACGCACTCGCCGCTGCTGCACTTGAACAAGTCACAGATTTCCGGGGACTGGACGCAGCGGACTTCGGGGCCAGCGCCCAGGTTGAACGAGGCGCAGGAGAGCCCCTCTGGGCATTGCTTCTGCTCTCCAGTGCATGCAGGGCCGAGCACCTGGCCCTCCTTCAACGACAGCCTGGATTCATTCGACGGGGGCACCTCGCCTTCGGCGCCACGACAGCCCGCCAGGATGAACGCGGCGATGATCCACTTCAGCCCCGGAACACGCTTGCCTTGCTTCATCATGAATGTCCTCCCACGAACCAGTGACTGTCCGAGCCAAGCAAGACATACGCCAACGCAGACGAGGCCCGTAGGCTGAGCAACCACCCGCGTGACGCCGACGACGCCATGCTCCAAGGGGTGCCTCGGAAATCCAAGGGCCCCCAAGTCGCCCTCAGTTTCCCGAGGTCGTCGACTGACCGGAAGTGAGCTTAGAGATCCGCGAACAAGTCGACGGCCGCCTGAGCGAGCAAAGCCCGGTCGACCTCTTCGAGTCCTTCTGCATAGGCAATGATATCCAGCACACCTGCGGCATCCGTGCTCCAGAACAAGCGCTGCAGTTTGGCACGGAGCGCCTGCCCTTCCTCGCCGGCCTGCTTCAGTGATGCGCGCACGTCATCCAGCCCCACGAGCTTGACGTAGGCAAAGATGTCGAAGCAGTCCTTGGTCTCCGTTGGCCGCTGCTCCAACTTGGCGCGAACCTTCATCGAGAGGAATCCAACTGCGTCCGGCAGCCGGATTCGCAGCGAGGTCTCTCCCATTGGGAGAAACACGGGCTGACTTCCACGCAGCGCCAACCGCGCATCAGGCAGCGGCGTCATGTTCGTGGGGAGTTGTTCCAAATCGACTCCAGCAGGTGCGAACAGGTCGAGGTGCATCACCCCTCCCGGAAGGGTTTTCGACCAACGAAAACTGCGCGTTCGCTCGTACCCCCGGAGCTTGAGGACCTCAGGTAGACGCTCCGCCCCGAACTCGGTGCCATCCATGTCGAAGAGCAGATCAGGCTCGTGGGAATAGCCGCGCTCAATCACGGCTCCTGTGTCGGTCGTGACGGCGATGACCCCCGACCCACCCTTGCGGAGCGACTCCAACGCGAGCACCTGCCCACCGATGAGCACGACGTTCCAGGAGAGATCTCCCAGTTGCAGCAGGAGTTCGCCCAGTTCTCGCAGAATCTCTTCGAACTGCTCCTGCTCGGTCATGGCGCATCCTCTGGAATGGGCAGCGCCCGTGCGAATTGCCGCACCAGCTCATCCGCCTGCTCCTTGCCGCGCCCCCCACTTTGATGGAAGTCCACGGTCAACTGAGGCAACGCCACACCCGGGCCATGAGGAAGCGTTCGTGGCGAAAAGAAGACCCCCCCGGCATCCGTCTCAGCCGAGGGCTCTGCCCGCAGCACCCAGAAGTTATGAGGCATCAGCCGGCGCAGCCCGAAGGCTTCGACAGCCGCGTCGATAGAGCCCGTGAGATAGAGCCCGTGAGGCAGTCCCGACACGAAGCGCTCTTCAGGTAGCAAGGCGCTCGCCAGCGTGTAGATGCCCCGAATGCCTTGGGCCTTCAATCGCTCAAGGCCCTTCCCCAACAACTCCGGCGTGGTGGAAGGCGCGTTGAAACCGTCCAGTGTCACGGAGGTCTTCTCGCCACTTGCCATCCACGCCCTCAGCAGGCGCACGGGAGCCCTCAGCCGAAACCCACTCCGCTTGCCGACCGGCTCGACATACCCATCGAGCACGAGGTGGCGGACGACGCCGTACGCATAGGAGTAACTGGTCTGCGTCCGCTCCGACAACGCGCGGACCGTCTGCGCTTCTCCCGGCGACTGCAACAGGGTCCGGACAATGCGGCACCCCTTCCCGTGGAACACCGGCTCACGGGGACGCCGCTGCGACGGTTCGCGCCCCTGTACACGAATGAAGGTGCTGCCTGAGCGCAGGAAGAATGTTCCTCGCTGATCGACCAATGCGACGTCTTCATGCTCGCAGGCCGCGATGACTCCAGATGACGCGGAATCCGTCGCAATCATCGGGATGCGGACAACGGGCAGGCGCTCGGCGGTCCCATCCCGCCGGTCCAGCGCCACGCTCGCCGCGCGCAGGCGTTCCCGAAGTGAGTGAACGTCCGCCGGGAGCAACGGCGCGCGGTAGGCCATCAGGACCGGCACTCGTACCTGGGGGAGAACCACCTCGGCGAGTTCATAGACCGCCTGCCCACCAGGTCCTCTGCGCGGCAACAGGAAGACGTCTTGGCGCAGGAGTTCCACCCCCCGAGGCAATCGGAGGTCCTGCTTCCAGAATGCTTCTCGAAACTCCGCAGTCGAGTCCATTAACTCTGTCGATAATACGCAGATATGCGCAAGATACGTGCGCATATTGGCCGAAAACGGCCAATATCGACAAAATTAACGAACAATGCGCTCCAAGGGCGTCCCGGCTGGCCTCCCCCCAAGCTGCCCCCTCAGTTCCCCGAGGTCTTCGACTGCTGCGCGGGCGCCGGCACAGGCCCACGCGGTGCCGGCGCCTCGGGACGCGTGAGCGTGCCGGGCATCTCCGCCAGCGCGTACGTCATCCACGCCACGGCGGCGGTGCTGCGCGCCAGGTCCTGCGGATCCACCTTGTCCAGCGTGTCCGCCTCCGTGTGGTGCACGTCGAAGTAGCGGCTGCTGTCCACCTCCACGCCGAAGAAGGGCACGCGCGCGGGCATCAGCGGGCTGATGTCCGCCCCACCCGCCTCGCGCGCGGAGAACTGCGTCACGCCCAGCGCCGTCAGCGGCGGCAGCCACGGGCGCAGCAGGTCCTGCCCGCCCTCGCCCGCGCGCACGCTGACGCTCACGGGCCGCCCGCCGCCCGCGTCCATCTCCAACGCGCCCACGTGCCGAGGCAGCTCCGCGGCGTGCGCTTCCGCATAGGCCCGCCCACCGCGCAGGCCGTTCTCCTCGTTCATGAAGAGCACCACCCGCACCGTGCGCCGGGGCGCCTGCGGCAGCTTCGCGATGAGGCGCGCGGCCTCCATCACCATCACCACGCCCGCGCCGTCGTCATGCGCGCCCGTGCCCACGTCCCACGAATCCAGGTGCGCGCCGATGAGCACGATTTCCTGCGGCTTCTCCCGGCCGCGAATCTCCGCCACGACGTTGGAGGAATCCGCGTCCGGCAGCTCGGAGCTGCCCAGCATCAGCTTCACGCGCACCGGGCCACCCGCCAGCAGCCGGTGGAGCAGGTCCGCGTCCTCCGTGGCCACCGACGCCGCAGGGATTCGCGGCCCCTCACTGGGGAAGTTCGTCGCGCCCGTGTGCGGCGTGCGCAGCGACGCCGTGGCCAGCGAGCGAACCAGCGCGCCCACCGCCCCGTGCTTCGCGGCGACGGCGGGGCCTCGTGAGCGCAGCCCCGCGAAGCGCCCGTAGTCCGCGGCCACCGTCATGGTGTGGTTGAAGAAGACGAACTTCCCCTTCACCGCCGCGCCCAGCGACTCCAACTGCTCCAGCGACGTCACCTCCACCACCTCGGCGGTGAGTCCCTCGGGCGCGGTGGGCGGGCTGCCGCCCAGGGCCAGCAGCGCCAGGGGGTGCCCCCGCGTGCGCTCGGAGGCCAGCACCTCGCCGGACGCCTCGCCTCGCACCCAGTGCGGCACCTTCACCGGCTCCAACCACGCCTTCACCCCGTCGGCCTTGAAGGAACGCAGCGCCCACTGCACGGCGGCCTCGGCGCCCGGCGACCCCGACAGGCGCGGGCCAATGCCGTCCGTCAGCTCGGCGAGGCGCGCATAGGCATGGCCATCCGTGAGCGCGGGCCCAATGAGCTTCTCGGCGGTCGCCTGCGCGTACACGGGCGCGGCGCGCTTCGCGGGGACAGCCTTGGGCGCCGGCTTCGCGGCGGGTGCGGCTCCCGACAGCAACTGGAGCGCGAGGGAAGCGGGCAGGATGAAGGTGGCGACGGGCAAGGGGCCTCCAAGGGGAGGCGCCCACTCTCCGTCGAGCCCCTGGGCCTCGCAAGCGACGGTGAGCGTCACCACCGCCCGGAAGCGGACAACGCCCGTGCGTCATGCAGGCATGGAACCGAGGGGCGGAGCGAGAATCCCAGGGGCCACCGCGCGCCGAGAGGGGGAACGCGGCGCGCGGGGCTCAACTGGGACTTCCACGACGGTGTCGCTTTTGGGGGAGGCAATCACCGCCGCCGCGTCTCACTCCGAAGAGGAAACGTGGACGGCATGTTGAAGGGCAGGCGAGCGCCCGTCAAGCACGCTCCCCCTCCGAGCCCATAATCGAACATTCACACCCGGTGAACACAGACGATTCCACTGTCACTGTCCAAGCCAGGCGATTCCCCAGGACAGCCACCGGAAGGCGGGCATCCCGTGCGGGGCGTGTTACAGGCCGGACAAAGGTAAGCGCATGCAATCCACCCTGACGCGGCGGCCCCAGGCGACGGCATTCAGCATCGAGGACCTGCTGGACCGCGTCCGGCGCGGCGAGGTGCGTCTCCCCCACTTCCAGCGGCCCCTGCGCTGGGAGGCCGGCGATGTGAGGGATTTGCTCGACAGCGTGTACCGCGGCTATCCCATCGGCACGCTGCTCTTCTGGAAGCGCGAGGCCCCCGCCGCCAGCGTGAGCTTCGGCCCGGTGCGCATCGACGCGCCCTCCCACAGCCAGGCGCTGTGGGTGGTGGATGGGCAGCAGCGCATCACCGCGCTGGCCGCGGTGCTCCTCCACCCGGAGCAGGAGCCCGCCGCGCGGGACGGCTTCACGCTCTTCTTCGACCTGGACACGCAGGAAATCGTCCAGCCCGCGCACGGCGAGCCGACGCCTCCGCATTGGCTGCCGCTCAACCGGGTGCTCGACAGCGAGCAGCTGCTGGGCTGGCTGGACCGCTACCCGGGGCGCGAGAAGAACCCGGAGCACGTGCGCGCGGCCATCCGTCTGGGCAAGGCGGCGCGCGAGTACCAGATGCCCGCGTACGTCGTCGAAGCCGCGGAGGAGAAGACGCTGCGCATCATCTTCAAGCGGCTCAACACCTCCGGAAAGCCGCTCACCGACGACGAGGTCTTCAACGCGCTCTACGGCGGCACCGCGGGCTCGCGGCTGCCCAATCTGAAGGCGCTGGCCACCAGCCTGCTGGAGCTGGGCTTCGGCCGCATCGATGAATCCCTGCTGCTCAAGGCCGTGCTCGCGGTACGCGGCCTGGACTTCACCCAGGACTTCCAGAAGCAGCTCCGCGAGGAGGACGACCTCACGCAGACGCTGCTCCAGACGGAAGCGGCCCTGCGCAGCGTCATCATCTTCCTCAAGCGCGACGCGGGAATCCCTCACGGGCGCCTGCTGACGAACCCGCTCTACTTCGTGCTGCTCGCGCGCTTCTTCCACCTGCACCCGGAGCCGTCGCCGCGCACCCGGGATTTGCTCGCGCGGGGGTTCTGGCGCGGCAGCCTGGTGGACAGCTTCCTCGACAGCCGGGCCCTGTCGCCGCAGGAGCTGCTGGCCGCCATCGGCCCCGACGAGGAGCAGTCCGTCCAGTCCCTGCTGGCGCAGGTGCGGCCCCTGTCCGACGAATGGCTGGCCCAGCACGCGCAGCCCGCGACGTTTGGCCTCGCGCTGCGCTCGCGCGGCATGGCCCTCAATGCCTTGTACTCGCTCCAGCCGCGGCACCTGCGCACCGGAGCCCTGTTGGAGCCATCCCAGCTCTTCAGCGACACCGACCCCGCCAGCCTCAGCCCCGTGCTCAAGTCCCTCACCGTGCAGGAGCCCGACGCCGAGCTGAAGCTGGACCCCGCGCTGTACCGCTCCTTCCTCTACACCCCCGCCAACTACCTGATGCACCCGCCCCTGCCCGGCCAGCCCCTGCTGGACGTGCTGCGCGACGAGCCCGCGCCGGCGCCCGAGGTCCTCCAGAGCCAGGCCATCACCCCCGCCATGCGCGACACGCTGCGCGAGGGCGGCACGCTCGAATTCCTCATGCAGCGCATGGAGCTCATCGATAGACACATCATCGAGTTCCTGCGGGCCCGCACCCGCTACGAGGAGTCGGACCGTCCGTCCCTCCAATCGCTGGTCGTCGAGGAGGAGGACTGACTTGGAGCCCACCCGCACCACGGCCGGAATCCTCGACGTCCACCTGGGCGACGTGCACGTCGGCACGCTGACGCTGCTGGAGGACGAACGCATCGAGTTCGTCATCGCGGAGGAGTACCGCCAGCGCTACCCGCGCCCGGTGCTGGGACAGATTTTCGAGGACGACCTCACGCGCCGGCACGTCAGTCGCCTGCGCCTGCCTTCGTTCTTCTCCAACCTGCTCCCGGAAGGCACGCTGCGAGAGCTCATCGCCGAACGCGAGCAGGTGGCCCGCCAGCGCGAGTTCTTCCTCATCGCGCGGCTGGGTGAGGACCTGCCCGGCGCCATCGTCGTGCGGCCCGCCAGCGTGCTGTCGCTCAGTGGCCTGGAGCCGCTGGAGGAGCCCCAGGCGCCCAACGCGCCGCAGGAGCAGGAGCCGCTGCGCTTCTCGCTGGCCGGCGTGCAGCTCAAGTTCTCCATGCTGCGCCGGGACAAGGCGATGACGCTCCCGGCGGGCGGACGCGGCGGCAACTGGATTGTGAAGCTGCCGGACAACCGCTACGACCGCGTCCCGGAGAACGAGTTCTCCATGATGACGTGGGCCCGCGCCGCCGGCATCACCGTGCCCGAGGTGTCGCTGCTGGACGTGGCCGACATCCAGGGCCTGCCCGAAGGCATCACCCTGCGCGAGGACGTGGCCTACGCCGTGCGCCGCTTCGACCGCCCCGAGCCCGGCCGCCGGGTCCACATGGAGGACCTGACGCAGGTGCTGGGGCTGTACGCGGATGAGAAGTACAAGAAGTACAACTACGAGACGGTCGCCAACGTCATCTACAAGGTCGCCGGACTGGACGCGCTGCACGAGTTCCTGCGGCGGCTGGTGTTCATCGCCGTCATTGGCAACGGGGACGCGCACCACAAGAACTGGTCGCTGCTCTACCCGGACGGCACCCGGGCCACGCTGTCACCCGCGTACGATTTGGTGTCCACGCTCCAGTACATGCCGGCGGACACGCTCGCGCTCAACTTCGCGAAGTCGAAGCGCTTCGATGACATCTCCCTGGGCAGCTTCGAACGGCTGGCGCGCAAGCTGGCGCTGCCCACAAGTGACGTGTTGCCGGTGGTGAAGTCCGCGGTGGAAGCGTCGCTCGACACCTGGTCCTCGCTTCACGCGCAGCTGCCCCTGCCGGATGAGAGCCGCCGCCGCATCGAAGCCCACTGGAAGCGCGTGCCCCTGCTCCAGGGGCAATGAACCGGAGCCCTCCATGAGCGAAGACGCCTTCTTCACCGTCTATGACGACCTGCCCCGTCACGGCCCCGGCAGCGACGACTGCACACGGGAGGCCCTGCGACGGCTGCCTCCACTGCCACCGCACCCGCGCGTGGTGGACCTCGGCTGTGGCGCGGGCGCGCAGACGCTGGTGCTCGCCGAGGCGCTTCGCACCCGGGTCATCGCAGTGGACCTGCACGGGCCCTTCCTCGACCAACTCCAGGCACGGGCACTCGAGCGGGGCCTGGACGCGCTCGTCGAAATACAGCGGCAGGACATGGGTGCACTGTCGCTGCCCGAGGCTTCCTTTGACCTCCTCTGGTCCGAAGGCGCCATCTACCACCTGGGCTTCGGTCCGGGCCTGCGGCGCTGGCGTCCGCTGCTCGCGCCCGGAGGCGTGGCCGCCATCACCGAATGCACCTGGCTGACCGATGAGCGCCCTGACGAAATCGCGCGCTTCTGGGGTGAGGCCTACCCCACCATGGGTACGGTTTTGGAGAACCGCGCCGCCGCGGAAGCCGCGGGCTACGAGGTGCTCGACACCTTCACCCTCCCCGCCTCCGCGTGGTGGGACACCTACTACACGCCCCTGCTCCAGCGCGTCGCACACCTGCGCGCCCACGGTGACGCGTCATTGGAAGCCGCGCTCTCGGCCGCCGAGCAGGAGACCCGCCTCTATCGCCAGTACGAACACACCTACGGCTACGTGTTCTATCTGTTGCGCAGCCCGTCAGCGCCTTGACTCCGCGTATGAGCGGCCCCATCCACGAAATCAGGACATGCAATTTTTCCACAAATAGTGTCTATGTCCTGGAAAGCGCAAAGGCATCTACGAACACCTCGCATGCCATGACCCGGCCTTCCCCCCAAGCCGGCGCTGGCTGCGCCCTGGCAACCCAAGGGAAGCATGTCGACCGAGCAGTGGGCCCACCGCTTCTTCGAGCTGTCCACGGAGCCCTACGTCATCCTGGGCCGTGATGGCGTGTTGCTCGAAGCCAATCCTGCCTTTGGCCACCTGGTGGGCCTGTCTTTGACGTCACTGCGTGGCATGGCCTTGCAGGATTTCATCCCCATCGAAGACGCCGCCGTCCTGTTCGCGAAGCTGGGTTCCACGAGCCCCACCTCGCGCATCTGCCGCTGGCGCCGGCCGGATGGGTCCTGGCTGCCTCTGTCCTGGCGCATCACCGCCGCTTCGGAGTCGGAGCCGCTCTACTGCACGGTGCGGCAGGCCGAGAAGCCGTCCGCCGCCCCCTGGCCGGAGAGTGACTACCTGCCCTTCGGCCTCTACCTGGTCGACATCCGCACGCGCCGGGTGCACTACATCAACCACCGCTTCTGCCAGCTGTGGGGCATCGCCGAGTTGGAGGGCGCCATCCAGCGGGGTGAGCTGTCCCATGACGAGGTGATCCACCACTGCCTCAAGGCCGGCGACGCGGCGGAGTTCCTGCGCCTGTGCGCGGCCCCGGACCAGGGCTGCGTGCCGGGACTGGTGGAGGACGAAGCCAGGCTGTCGGATGGACGCACCCTGCGGCGGCTGTCCACGTCCTCCTCGGTGGCGGGGGACGCCATGCGCTACCGGTTGTTCGCGTTCGAGGACGTCACCGAGCGCAAGCGCACGCAGGAGGCGCTGCACCGTTCGGAGGAGAGCTTCCGCAGGCTCATCGACCGGGCGCCCGAAGGCATCTTCGTGCACACCCAGCGGCGCTTCATCTACGCCAACCCCACGCTGTTGCGGGCCCTGGGCTACGACGACCCGGCCGAGCTGATGGCCAAGCCCATCTGGAGCATCGTCCATCCGGATGACCTGGAGCTCGTCAAGGACCGCGTGCACACCGCGGCCGTGAAGGGCGCGCTGGCCCCGCTGCGGGAGGTCCGCTACCTGCGGCGCGACGGCACCTGGTACGACGCGGAGAGCGTGGGCATCCCCATCGAGTTCGACGGGCACGAGGCCGTCGTGGTGATGGCGCGCGACATCACCGAGCGCAAGCAGGCCCAGTCGCAGCTCTTGCAGAACGACCGCATGGTGCTGGCCGGAACGCTGGCGGCGGGCGTGGGGCACGAAATCAACAACCCGCTGACCTACGTCATGGCCAACCTGGCCTCGGCCATGGAGTCCGTGAGCCGCCTGGGCGCGGAGCTGACGCGGGCCGGGGAGCGCGGTCTCAGCAGCGTGGCGTGGCCAGTGACGCTGCAGGACACGGAGGCCCTGCTGAAGGAGGCGCAGGAAGGCGCCATGCGCGTGCGCAACATCGTGCGGGATTTGAAGTTCATCTCCCGTCAGGATGAGGAGCGGCGCGAAGCGGTGGACGTGCGGCAGCCGCTGGACTTCTCCATCAACATGGCCGCCAGCCAGCTGCGCCACCGGGCGCGGCTCATCAAGAAGTACGATTCCGTCCCCCGCGTGTTCGCGGACGGCTCGCGCCTGGGCCAGGTGTTCCTCAACCTGCTGGTGAACGCGGCGCAGGCCATCCCCGAAGGCAACGCCGAGGAGCACCACATCACCGTGTGGGTCCGCGCTGGGCCGCCGGGCAGCGTGCTGGTGGACGTGAGCGACTCCGGCTGCGGCATGGCGCCCGCGGTGCTCTCCCGCGTCTTCGACCCCTTCTTCACCACCAAGCCCGTGGGCAAGGGCACGGGGCTGGGGCTGTCCATCTGCCACAGCCTCATCCGCAAGCTGGGCGGTGACATCACCGTCCGCAGCGAGCTGGGCCAGGGCACCACCTTCACCGTCACCCTGCCCACGGCGCCGGACGCCGTCCCCACCCAGGCCGCGCCAGTGGCACCCGCGCCCCACGCCGAGCGGCGGGGCCAGGTGCTGGTGATTGACGACGAGCCCGCGGTGGGCCGCTCCCTGGCGCGCATCATCGGCATGCGGCACCGGGTGACGGTGGTGAACAACGGCGAGGACGCGCTGGCGGTGCTGACGTCGGGCGCGCCCTTCGACGCCGTCTTCTGCGACCTGATGATGCCGGGCATCTCCGGCATGGACGTCTACGAGCGCGTCCGCGAGCGCGGGGACGGCATCGCCGAGCGCTTCATCTTCATCACCGGCGGCTCGTACACCACGCGCGCCCGTCAGTTCCTGGAGCGCGTGCCGAATCTGCAGATTGAGAAGCCCTTCGACGTGGAGTCGATTCATCAGGGCCTGGGACAGCTCCTGGGTGCCTCTCGTGGTAGCGAATGACGCCGGGCGTCCTCCCGGCCCAACTGTGAAAGGAGTCCTCGGGTGATTGACGGCAACTTCGTCATCGATGCGGTGACACACGCCTACAACCTCCATCCCACGAACTACCGCGCCGGCAAGTACGCCGAGTCGCTCGCGGGACTCATCTGGGGGCTGCACAGCGGACTGTCCGGGGAGACGCACCGCGTCCCCACGGCGGAAGGCTTCCTGAAGAACTGGTCCGTGAGGGAGCTGGCGCACCTGCTCTTCGTGGAGAGCGGCGTCGACCTGGCGGTGCACCATGTGCTGCCGCTCCAGACGCTGTACCACGACGGCCTGTGCTCCTATGAGAAGACGCTGGAGATTCACCGCAACTATCCCCACCGCTTCCTGGTGTACGCGGGCGTGGACCCGCTGCGCGGCACGGCAGCGCTGGATGATTTGGAGCAGCAGTACGAAACGCTCAAGCCCAGCGGCCTGAAGCTCTACCCGGCGGCGTGGCTGGGCGACAAGTTCCGCCACACGGGCTGGCGCATGGATGACCCGAGCATCGCCTTCCCGCTCTTCGAGCGTGCGCAGAAGCTGGGCATCAAGAACATCGCCGTGCACAAGGGCCTGCCCATGGGCGCGGTGCCGCTGGAGCCCTACAAGGTGGATGACATCGGCGGGGCGGCGGATGCCTTCCCCGACCTGAACTTCGAAATCGTCCACGGCGGCATGGCCTTCCTGGACGAGACGGGCATGCAGCTGTCGCTGTTCCCCAACGTGTACGTCAACCTGGAAGTGACGGGCGCGCTCATCGTGAAGCGCGAGCGCTGGTTCGCCGAGTCCCTGGCGGCGCTGCTGAAGTGGGCGGGCCCGGAGAAAATCATGTGGGGCTCCGGGACGGTGTTCAGCCACCCGCACCCGGCGCTGCACAAGTTCTGGCATGACTTCCAGTTGCCGGACGAACTGGTGCAGGTGGCGGGCATGCAGGTGACGCCGGACGTGAAGCGGCTGATTCTGGGCGGAAACTACGCGCGCTACGCGGGCGTGGACGTGGAGGCGGTGAAGAAGAACATCGCCAACGACGAGTTCGCGAAGCTGAAGGCGCGCGGCAACATCCAGCCGTACGGCTACCGGGAGAGCCTGTATGAGTGAGCAGGCCCTGCGCGAGCGCATCCAGGACATCCCGGACCCGTGCAGCTGCGCCACCGGCGTGCCGCTGGGCATCGGGGAGATGGGGCTGATTGAGTCCGTGAAGCGCACGGAGGGCCAGGTGACGGTGCGCCTGCACATCACCTCGCCCATGTGCATGATGGCCGCCTACTTCATGCGGGAAATCGAGCAGCGGCTGCTGGCGGTGGACGGCGTCACCACGGTGAACGTGGAGTTCGACCACGACCTGAAGTGGACGCCGCAGGACATCGAGCCGGAGGCCCGCCAGCGGCTCGCGGCCAAGCGCATCACCATGTTGGGTGGCCGCTTGCTGCCCCAGGACTCGGCGCAGCGCCGCTCCTGAGCCGTGCCGCGGCGCTGGCGGGCGGGTGCGTGCCCGCCAGCGACCGCATCAGTGATTCCCCGCCGGTTCCTCCTTCACCAACGGCGCCGCCGTGGCGGAGGCGCGGTGTCTGAGCAGGCTCCGCACGGCGACGTAGAAGGCGGGGACCAGGAAGATGGCCAGGACGGTGCCGGACACCATGCCGCCGAACACGCCCGTGCCGATGGCCCGCTGCGTCTCCGCGCTCGCGCCGCTGGCCACCACCAGCGGCACCACGCCCAGCGCGAAGGCGAGCGACGTCATCAGGATGGGACGGAAGCGCAGCCGCGCCGCCTCCACCGCGGCCTGGAGCGGTGAACGTCCCTGCTCCTCGAGCTGCTTGGCGAACTCGACGATGAGAATCGCGTTCTTCGCGGACAGGCCGATGATGGTGATGAGGCCCACCTTGAAGAAGATGTCGTTCATCAACCCGCGAGACATCACCGCCACCAGCGCGCCGATGAGTCCCAGCGGCACGACGAGCATGACCGACAGCGGAATCGACCAGCTCTCGTAGAGCGCCGCCAGCACCAGGAAGACGACGAGCATCGACAGCGCCAGGAGGATGGGGGCCTCCGAGCCGGAGAGCCGCTCCTGGAAGGAGAGCCCCGTCCACTCCACCGCGAAGCCGGGTGGGAGCTCGCCAGCGATGCGCTCCATCTCCGCCATGGCGTCACCGCTGCTGAAGCCGGGTGCCGCCGCTCCGGCGATGCGCACGGCGGGGTAGCCGTTGTAGCGGACCAACTGCATGGGCCCCCGCTCCCAGATGGGCTCGGCCACCGAGGACAGGGGCACCATCTGCCCGCGCGCGTTGCGCACGGGGAGCTTGAGCACGTCCTCCACCTGCATGCGGGACTCCGCGCGCGCCTGGAGGATGATTTGCTGCATGTAGCCCTTGTTGGGGAAGTCGTTGACGTACGTCGACCCCAGCGCGGTGGAGATGACCGAGTTGATTTCCGCGAACGACACACCCAGCGCCGCCGCGCGCTCGCGGTCGACCTGGATTCGCACCATCGAGCCCTCCGGCAAGCCCTCCTGATACGGGAAGGCGATGACCTGGCTCTCCGAGGCACGCCGGAGGACGTGGTTCATGGCGTCGTTGAGCGCCTTGGTGCCGTGTCCGGAGCGGTCCTCCAGCCGCATGGCGAAGCCCGCGCTGTTGCCGAGCCCGTCCACCGCGGGCGGAAGCACGTTGATGACCATGCCCTCGCGCGGAGAGGCGAAGCGCGCGTTGGCGGCGGCGACCTCACCCGCCGCCGTCTCACCCTGGCGCTGGTCCCAGTCGCGCATCATCACGAACATGAGACCGGCGTTCGCCCCCGAGCCGAAGAAGCCGAAGCCCTGGATGGTCAGCACGTCCTGGATGCCCTTGCGCTCGCTCAAGAAGGACTCCAGTTCCCCGAGCACGCTGTTCGTCCGCTCGGCCGTGGCGTCTGACGGGAGCTGCACCGAGACGTTGAGGAACCCCTGGTCCTCCTCCGGGAAGAAGGCGCCCGGCAGCCGCCAGAACGCCAGGGCGACCATCGCGACCACCACCGCGTACGCGAAGAACGCCCGGCCCAGGCGTCCGACAATGGCCCGGGTCCAGTTCGCATAGCGCCCCGTCACCCGCTCCAGCAGCCGGTTGAACCCGCCGAAGAAGCCGCGGCGCTTCCCCGCGTGGCCGGGCTCCACCGGGCGCAGCAGCGTCG
The DNA here is from genome assembly GCF_006402735.1 of Myxococcus xanthus. Lineage (NCBI taxonomy): Bacteria > Pseudomonadati > Myxococcota > Myxococcia > Myxococcales > Myxococcaceae > Myxococcus > Myxococcus xanthus. The sequence goes on along the minus strand of NZ_CP017174.1, from coordinate 94,749 downwards.
CGCAGAGCGCCGGGGTGAGCGTGAGCGCGAGGAACGCGGAGAAGAGAATCGACACGGCCATCGCCAGGCTGAACTGGCGGTAGATGGTGCCGACGGAGCCCGTGGCGAACGCCATGGGGATGAACACGGACGTGAGCACCAGGGTGATGCCGATGACAGCGCCCGTGATTTCCTTCATCGCCTTCTTCGTGGCCTCGAGGGGGGACAGCCCCTCCTCCGCCATGATGCGCTCGACGTTCTCGACCACGACGATGGCGTCGTCGACGATGATGCCAATCGCCAGCACCATGCCGAACATCGTCAGGACGTTGATGGAGAACCCCGACGCCAGCATCACCGCGAAGGTTCCCAGCAGCGCGATGGGCGCGACGATGGCGGGAATCAGCGTGTAACGCACGCTCTGCAGGAAGAGATACATCACCGCGAAGACGAGCAGCATCGCCTCGAAGAAAGTCTGAACGACCTTCTGGATGGAGACGCGCACGAACGGCGCCGCGTCATACGGAATCGTGTACTCGACGCCCGCGGGGAACGCCCGGGAGAGGTCCGCCATCCGCTCGCGGATGCGCTCGGAGGTATCGAGCGCGTTCGCCCCCGGGGCCAGCTGCACGCCGAACGTGGCGGCGTTCTTCCCATTCTGCCGGGTGGATGAGGCGTAGCTCTGGGGCCCCAGCTCCACCTTGGCGAGTTCCTTGAGCAGCACGTTCGAACCATCCGGATTGGCCCGGATGATGACGCGCTCGAAGTCCGCGACGTCCAGGAGCTGCCCCTGGAGCATCAGGGGGGTGGTGACGCGCTGGCCTGGAACCGCGGGCATGTCCCCCAGCCGTCCGGGAGACGCCTCCGCGTTCTGGGCGCGAATCGCGGCCGCGACCTCGTCCACGGAGATTCCATGCGAGATGAGCCGCTCCGGGTCCAACCAGACGCGCAGCGCGCGGGCCGGCGTGAAGAGCTGGACGCGTCCCACGCCGGGCACGCGCCGCAGGTCCTCGACCACGTTCCGGCTCAGGAAGTCACCCAGCTCGGCCTCGTCGTAGCGGCCGTCGCTCGACACGAGCGTGGAGAAGAGCAGGAAGTTGGTGGTGGTCGTCTCCACCTGGAGCCCGAGCTGCCGGACCATCTGCGGCAGCCGCGATTCGACTGTCTTCAGGCGGTTCTGGATGTCGACCTGCGCCAGGTCCGGGTCCGTTCCGGGCGCGAACGTCACCACGATTTGCGCGACGCCCGACGTGTCGCTCGACGACTCGAAGTACAGGATGTTCTTCACGCCGGACAGGCCGCGCTCAATCAACGACACGACGCTGTCGTTCATCGCGGCCGGCGTGGCGCCGGGATAGGTGGCGGTAATCGTCACGCTCGGCGGCGCGATGGACGGGTAGCGCTCGATGGGAAGCCGGGGAATGGAGATGGCTCCGGCGAGCACGATGAAGATGGCAATCACCCAGGCGAAGACCGGGCGTTCAATGAAGAATCTTGGCACGGCTTACTCCAGGTTCAGCGCGAGGCCGGGGCGTGCTGCCACTCGACGGGGGTGACCTGCTGGCCTGGCGCAAGACGGTCCTGCCCCTCGACCACGACACGCTCTCCGGCGGAGAGTCCTTCCTCCACCAGGTAACGTCCGCTGACGATGCGGCCGGCGCGGACGTTGCGCGCCTCCGCGGTGTTGTCCTCTCGGATGATGAAGACCTGCGCCTGGCCCTGCGCGTCGTGAAGCACGGCCTGCTGGGGAACGAGGAGCGCATCGGCCACCTCTCCGAGCACGACGCGCGCCTTCACGAACATGCCTGGCAGGAGCTTGCGTTGCGCGTTGGGGACCAGGGCGCGCACCGTAAGCTCGCCGGAACCGGGGTCGACCGAGATGTCCGAGAACTGGACCCGGCCGCGCTCCGGATAGGGCGTCCCCGCCGAGGAGAGCACGATGACCTCCGCTCCCACCTCTCCGGTGCCTCCCTGGAGTGACTGCAAGCCCGCCGCGCGCTCCACGGGTGACTTGATGTCGACGAAGACGCGGTCAATCTGCTGGATGACGCTCAACGGCGTGGCATCCGCGGGGCCGACGAGCGCGCCTTCGTTGACCTGGGAGATGCCGATGTGCCCCGCGATGGGGGCGGTAATCGTGGCGTAGTCCAGGTCGACGCGGGCCCTGTCCAGCGCCGCGCGGGCACGCGCCACCTCCGCGTTCGCGATGGCGAGCGCGGCCCGGGCGTCATCGTGGGCCTGCTGGGTGCTCGCGCCTTTTTCGAAGAGGGACTGGATGCGCCCCGCATGCAACTCCGCCTGGAGCCGCCCGGCCTCACTGGCCGAATGGGCCGCCGCCGCGCCTTCCACGTTCGCGCGGAACACCGCCGCTTCCAGTTGGTAGAGCGGCTGCCCTTTCTGGACCGTGTCGCCCTCGGAGAAGCGCCGGCTGCGCACGAGCCCACCCACCTGCGGGCGGACTTCCGCGACCCGGAACGCGGAGACACGCGCGGGGAATTCGTCGTGAAGGACAACGGCCTCCCCCTTCACCTTCAGCGTGGACACCTCCTGGACCGGCGGTGCGAAGGCCGCTTCCTCCTGCTTGCCGTCACAAGCGAGAAGCGGGAGCAGCGTCCAAGCGAGGAGAAGGCTCGTCGACTTGTTGATAGGCATTGTCGTCTGGCGAAAACGTCGAGAGATACGCAAAAACATACTTTTCTCACAAAGCCGCGCCCTGGTTCGCCAGCAACCAGGGAATGAAGCGCCACCTGCTCCAGCGCAGATGACATGACGAATGAGACATATCGAGGCACAAGCCCGTCACTGACGGCCCCCTCACGGAGACTCCTGACAGACGAACTCCGGACCGAGGTGTCAGCCGGATGCGGACACACTGACGGTGATGGGCGCCTACTCCCGTGTGAGTTCCTCAAGCCTTCGGATGACCGCGGCCCTCACCTCAGGCCCGATTCCCTGGTCCTCGAGCAGGTCCGCGAGCCACAAGCCGTCAGCCGCGAGTCGGCAGATGAGGGAATTGATGTCCTGGGGACTGACCTCACCGGACTTCAGCTGGAGGTCTTCCTGCCAGCTGCAGTTCCAGCGTTCACGAAGGTCGGGCTCCACCATCATGCTTCCAATCAGCGCCCTCAATCCCCGGATCTGCTCGGGGTTGGCGGGGCTGGAGACCATGGCACGGAGATACGCACGTGCCTCGCGCCCATGAGCGTCCGGGTCGTCCGCGATGTTCGCGTGGAACGACTCGATGAACTGCTGGTTCATCTCATCGAACAGCGCGTCGAGCAGCAGCTGCTTGCTCTTGAAATGATGCTGGAGGCCGCCCTTCGTCACCCCCGCGTGGGCCGCGACAGCCTCGAGCGTCACGGCCTGGGTCCCCCCCTGCGTGACGAGCTCCGCCGCGGCGCGGAGAAGCTGCGCGCGGATGACGTCGGGCTGCTTCTTGCGTTGGTGCGCGCTCGTCATGCGCCCGAAACATGCCGTCCGGATGGATTCTTTTCAACCTTCATTTTAGGGCCTCGAAAGGCCCCTCATTTCAGGCACTTACGTCCGGCTGGTCCCCCAGACGCTCAAGCGCGAGGCTGCTGGAACGGCTCCATCTGGGCCGCCAGGGCGCGCTGGAACGCGGGCCGGGCCTCACAGCGTTCCTTGTAGGCCTTCAGCGTGGGAAAGCCGTCGAGCACGTCCGTGTGCCGAAGGATGCGGAGCACCGTCACCATCATCAGGTCGCCCGCGCTGAAGCGGTCCTCCAGGTACTCGCGCTCACCCAGATGCGCCGCGAGTTCGCCCAGGCGCTCCTTCAGCGCTTCCACGACGCCCGGCCTGCGCAGCTTCGCCCACTCCTCCTGGGCGAAGAACAGGTCCACCTCGGCGAGCGGCTGAATCATGATTTCAATGGAGTTGAGCGCCGCGAAGAGCCACGTCACCGCGCGAGCCCTGCCCGCCGCGTCCGCCGGCAGCAGCGCCTCACACTTGTTGGCGATGTGGAGGACGATGGCGCCTGATTCAAAGAGGACGAGGCCGTCCTCCTCCAGCACCGGCACCTGACCGAAGGGCTGGAGCTTGCGGTAGTCGGGCGAGGCCTGGACTTTGTTGTCGATGAGCCGCACCTGGTACGGCAGCCCCGCCTCTTCGAGCGCCCACCGCACCCGGAGGTCCCTCACCAGTCCCTGTGCGAACGGCGGAACCCACTTGAACGCGCTGATGGTCATCATCGTGATGTCTCCTGGTCGGCGAGCGGTGTGGACGCGCCGAATCTCGCCATCCGGCGCAGCGCTCTCAAGCACGCGACCCGGGCTCCGTCAACGCGGTAACGGTCCTCGGGGTGTCTCCTCCGGCAGTGCCGTGGGCGCGCGCTCCCACACCCGCCGCACCAGCTCCGGAAACACCTTGGACACCTTGCCCAGCAGGTAGTCGCCGTAGGTCCCCTGGAAGGCGTGGACGCTGGCGCCGTCCCAGCGGCGTGCGCGGTCCACGTCCACGTCAGCGCCCGCGCCGCGTGGCAGGGGGTGGACCTCGGCGGCGAAGTCCGGGTCGAAGAAGAGTGGGAAGGATAGCCTGTCCTTGCCGCTCACGTTCTTCACCCGGTGCGGCGTGGAGCGGTACCAGCCGCCTGTCATCCGGTCGAGCATGTCGCCGATGTTGCACACCAGCGTCCCGGGCAGCGGCGGTGCCTCCATCCAGCCGCGCGGCGTCTTCACCTGCAACCCGCCGTTGTCGTCCTGGGCCAGCAGCGTGAGCAGGCCGTAGTCGGTGTGCTCGCCCACGCCCCAGCTCTCCTCCTCGCACTGGGGCTCGGCGGGGTAATGGAAGACGCGGAAGAGCACCGTCGGGTCCGCCGTGTAGTGCCGCCGGAAGTAGTCCGCGTCCAGGCCCAGACTCAGCGCCACGCCCTCCATCAGCGCATGCGCGGCGCGCGTGCAGGCCGCCATGTAGTCGAGCACCGCCGCGCGCAGCTCCGGCACCTCCGTGGGCCACAGGTTGGCGCCGTGCAACGGCCAGCCGGCCTTTACGCGCGGGTGCTCGCTTCCGAGCTCCGTGCCCAGATACAACCCCTCCTTCCGGTCCGGACGCCCCGAGGTCAGCTCCCCCCCGAGCGGGAACCAGCCCCGCCACGCGACACCGCCCATCGACATGGCGATGGCCTCCTTCGCCGCCCGGGGCAGCGCGAAGAAGCGGTGGCTCTCCCGCTCCAACCGCGCGAGCACCTCGCCGGACACGCCGTGGCCCGTCACGTAGAAGAAGCCGCTGTCGCGACAGGCCTGCTCGATTTCACGCGCGACGCGCGCACGCTCGGTGACGCGGGATGCATCGAACAGTGACGCCATGTCGATGACGGGCAAGCCGCCCCGTGCGGAATCCGGACCTGTCATTCCCGGGAGCCTACACAGGTCTGGACCCCGGCAGGGCGCGGCGCGAGAGTCCGCCCGCCGCCATGCCGACGCATTCCCCTCCGGAAGCTCCCCACACCGCTCTGTCCACCGGGCTCGTGTGGCTGATGGCCGCCGCCTCGGGCGCCACCGTCGCGAACCTCTATTACAACCAGCCGCTGCTGGGAGACATCGGCGCGGCCCTGGGGGCCTCGGGGAGCGCGCTGGGGCTGGTGCCCATGCTGACGCAGGTGGGCTACGCGGTGGGGATGCTCTTCATCGTCCCGCTGGGCGACAGCCTGGAGCGGCGGCGGGTCATCGTCACCATGAACACACTGGTGGCGCTGGCGCTCGTGGGCGTGGCACTCGCGCCGACGCTCCACTGGATGGTGGCCGCGAGCTTCGTCGTGGGCGTCACCACCATCATTCCCCAACTCCTCGTCCCCTTCGCGGCGCACCTGGCGCCCGCGGCGCAGCGAGGCCGGGTGGTGGGCACCGTCATGAGCGGTGTGCTGATTGGCATCCTCCTGTCCCGGACGGCGGCGGGCTTCGTCGGGACGCACCTGGGCTGGCGCGCCATGTTCTGGATTGCGGCGGGGCTCATGCTCGCGCTGGCCGGCGTGCTGCGCTTCACGCTGCCATCCCAGCCGCCCATGGCCTCCATGCCGTATCCGCAACTGTTGCGCTCGCTCATCCACCTGGCGCGCACCGAGCCCGTGCTGCGGCTGCATGCGGTGCTGGGCGCACTCAGCTTCGGCGCGTTCAGCGTGTTCTGGTCCACACTGGCGCTGTACCTCCAGAGCCTGCCGCAGAAGTACGACGCGCAGGTGGCCGGGCTCTTCGGCGTCGTGGGCGTGGCGGGCGCCGCCGTGGCCCCGCTGGTGGGCCGCTACGCCGACAAGCGCGGGGACCGGCGCATCAACGGCGCGGCCATCGTCGTGCTGCTGCTGTCCTTCGTCGTGATGTGGCCCCTGGGGCGCTGGCTGTGGGGCATGGCGCTGGGCGTGGTGCTGCTCGATTTGGGCGTCCAGGCGAACCAGATTTCCAATCAGACGCGGGTGTACTCGCTACGTCCGGAGGCCCGCAGCCGGCTGAACACGCTCTACATGGTGACGTACTTCGCGGGCGGCGCCGCGGGCTCATGGCTGGGGACCTTCGCCTGGACGCACTGGGGATGGAGCGGGGTGTGCGCCTCCGGCGCCGCGCTGTGTGTCGTGGCCCTGTTGGCGCTCAAGCGAGGGCCGAAGGGCACTGTGCCTGAAGCGGCGGAGGCCTGACGCTCCGCCGCTCGAGCCAGGCCCAATCGCTCAGGAAGCCTTCTCCGCCGCCAGCGACACCAGCAGCTGCTTCGCCTTCACCTGGCTGCCCACGGACACGTTGAGCTCCGCGACAGTGCCCGTGACGTCCGCCACCACCTGGAACTCCATCTTCATGGCCTCCAGCACCACCAGGACGTCCCCGGGCTTCACCGCCGCGCCCACCTGCGTGTCCACGCGCAGGATGCGCCCATCCATGGGCGCCGCCAGCCGTCCGCTGCCCACTCCGTCCGACTTCGACGGCGGACGGAACGTTACGTCCGTCACGGCGTGTGCCCCCGAGCCCAGGTCCAGCCACAGCGTGTCCCCGTCCCTCAGGTAGCGCGCGCGGCCCCGCGTCCCGGCGCTGGCGAATTCGAGCACGCCCGCGGACAACCCCAACACGGACACTTCAAACGACGCATCCCCCACGCCCACCTCGTACCCTTCCGCGGACACGGGCTGGACGGTGACAGACTCTTCCGCGCCACGGCTCGCGAGCTTCATCCGCACGGGGTGGCGGTGGGACGTGTTCCAGTTCAGCAGGGACACATCCAGTCCCGCCGTGTCCGCCAGTTTCAGGCCTTCGTCGTGGAAGAGCAGCGCCGCCGCCAGCGCCCGCGCCTTCGCGTTTGCCTGGTACAGCCCTTTCACCTCCGACGCCGCCGCGTGCTTCGCGATGAACGCCGTGTCGTACTCCCCTGAACGGAACGCCGCGTGCTCCAGCACGTACAACAACAGGTTCTTGTTGGTGGTGACGCCAAACACCGTCAGCTCGCGCAGCGCCTCCACCAGCCGCCGGCGCGCCGTCTCCCGGTCCGGGCCGTGCGCAATCACCTTCGCCTGCATGGAGTCATAGAAGGGCGGAATCGCCTGCCCCTCCCGCACGCCGTGGTCGATGCGCACGCCCTCGCGCACCGGCAGCCTCCACGCCAACAGCCGCCCGGCCTGGGGCGCGTAGCCCTTCGCGGGGTCCTCCGCGCAGAGGCGGACCTCGATGGCATGCCCCGACGCAGAAATCGCCTCCTGCGTCCGGGGCAGCTTCTCCCCCGCCGCCACGCGGAGCTGCCACTCCACCAAATCCAACCCGGTAATCAGCTCCGTCACCGGGTGCTCCACCTGGAGGCGCGTGTTCATCTCCATGAAGTAGAAGTCACCGCTCGGCGCGAGGAGGAACTCGATGGTCCCCGCTCCCCGGTAGCCAATGGCCCGGGCCGCCGCCACCGCCACCTCACCCATGCGCGCGCGCAGCGCCGGGCTCACCGCCGGTGACGGACTCTCCTCCACGATTTTCTGGTGCCGGCGCTGCACCGAGCAGTCCCGCTCGCCCAGGTGCACCACGTTGCCGTGCGTGTCCGCGAAGACCTGGACCTCCACGTGCCGCGCGTCGATGACGGCCTTCTCCAGGATGAGCTCGCCACTCCCGAAGGCATTCGTCGCCTCCGAGCGCGCCGCGCGCAGGGCCGCGCGAAGCTGCGACGCCTCGTGCACCAGCCGCATGCCGCGCCCGCCGCCACCCGCCGCCGCCTTGACCATCAGCGGGAAGCCGATGCGCTCGCCCTCCACCGCCAGCTCCTCGTCATCCAGGTCGGACGCCTCGTAGCCAGGAATGCAGGGCACGCCCGCCGCAATCATGCGCAGCTTCGCCTGACGCTTGTTGCCCATCAGGGTGATGGCCTCGGCCTCCGGGCCGATGAACACCAGGCCCGCGTCATGACAGGCGCGCGCGAAGTCCGCGTTCTCCGACAGGAAGCCGTAGCCCGGGTGAATGGCCTCCGCGCCGGACACCTTCGCCGCTTCCAGAATCTTCCCGATGACGAGGTAGGACTCCTTCGCCGGAGACGGGCCAATGGCCACCGCCTCGTCCGCCGCCAGCACGTGCGGCGCGCCGCGGTCCGCCTCGGAGAACACCGCCACGGTGCGGTAGCCCAACCGCTGGCAGGTCCGAATCACCCGGACGGCAATCTCGCCGCGGTTCGCGATGAGGACCTTCTTGAAACGCTCCATCGTGTCCGCTCCTCTCACAGCCGCGCGACGCCGAACGTGTTGGGATGGACCTGCCGCCGCTTCGCCTCACGGCACACCGACAGCGCGAACCCGAGCACCCGCCGCGTGTCCCGCGGGTCGATGAGCCCGTCGTCGAACATCCGGGCGCTGCAGTTGAACGGGTGCGACTCCTTGTCGAACTGGTCGATGATGGGCTGGCAGAACGCCTTGATTTGCTCCTCGTCCACCGCTTGTCCCTGCCGGGCCAGCTTCTCCCCGAAGACGATGGACATCACCTTCGCCGCCTGCTCGCCGCCCATGACGGCGGTGCGCGAGTTGGGCCACCCGAAGATGAAGCGCGGATGGAACGGACGGCCGCACATGCCGTAGTTGCCCGCGCCGAACGCGCCGCCAATCAGCACCGTGAGCTGCGGCACCGTCGCGTTGGCCACGGCCTGAATCATCTTCGCGCCGTGCTTCACGATGCCCCCCTGCTCCGGCTGCGTGCCCACCAGGTAGCCCGTGGTGTTCTGCAGGTAGAGGATGGGCGTGTCCTTCTGGCAGCACAGCTGGATGAACTGCGCCGCCTTCGTCGCGCCCTGGGGCGAAATCGGCCCGTTGTTTCCGATGATGCCCAGCGGGTGGCCGTACAGGCTCGCCCAGCCGCAGACGGTGTGCGCGTCGTACTCGTCCTTGAAGCCAGTGAACTCCGAGCCATCCACGATGCGCGCGATGACCTCGCGGCAGTCGTACGGTTTGCGGTAGTCCACGGGCACGGCGCCGCAGAGCTCGTCGGGCGAGTACACGGGCTCGGCATAGGCGGGGCGCTCGGTGGGCGGGAGCTGCGCGTTCCACCCGAGCTTCGCCACGATTTCGCGGGCCATGCGGATGGCGTCCGCGTCGTCCTCCGCCAGGTAGTCCGCGGTGCCCGCCACCGTGGCGTGCATCTGGGCGCCACCCAGCTCCTCATCCGTGGCGACTTCCCCCGTGGCCGCCTTGAGCAGCGGCGGGCCCGCGAGGAACACCTTCGCCTTCTTCTTCACCATCACCACGTAGTCGGACAGGCCCGGCAGGTACGCGCCGCCCGCCGTGCTGGAGCCGTGCACCACCGTCACCTGGGGAATGCCCGCCGCCGACAGCCGCGCCTGGTTGTAGAAGGTCTCCCCGCCCGGGATGAAGATTTCCTGCTGGTACATCAGGTTGGCGCCGCCGCTCTCCACCAGCGACACCATGGGCAGTTTGTTCTCCAGCGCCAATGCCTGCGCGCGCAGTGCCTTCTGCACGCCCCACGGCGACGCGGTGCCACCCTTGATGGCGGAGTTGTTCACGAAGACGATGCACCGCACCCCGGACACGTAGCCGATGCCGATGATGCTGTTGCCACCCGCCAGCGAGCCGTCGCTGTCGTCGTGGTAGCCATAGCCACACAGCGTGGACAGCTCCAGGAAGGGCGAGCCCCGGTCGAGCAGCAGCATCAGCCGCTCGCGAGGCAAGAGCTGCCCTCGCTTGTGGAACTTCTCCTTCGCCTGGTTCTCCGTGTTCCGGACCTTCGCCTCGATGGCGCGCAGTTCGGAGACGCGGGCCAGCATGTCCGCGCGGTTCGCCTTGAAGGATTCGGAGCCCGGGTCGATTCGCGAGGTGATTCGTGGCATCGGTCTACTCCTGTCCTTCGCGCAGCAGCGCCTCGGGAATGTCCATGTGCCGCGAGCGCAGCCACTCGCCCAGCGCCTTGCCCTGTGGGTCGAAGCGGGTGGACGAGGAGACGCCCTCACCCAGCAAGCCATCGACGACGAAGTTCAGCCCCCGCAGGTTGGGGAAGACGTGCCGCTCGATGCGCAGCGGCGCGGCCTCCGGGAGCAGCTCGCGCAGCTTCTCTTCCGTGAGCGCATGCGCCAGCCACCGCCAGGCCGCATCCGTGCGCGCCCAGACGCCGATGTTCGCCGTGCCGCCCTTGTCACCACTGCGCGCGGCGACGATGCGCCCCAGCGGAACCCGGCGCGTGGGGCCGTCCGGCACTCGCGGTGGCAGCGGCGGTGGCTCCACGGACTCCAGTGCGCGCGTCTCGCCGGGAGGCGTGATGGCGGTGCGCGTTCCGTCCTCGAGGACGGCGACATGCTTCACGCGCTCCGCTTCGACATAGGCCGGCGTGTAGACGCCATACGGCGCGCCGTCCGAGGGAGGCGCCGTCATCGTGAAGCCCGGGTAGCTGCCCAGCGCCAGCTCCACGGCCGCGCCGCTGAAGGCCCGGCCCACCACCTTCGCGTCGGCGTCCTTCACCACCACGCGCAGGAAGGCGGCGGCCTGCTCTTCCGTGGCCGCGTCCTCGCGGTCCGTCCGCGTGAGCATCCACTGGAGCTCCTTCGGCTTGCGTGTCAGCGCCGCTTCCAGTTGCTCGCGCGCCAGCCGCGCCTTCTCCTCGATGTCCAACCCCACCAGGATGAACGTCGCCTCGTTCCGGTAGCCCCCCAGGTTGTTGAGGCACACCTTCACCGTGGGGGGAGGCGGCTCGCCGCGCACGCCGGAGATGCGGACGCGGTCCTTGCCATGCGACGCCAGGGCGATGGTGTCGAAGCGCGCCGTGGCGTCCGGGCCCGCGTACCGCGCCCCGGTGATTTCATAGACGAGCTGCGCCAGCACCGTGTCCACCGTCACCGCGCCGCCCGTGCCCGCGTGCTTGGTGATGACGCTGCTGCCGTCCTCGTACAGCTCCGCCAGCGGGAAGCCGGGGCGCCGCGCGTCCAGCTCCGTGAAGAAGGAGAAGTTGCCCCCCGTGGCCTGCGTGCCGCACTCCAGGACGTGGCCGGCGACCATGGCCCCCGCCAGCCGGTCCCAGTCATCCACCTTCCAGCCGAAGTGCGCCGCCGCCGGGCCCACCACCAGCGAGGCATCCGTCACTCGTCCGGTGACGACGATGTCCGCCCCAGCGCGCAGGCACGCGGCGATGCCCCACCCGCCCAGGTACGCATTCGCGGTGAGCGGCGAGCCCAGGCCCAGCGCGTCCGCCTGCCCGGAGAGGTCATCCCCCTCCACGTGCGCCACCTGCACCTTCACGCCCAGCTTCGCGGCGACCTCACGGAGCGCGGTGGCCAACCCCGCCGGGTTCAGCCCTCCCGCGTTGGTGACGACCTTGACCTTCTTCTCCGCCACCAACGCCAGACACTGCTCCATCTGTCGGAGGAACGTCTTGGCATAGCCGGTGGACGGGTCCTTCATCCGGTCCCGGCCCAGAATCAGCATCGTCAGCTCGGCCAGATAGTCGCCAGTCAGGACGTCGAGCTGGCCGCCTTCGAGCATCTCCCGGACCGCCGAGAAGCGGTCTCCATAGAAGCCCGAGGCATTGCCGACACGCAGGGGGGACGCAGGCATGAGCTCTCCACTCGGCAGCAACGAAGGACGCGTGAGTCTGGGCAGGCGGGTCTAAAAAAGCAAGCATGCTTGCTTTTTTAACCCTTGGCTCGCATCCTGGCCGGGTGAGTGAGGCATCCGGCACGCCCGGCAGGCAGGAGCAGGAGCGCAGCCGCGTCACGCGCCAGCGTCTGATGGAGGCGGCCATTGGCGCGCTCTCCGAGCTGGGGTGGGCGGGCGCGACCATGACTGTGATTGCCGAGCGCGCGGGTGTGTCCCGGGGCGCCTGTCAGCACCACTTCCCCACCCGCGCCGACCTGGTGGCCGCCGCCGTGGAGTACGTGGGGCACCAGCAGGTGGAGGCCGTGCTCCGCAAGGCCGCCCAGTTGCCGGCCGACGCTCGCCGCACGGAGGCCATCCTCCACATGCTGGCCGGCATCTACCTCAGCCCTGTCTTCACCGCCGCGGTGCAGCTGTGGGTGGCCGCCGTGGCGGACGCGGAGCTGCGCGCGCAGTTGGCCCCGCTGGAGGCCCGCGTGGGGCGGGAGTTCCACCGGCTGACGGTGCAGTTGCTCGGCGTGGACGACAGCGTCGCGGAGGTGCGCGAGCTGATTCAGGGCACGCTCGACCTCATCCGGGGACTCGCGCTGGCCAACCTGTTGAGGGACGACAGCGCGCGCAGGAAGAAGGTCCTCCACCGCTGGGCGCTCACCCTGGACGAGGCCCTGAGTGTCCGGCGCACCCGCAAGGGCTGAGGACCAAAGGTTTCATGAACGACCTCCACATCAGGAGCTGACCATGAGCTACCGCTCTCTCTTCGCACCGGGCTGTTTCAGCAACCGCACCATCGTCGTCACCGGCGGCGGCAGTGGCATTGGCCGCTGCACCGCGCACGAGCTGGCCGCGCTGGGCGCCAACGTCGTCCTGGTGGGCCGCAAGCCCGACAAGCTGGAGGCCGTCGCGCGGGAAATCCAGGAGGACGGCGGCAAGGTGTCCTTCGAGGTGCTCGACATCCGCGACGAGGAGGGCGTGAAGGCCACCGTGGCGCGCATCATCGCCGCGCACGGCCCCATCCACGGCCTGGTCAACAACGCAGGCGGGCAGTTCCCCTCGCCGCTGTCGGCCATCTCCAAGAAGGGCTTTGACGCGGTGGTGTCCACCAACCTCACCGGCGGCTTCCTGATGGCGCGGGAAGTCTATCTCCAATCCATGAGCAACCACGGGGGCGCCATCGTCAACATGCTCGCGGACTCGTGGGGCGGCATGCCGGGCATGGGGCACTCTGGCGCGGCGCGCATGGGCATGCTCAACCTGACGCAGACGGCCGCCGTGGAGTGGGCCGCGTCCGGCGTGCGCGTGAATGCCGTGGCGCCCGGCTGGGTGGCCTCCAGCGGAATGGACAGCTACAAGGACGAGGGCGTGCGGGCGATGATTCCCCTCCTCAAGAAGGAGGTGCCGCTCCAGCGGCTCGCCACCGAGTCCGAGGTGAGCGCTGCCATCGTCTTCCTGCTCACCGACGCCGCGGCCTTCATCACCGGCGAGGTCATCAAGATTGACGGCGGTGCTTCGTGCAACACGAAGATTTTCCCGCTGGAGGAGACCACCGCCTCCAAGCCCTACGAGGGCTTCCACCGCGCGTCGGCGCCGCGCATCCTCGGGGGTGAGTCGAAGGAGTAGGAACAACACCCCGCTTCCGCACAGGACGGGCGGAAGCGGGGCTGGCGGTGGCTAGAGGCCATCCGGATAGCAGAAGCCGTAGGTGCGGTCGTAGCCACCACCGGAGAGCGGGTAGGACACGTAGCCCAGCTCCTCACCCGCGCCGCAGTCCGAGCGGGCGCGGGCGTAGGGGTAGCAGTAGCTGGGGCCGGAGCCCGTCACGTTCGCGCAGACGCCGCGCGCACCTTCCGTCCCGCAGAACTCGGCGAAGGACAGGGTGCACTGCTCACCGATGAGCGCGGCATCGAAGTCGAAGCCCGCAGGCTGCATCACCGACTGAGCCTGGCACAGGCCCTGGACGCCACACACGGTGCCCGAGGGGCAGCCCGGATCCACCGCCATGTAGTCACACGTCGCCAGGCACTGGCGCGGTGAGCCCCAGGCAGAGGTACAGGCGTAACCCTCCTCGCAGTCCGTGGTCGCCAGTTCGTACTCACTCGTCGCCGCGGTGTAGGTGCACGCCTCGCCCTGCGTCTTCGTGCCGAGCGACCGCTCCAGCGTGCCGTCATCCGCGGCGCGGTTGGTGGCCACGCAGGTGTGGCCGGAGATGTTCGCCGTCAGCGAGCCCTCGCGAGGGTCACACCCGCCGTGGCGGGCGGTGTTCCACGTCGCGAAGCGAATCCACCGGCACTCGCCCTCCGCCACCGGCACGGTGCCGGTGTACGGCGCGTAGAGCGGCGGCGCGGCCACCGTCTGGCGCAGCGTCACGTTGGCCAGCGCGCCAATCGTCTGCTGCGGCGACACCTTGAGCGCGAGCATCAGCGTGCCCGACTCCGCCACGAAGGTCTTCGCCGTGGAGGTACCGGAGTCCTGGACACCCCAGACGCACTGTTCGCACGTGAAGAGGTTGGTGCCTCCAGTCGCCAGGTCATAGACGCCCGGCGCCGTATTCACATCCAGCCGGATGCGGGCGACATCCGCCACCGCCGGGTCGCCCTGGTCGGAGAACGAGCCGACGTAGGTCGGCTGCGGGCCATACTGCACCGGCGTCCGCTCGATGCCGTTCGTCAGCTCGCCCATGGTGATTTCGGTACACCCGGCGGGTGGCGTCAGCAGCGCCGCCTGCTCTTCCGCGGCACGCAGCGTCTCCTGCTCAGCGGCAGGAGGAGGGGGGTCCAGCGGCTTCTCCTGCGCACCACAGCCCACCACCGCGGTCAGCAATGCCACACTCCAACGCCACCCACCTGCAAATGCAACTCCAGAACGTCGATTCGTCATGAGGTCTTGCCCAGTTGCCGTCCCGGCCATTTCGCCTTGCCTCGATAGATTCGAGGTAAAGCGAGAATTAGACGCAGGGTCTGACATCAGACAACGGGCCGCTCCAGCCCCTGACGAATACTTTCGCGGCGGTGCCTATTGGCTTTCACGCCGGGGTGGGTTGGCCCAAGTCGAGCGACTGCGAGACAGCCCGCCCGCGGGCAAGCCTCCGGTCACTGGCTCTGGTAAGAGCGCGCGCATGGCAGCAGCGCCGGAGGGTGAGTGCCTCCGGCCGCTGCACCTCTGTGCGACTTCTCCCAAATCAGGCAAGCCGAACGACGCGGCACTTCTGGCACAGAGGATACTCGGCGATGAATCCACTGATTCTGGCCAGCATCTCTTCGTAACTGCGGCCATACATGTAGAACGCCGTTTCCGTGGGCCCCTGCCAATGGCTATGAATCATGCCCTCTTCGCCCAGCAAGCGCTCGCATTCGTCGTGGACGTGATTGCTATCGCATGAGGCAAAGACCTCCGCGGGCAAGTCCGTGCCGTTCAGGTACAGCCCCAGCCCTTCATCTGAGCCGAACGGAATCGAGCCCTCATCGTCGGGCAGAATGACCTCGGAGCCCTTCGGCGCCAGCATCTCCCCCACCACGGCGGCAACCTTCTCCGCGAGCTCGCGCGAGTAGTCATCCAGCTCGATGTCGATGTCGCAACGCTCGATCTCTCCATCGGGCGCCATCAGCGTTCCTCCGCCGGTGACGCGTGCGCCCAATCCCAGCGTTTCGGAAACCTCGTCGAAGGCATCCTCCAACTCGGCCCGGTGCATGGGTTGCAGCCGCGCGTTCAACGAGAGCACGATGAGACCCGACTTCTTCTTCTTGAAAAATCGAAGCATCGCTTCAGTCCTATTGCGTTGGAACAGGTCAATCCTGGTCCCTGCATCCAGCTGACGGAGCCTATGGCCGGAAGCGCACGATGCTCACGTCGAGGGCGCCGGCTTCCACGCCCAGGACCTGGCGCATCAGCTCGAGCGCGCGCGCCTCATTGAAGCTGCCAGAGCCCGCACCAATGACAGGGAAGGCCACGGAGCGCAAACCCTGCTCGCGGGCCTTCGCCAGGGCATTGCGGACGGAGTCCTGGATGGAGCGCTCCGAGGCCCGCCAGAGCATGTCGATGCCCGCGACGTGGATGATGGCTTTGAATGGCAACCGCCCGGCGGAGGTCACCACCGCCGAGCCCAGCGGCATGGGGCCCGCCTTCGCCACCTCGCGGAAGGGCCCTACCCCACCCCGGCGCTTGATGGCGCCGGACACCCCCTGCGGCAACAGCAGCCACCAGGGGATGATGTTCCGGTTCCAGGCATTGACGATGGCCTCCACCGGCTGGTCCAGCAAATCCCCTTCGACGACAGAGACGGGCATGGCGCGGACTCTAGCGCCAGCCCGCCTCGGGTGGGGGTGCCTGGGGGCTCAGTCGCACGCGTGCGTGTGCGTGTGCTCCGTGGCCTTGGGGCTCCAGCCTTCGTTCCCGTCCTTCTCGAAGAAGAACTTCGCGCGCGGGCGCTGGCGCGTCCCCACCTCGTTGAGCGTGGCCGCGTCGTACAGGCGCCCGTTCACCATGGTGTAGCGCACCGAGCGGCTGTGCTTGAGGTCCTGCAAGGGATTGCCATCCAGCACGATGAGGTCCGCCAGCTTGCCCTCTTCCAGCGAGCCAATCTCCCCGTCCAGGCCCAGGTAGCGCGCCCCGCTCAGCGTCGCCGAGCGCAGCGCCTGCAGCGGCTTCATGCCGCCATGGCCGAACATCCAGACCTCCCAGTGCGCAGCCAGGCCTTCACGCTGGCCGTGCGCACCCAGCTGCACGCTCACGCCCGCGTCACTCAGCTCACGCGCCACGGTGGCGGCGGCGAAGTGGTTGAACTCGTCGTCCGGCACGTGCATGGACGGCCGGCGGCTGCGCGAATCCACCACCCGGCGCGGGACGAAGGACAACAGGCGCTCGTCCTCCCACACGTTCGTCTTCTGGTACCAGTAGTTCTCACCCCAGACGCCGCCGTAGGCCACGCCCAGCGTCGGCGTGTAGCCGGTGCCGCTCTTGCCCCACAGCTGCTTCACGTCCGCGTAGATGCGCGCCACCGGAATCGCGTGCTCCACGCCGGTGTGCCCGTCCACCACCATCGTGAGGTTGTGCTGGAGCAGCGAGCCGCCCTCCGGCACCACCAGCATGTCCAGCTCGCGCGCCGCCTGGAGCACCTTCTGCCGCTGGTCCCGGCGCGGCTGGTTGTAGCTCTTCACACTGAAGGCCCCCATGGCCTTCATCCGCCGCAGGTGCGAGCGCGCGTCGTCCACCGTCTCAATGGGCGCGCGGTAGCCCGCGCCGGACGCGCCGTAGAGGATGGTGCCCGTGGAGAAGATGCGCGGCGCCACCACGCCGCCCGCCCGGGCCAGCTCACTGGCCGCGAAGACCTCCTCCGAGGAGTTGGACGGGTCGTGCAGCGTCGTCACGCCGAAGGCCAGGGACGACGCATGCACCCAGCTCTGCTCGGGCATCAGCCCGTCCATGCCCATGGCCCCGTGCCAGTGCACGTCGATGAGGCCGGGCATCAACGTCTTGCCCTTCACATCCACCACCTTCGCCCCGGACGGCACCTGCACCTTGCCCACCGGGCCCACGGCGATGATGCGGTTGTTTCGCACCACCACCACGCCCTGCTCGATGACCTCGTCACCCTTCATGGTGATGACGCGGCCCCCCACCAGGGCCAGCGTGCCCTCCGGCGCGTCCGCCTTCACCGGGAAGGAGAGGTCCACGCCCTTCTCCGGCGCCTCCGGCAGCTTCTCCGGCGCACCGTCGATGAAGGCGAAGCTCTCCTTCAGCGCACGCGTGAAGAGCTCGGGCCCCAACGCCCAGTGCAGGCGCTGGCTGTCGCCGGACCAGTGCAGGTACTCGCCCGCGTCCCGGCTCACCTTCGCCAGCGGCAGCGCCTTCGCGCCGGGCCCCACCGAGGCCGACTTCGCACCCAGCGCGAAGGGGACGACGAAGGCGTTGAAGTTCTCCCGGAACGCCACCCACCGCTCGTCCGGGGAGACGCGCAGCTCGGTGGCCTCGGCGCTCGTCAGGTGCGTGCGCTCCTCGCTCCCGCTCAGCCCGATGCTCTTCAGGGAGCGGACGTCCTCCTTCTCCTTGTGCTCCACGTGCAGGAAATAGACGCGGTCCGAGCGCGCGCCGAAGTGCGGCTGCTCACCGTCACGCGCCAGGCGCTTCGGCGTGCCGCCGCCCGCGGGCATGGCGAACAGGCCCGTGTTCCGGCTCCACAGCCCGGGCATCAGGTAGCCGTCCCCGGACGCGCGGTACACCAGCGTCTTGCCATCCGGGCTGAACGCGGGCTCCACGTAGTAGCCCGGCTGCTGCGTCAGCACCTTGCCCTCGCCGCCGGTGGCGGACACCACGCGGATGGTGCCCAGCTTCTCGTCGTCCCACGTCGTGTAGACGATGGAGCGCCCGTCCCGGGAGAACGACGGGTAGAACTCCAGGTGGTCGTCCTGCTTCGTCAGGCGCCGGGGCGTACCCGCGGGCAACTCCTTCACGTACAGCTTGCCCAGCGCCTGGTACACCACGCGATCCCCCTTGGGGGACACCTGCACCCAGCGCAGCATCTTCGTGGAGAAGCGCTCGGGGGCCACCGCCTGCGGGCTGCGCACGGCCTCGAAAATCGTGCGCGTGCCCCGTACGCGGAAGGCAATGGGCGTCACCTTCTTCGTGGCCACGTCGATGCGGTGCAGCTTGCCGCCCGCCCAGAAGACAATCGCCTTGTTGTCCGGCGTCCACGCCATGCCCGGATACACGCCGTGGATGGCCCACGTCTCCTGCATGTCCCGGTCGAGCCCGTCGTACAGCGAGCGCTCCGCGCCGGACGCCACGTCGGTGACGTAGAGCACGCTCTTGGCGCGCACCCGGCGGACGAACGCCAGCTGCTTGCCGTCACGCGACGGCGTGGGGCGGATGGCACCGCCCGGCCCCGTGATGAAGGGCTCGATTTCCTTCGTCTCCAGGTCCAGCCGCTGGATGGCGTAAATCTGGCCGTTGGGGTCCTTGTTGTATTCGAAGCTCTTC
The DNA here is from genome assembly GCF_006402735.1 of Myxococcus xanthus. Lineage (NCBI taxonomy): Bacteria > Pseudomonadati > Myxococcota > Myxococcia > Myxococcales > Myxococcaceae > Myxococcus > Myxococcus xanthus. Next base: position 75,752 of record NZ_CP017174.1, on the reverse strand, counting down.
CCCGGCGAGACGTCCTGGCTGAAGTAGACGTGGCGTCCGTCGGGGGAGAAGGCGGGCTCGCCCAAATCCTTCTGGTCGTTGGTGCGCTCGGTGAGCTGCACGCCTTCGCCACCGGCGCGGTGGTACATCCACACCTCGCCCGCGCCCAGCGAGCGCCGCGCGGTGAAGTGCTTGCGCGCCACGATGAACTGCCCGTCCGGGCTCCACGCGGGGCTGTTGAGCAGGCGGAACTTCTCCTCCGTCACCGCCCGCGCATTCGAGCCGTCCCGGTCCACCACCCAGATGTTGTCTCCGCCGCCCCGGTCACTGGTGAAGACGATGCGCTTGCCGTCCGGGCTGAAGCGCGGCTGCATGTCCCACGCGACGCCGGACGTCAGCGCCTTCGCTTCGCCGCCGCCCATGGGCAGCACGTAGATGTCCCCCAGCAGGTCGAAGACGATTTCGTCTCCGCGCGGGCTGACGTCCACGTTCATCCACGTGCCCTCGGTGACGTCGATGTTCACCTGGCGGGCGGGGAAGCCCGGCGCGTCCACCTTCCAGGTGTCTCCCCCTTCCTTCTCCGCCTTCTGCGCGGCCTCACCGGACGGCGGACGCGGGGCGTCTACCTCGGCGGCGCGGGCCGCGTCGCGCGCGGCGTCCTTCGTGTCGGGTGCCGGCCGTGGCGGGTCCTGCCGGACCGCGGGAGGCTTCGCCGGAGCCTGCTGCGCGGCCATCGGCGCGGCGGGCATCAGCAGGACGGCGAGGAGGGAGGAGGTCAGTCGTTTCACCAGAAGTCCTCATCAGGAAGAAACCGTGTGTCGGGTGCCGGAGACTATCCGGCCCCAAGGGGCTGTTGGATGCCGGCCGAGAACAGGCGAACAGGCGAGCCTCTTCCGGGCCGTGTAAGCTCACGCCCGTCGAGCAGCACTGATTCCGAGGGGGGAGTCTCCATGCAGACGCGTCAGAAGCTCGCCGTGCTCGTCATCCACGGCATTGAAGTGGATGACCCGGGTCTCTACGACACCGCCGTGCGCCTGCTGCGCCAGCACTTCGCGCAGCACGCGGGGGCCGGGCCGGACACACTCGCCGTCGAGACGGTGAACTGGGCCTCCGTGCTGGAAGGTGCGGAGAAGGACCTGCTCGCCCGCTACGCCTCGGCCGACGCGGACGCTTACTGGAAATCCCTCTATGACAGCGTGCGCACGGTGAACCAGGGTCACGAGTCCGCGCTCGTGCCGATGATGCTCCGCTTGATGCGGCCGTCCCTGCGCGGCATGGACCTGCGCTACCCCGGCCTGCGGTGGATGCTGGTGCACTTCGTGGGCGACATCATCGCCTACCAGACGAACCCCGCCGACCCGGACGTCTACACGGGCATCCACCGCAAGGTCGCCGAGGCCCTGGGCCGCCTGCGCCAGCAGGCCGGTGACACCGCTCCGCTCTGCGTCATCGCGCACAGCCTGGGCAGCGTCATCGCCAGCAACTACTTCTATGACTTGCAGGCCCAGCGACTGGCCGGGCGGGACATCATCGAGGAGACGGTGCGCGCGGCCCAGGGCAGCTCGCCCCTGGAGCGTGGCGAGACGCTCAGCCACTTCTACACGCTGGGCAGTCCCATGGCCCTGTGGAGCCTGCGCTATCCCCACGCGGAGCTCGACCAGCCCGTGCAGGTCCCCGCGCCGGAGCTGGCGGGCCACCATCCGGGGCTTGGCGGACGGTGGCTCAACTTCCACGACGAGGACGACGTCTTCGCCTGGCCGCTCCAGCCCCTCAGCGCCGCCTATCACGCCGCGGTGGAGGACCGCGCCGTGCGCGTGGCGGGCCCGCTCTTCTCGTGGACACCCCTGGTCCACCCCTTCTACTGGTCGGATGACGCGGTGATGCGGGACATCGGCACGTCGCTTGCCGGTGCGTGGAAGCAGCTCTCCAGCGCCGCGGCCGTGGCCGCCTAGCGGGCGTTCCGGCCCCCGTCAAAACACAGGGCGCCATGCGGCCCTGAATCTGGTATCGCGCCCCTCATGTCGGACGACTTCACGCTTCCTGAAGACAAGGCCGAGCGGATGGAGCGCTGCGCGATCTTCTACACCGACGTCGTGCCCCACAATCACGCGCTGGGGCTGCGGCTGGTGGACGTCGTCGCCGCCGAGGCCACCGTCGAGCTGCCCTACGCGGAGAACCTCGTCGGAAACCCGGAAACCGGCGTCATCGCCGGCGGCGCGGTGACGACGCTCATCGACGCCACCTGCGGCACCGCCGTGTTCCTCAAGCTGGGCCGCTTCGCCCCGCTCGTCACGCTGGACCTGCGCATCGACTACCTGCGCCCCGCGCGGCCCGGCATCGTTCTCACCTGCGTGGCCGAGTGCTACCGGCTCACCCGCCAGGTGGCCTTCGTCCGCGCGCTCGTCCACCAGGGCGACCCGGGCCACCCCGTGGCTTCCGCCCAGGGCACCTTCATGCGGACAGAGGAATGACGACCATGTCCGAGTCCACGACGCCTCCCCTCGCCGAGTTGGTGCGCCAGGTGCGCAAGACGCGCGAGTACAAGCGCCTCACCGACGCCATCCCCTACACGCGTTTCATGGGCATCGGCGTGGAGAATCTCGCCGGCGAAATGCTCTGCCGCATGGCCTTCAACCCGAGGAACATCGGCAACAGCCTGATTCCCGCCCTGCACGGCGGCACGCTCGGCGCGCTGCTGGAATCCGCCGCCGTCTTCGAGCTGCTGCTGCAGACGAACACCGAGCGCGTGCCGAAGGTCATCTCGCTCACGGTGGACTTCCTTCGCTCGGGCAAACCGCAGGACACCTTCGCCAAGGCGTTCATCACCCGCCAGGGCCGGCGCGTGGCCAACGTCCGGGTGGATGCGTGGCAGGACGACCGCACGCGGCCCATCGCCAGCGCGCACGCGTTGTTCCTGCTGTCGGAGCAGTAGACGTGTGGAGCCGCTGACAACGTTCGACCGCGCCTTCCTGGCCGCCATGGTGGGCGACCATGACGCGGACATCGCCAAGGTGATGGCGGGTCAGCAGCAGTTCTCCGGCGACGCCGGGCTGCAAGCGCTGCTCGGGGACACGCTGCCCACGCTGCGCGAACACCGGCAGCAGGCGTACCGGCTGCTGAGACAGGAAACGCCCCGCCAGGCACGCAGGGCTCCCGGCGGACGCTGACGTCAGCGCGCGGTGACGTCCAGGACTCGGGACTTCATCTCCCCGGCGTGACTCCACGTAATCAGGTCCGTGATGCCCTCCTCCATCCCCCTCAGACGCACCACGCCCTGACGCGGCACGGTGAGTTCGACGAGGCTCGGTTCACCCACCGCGATGCGCTGGAGTCCAGGAACAGCCAGTTCGTGCACGTCGCCGACGCGCAGGACAATCGGCGATGCGCCCATGCGCCCGGGCCTCTCGGCTCGCGGCGTGGCGGCGTCGGACTGGAACAGAAAAGACGGCTTCCACAGGAGCACGCCCAGGACCACCAGGGAACCCGCTCCCGCCAGGGCCAGGATGCCCCGGCGGCCCCATTCCGGCGAAGGCAGGGAGAGCACCGCCATCAGCGCCTCCATGCTGGGGAAGCGGTCCTCGGGCGCGTTCGCGAGCCCCCGCGCCAGCGCGGTGCGGAGACGCCTCGGCACGCTCGACGTTCGCGGTGCGGCCGGGGCAGCGAGGTGGCCGGGGCGCTCACCGTGGAGCGCTTCGTGGAGCGCGACGCAGAAGCTGTACTGGTCGCTGCGGGCGTCCACGGCCCTTCCCGCGCGCTGCTCGGGAGACATGTACGCCGGCGTTCCCGCCGCCTGCCCCCACTCCGTGAGCATGGAGGCCTTCGATGCACCCTCGCCCACACCGACCGGCGCCTCGGGAGACGCCCCCGTGCCGCGCCTCGCGAGCCCGAAGTCCGTGACGCGTACCCGGCCGTCGCGCCCCACCAGCACGTTGGACGGCTTGAAGTCGCGGTGCACCATCCCCGCGCGATGGGCGGCGGCCAGCCCCGCTCCCGCTGCCAGGAAGACATCCAACACGTCCCGCCATGGACGCTCGCGTTCCCGAAGCCAGTCCGCGAGCGTCGTGCCGTCCACCCACTCCATGGCCAGGAAGTCGTGCCCCTCCGCCGCCCCCAACTCGAAGAGCGGCAGCACGTTGGGATGTGAGAGCCGCGCCATGGCCTGGGCCTCGCGAAGCAGCCGCTCACGACCCTGGTCCTGCGCGCCCGCGGGCAGCGGCCTCAACAGCTTGAGCGCCACCCGCCGCCCCAGCCGCAGGTCATCCGCCGCGTACACCACGCCCATCCCTCCCATGCCCAACACGCCCTGCAGCAGATAGGCCCCCAGCCGCGTCCCTGGCGGCAGGACCGGCTCCTCCCGCGCGTCCGGCAACGTCGCCGCGCCCGTGTCCCACCGCGTGGACGCCTCCGCCTCACGCTCAACGGCGACCGTGCCCGGCAGGGAGGAACTGGCCGCCACCACCGCCACCAACGCCCGGCAGTCCGCGCAACCGTCGAGGTGCGCTTCCACCACCGCCACCTTCCCCACGGGAGCCGAGCCACTGACGAAGGCCGCGAGCAGGTTCTCATCCGGACATGCGGACATCGGAGGACGGTGCAACGGGTTCATGGCGCACCTCGAATCATCGCAGCCCGGGTCCGCGCCGAACAGCCCACCCGAGTGTTCCCACCCTCGAAGTCAGCTCCGCTGCCGCGCCGACCCGACCTCCCACCTCGTGTCAGCCCCTCCCTGTAGACAGGTCGTCGTGGAGGGAACGTTCCTTCCACGCGACGGCCGCGAAGACAGGGGGACGGGCGGATGTACACGTTGGCGGAGATGCGCGCTTTCAGGCTGCGTGACGCGGCGGAGTTGCTGGCACAGCGGGGGTTCGACAACGTCCGGGCCGCGGAACTGGCCCGGGCCACGCGGCTCTCGGTGGGCTCGCTGTATCGTTACTACGGCAGCAAGCAGGGCATCGCGAGGGCGATACGGACCCTCACCGAGCGCGAGCTGTCCTACACGGGTTTCGTCGCCTACCAGATGGCGGATGGCGACCCGCTGCGGCAGGGTTTTCGCGACGTCTTCATCGCCTTCTGGCGCGAGTTCGCGACCTGGGCGCTGTTGCAGCCCCACCTCGTGGGCTTCACCTTCCTTCACAACCATCCGGACACGGACCCACCGGGCGAGCATGACGGACGGACGCGCGCGCAGGTGCTGGAGGTCCTCGAGCATGGCGAGCGCGAGAAGGTGTTTCCCAAGGGCCGCACCTGGCTCCATGAGTGCATGGTGTGGGGCGTGCTGTCGGAGCTCGTGCGCCGCGCGGGCCGGGGCGAGGTGGTGAGTGAAGAAGACGTCGAGACTGCCGCGGAGGTCCTCTGGAAGGCGCTCTCTCTAGATGAGCCCTCCAAGCCTCGAGGTGGTGGCAATCCGCCTTCGGGAGGTGACCACGCGCATCCAGGGCTCACGGCGGACACGTCAGCTCGGACAAGTGGGGCGGTGGCCCCCACCGCATCCGCTGAACCACCTCCAACTGCGACGCGCCTTCGTGCGGCGGCAGGTGATGCACCGCTCTCGCATGCACCTTGTCCCCGGCCGCTTCCGACGGCGCGAAGCCCTGGTCCAGCGGCGCCCACGCCCCTCATCCCTGCGCGGAGGAGCGCGGATTCCATTCATGTCACATGGCGGCACCATGGCCACCAATGCCCTGCATCAATCAGTGACGACGATGCGGTAGCTGCTGCGCTTGTTCTCGGGCCCCGCCCACACGAGCAGCGCTGTCTCACCGGCTTGCTTACCGGTGATGCGCAGCACCCCTTTGCCGAGCGCCTTGATGTCCGCAATCTCCGGTTCGTCAATCGCGATGCGGACCATTCCCGGAATTTGAAGCTCGCGATGGCTGCCCTTCTTCACGACCACCGTTTCCTCGGTGGTGGCCGAGGCCCCAGAAGACGGGGCCGGCTTCGACTCCTCCGCCAGCGCAGGCGCTCCCACCAACGCCAGCGCAACCAGGGCAAGGCCAATTGGGTGATGCATGGTGTGTCCTCCAAGAGGGGGGTGTTCCACCTTCACCCGGATGACACCGGCCATGCCGGAGCGTTGCACGCGGCCGCGAAAAAAGTCTGCGGACCCTCAGGAAGCCCCAGGCAGGCTCAGCAAGGACGACAGGCTCAGGTCCAGCTCTCCCTGTACCACCTGCATCAGGCTGTGCAGTTCGCCGGAGGTGAGCCGGAGCCGCTCCGCCAGCCGCTGACGTGTGCCCTCCAGCGCCGCTTCCCGGGCGCGGGCCACCCAGCGCGACACGGTGGACTTGTGCGTCTGGTACATGGTGCCGATGCGCTCCAGGCTCAGCCCCTCCACCACGTGCAAGCGCAGCACGGTGCGCTCCCGCGTGGGCAGGGCATTCAGTGCCTCGGAGAGCGCCGCCTGGAAATGCTCGCGGTGGTTCTTGCGCAGGTAGTCCAGCTCGACGTCCGCCATGCCCGCCTGGGTTGGCAGCGGGAGCGCCTCCGCCTCCTCTTCGGCGTGGGCCCTCCGGCGCTCCGAGCGCTGGAGGTTGAGGGCGGTGCGCACCGCTGCCGCCCGCAACCAGGCCGCGAGCGGACCACTGCCCTGGTATTCCGCCATGCGCGCGGGCCGGTCACCTTCCGGGACGAGCAGCCGCTCGCGCAGGTGTTGAACCACCTCGGAGGGGTCCACCCCCGTGTCCCGCATCCGAGCCAAGGACGCCGCCGCCTTGGGAAGAACGTGGCGCTCCAGCGCGACATGCGCCGCGGCGCTCCCCCGCACACAGGCGCACGCCAGATAGAGGTCCGCGGCATGCACGGTGGCCAGCACCCGTGAGGGCTCCTCGTCCCGTGGCAGGCACGAAGCAAGGTGGCGCAGGAAGTCTTCCTCCGCCAGCGTCACGCCCGGCCAGGCCTGCCGCGCCGCCGCGTAGAGCGCGACCAGCGTGTCCTCCAGCCCGGGCAGGGCCTCGTAGCCCTCACGTGCCCCGGGGCCGAGCTGCTGGAGGAAGACGAGCGAGCGGCTCTGCTGCGTTCGCATGCGCACCTCGGCACCGCGCGTGCCTGGAGCGGCACGGCTCACCCGCCTAGTTACCCCGTTCCCTCCCCCCGTTTCCACCCGGCCTTCACGACAGTTCGGCGAGCCACTGCGCCAGGAAGTCGCCAAAGGCCATTACCTTGGGCGGCGTGGGGCGCGCGGGCGGCCACACCAGCCACAAGGCACCCCGCTCCACCATGACTGGAGGCCTTCCGTCAGACGCCGCGGTGGTCGCGGCGGGTGGAAGATGACGCCCCGCTTCGCCCGGGAGCTGCGCGCGCTGGAAGGGCTTCCCCTGGGCCTGTTGGGAGCGCGCAGCCCGGAGGTGCTCCTGGCCCAGCCCTGCCGTGCGCTCGCGCGGACGCTGAGCCACGCCCGCCTGGGCATCCTGCCCGGACAGGGCCACGTGGCCCACGTCACCGCGCCTGAATTGCTGGCGCGCGAGGTCTCCGCGTTCCTCCGCGAATAGCCCGCGCGCCTGGGTCCTACATGGACACGGACTTGCTCGGGTCGAGCTGCTTCTTCTCGGGCTCGCGCGTCCGGGCCTGCGTGTCCGCCTTCTTCGAGGCGTCCTGGCTCTTGCGCGGGGCCTCGACCTCCGCCTTCACCGGTGCCTCGCAGTGGTCACCCTTCCGATTCGGGTGGCAGTGCCGGATGCCATACACATGGTGACACCCGCAGGGGTCCACCCGTTTCTTCGCGCACGCGGAGGGATTGAACACCGGGGCTGCCACCTCCACCGACGTCTGTGCCTGCTCCTTCTCCACGGGTCCCGTCTGCAACGCCACCGCCAGGAAAATCCCACCAAGGAAACCCATCGCCCACCCCCTACCTGGATGCTGCGGAATGGATGGGAATGGAATCCGGACGTGACAAGTCCCGGGGCGATCGGAGCCTCGCCGTCCGCTCTCGGGCTGACTTTCGCCCGGCCGGGCACGTCCCGGCCGCGGCCGCGCGCGGCTCCGAATTCGCTCGCCTTCCCGCCTGTGCCCCCAGCATCCTCTGCTCCTGTTTTCGGGTTTCGGCTCCTGGCGTCAGCTTCCCTGGACGCTCCCGTCGCTGCCGCGTGTTCATCCCATCTGGGGGATTCGGGTCATGAGTTGGAAGCAGCGGCTGGAGAAGGTCTCAGAGGGCCATTACGTCCTGGCGAAGACCAAGAGCATGAAGGTCGATGCGGACCTGTTCCTGTCCGACAAGTTGCTGTGGGGGGAGGGCCCCGAGCAACCTGGACTGGAGGACTCTGTCTTTGACCAGGTGGTGAATGCGGCATCCTTCCCCGGGGTCACCCGCGTGGCTGTCACACCCGACTGTCACCTGGGCTACGGCGTACCCATTGGCACGGTGGTGGAAACGGACGGCATCCTCCTGCCCACCGCCGCCGGCTACGACATCGGCTGCGGCATGGTGCAGTTGCAGACGACGCTCACCGCCGAGGACGTCGCCGACGCCACGAAGCGCCGCCGCTGGATTGAAGAGGTGACGAAGCGCATCGCCGTGGGCGTGGGCGCCAGCCGCGTGCAGAAGCAGCGCAGGGTGACGGACCGCACCTTCGCGGACGTGGTGCGCCACGGTGCCAAGGCCCTGGGCCGGGGTTCATCCGTCACCGAGCGCGACTACATCCCCGTCGAGGACGACCGGGTGGACATCCCCGAGCGCGCCTTCGGCAAGCGTGAGCAGTTGGGCAGCCTGGGCGGCGGCAACCACTTCACCGAGATGCAGGTGGACCAGGACGGCCGCGTGTGGGTGATGCTGCACACCGGTAGCCGCGGCTTCGGGTGGAACATCGCCAAGCACTTCTTCGTGGAGGGCGCCGCGCAGCTGGGCCTCAAGAGCCGCAGCGAGGACCATGTCTGGCTGGACGCGGAGAGCCCGCTGGGCCGCGACTACTGGAACCTCCACAACATGGCGGCCAACTTCGCGGTGGCCAACCGGCTCATCATCGGTGAGGCGGTGTGCGCGGCGCTGGAGGACGTCTTCGGCGGCACGGCCAGCGTGTATTACGAAATCTCCCACAACCTCATCCAGAAGGAGGCGGGGAAGTTCGTCGCCCGAAAGGGCGCCACGCGCGCGTTCCCCGGAGGACACCCCGCGCTGAAGGGCACGCCCTGGGAGAACACGGGCCACCCCATCCTCATCCCGGGCTCCATGGAGACGGGCAGCGCCATCCTCTTCGCCGAGCCGGGCGCACAGAAGTCCATCTATTCGGTGAACCACGGCTCCGGCCGCCGCATGTCGCGCGGCGAGGCGAGGCGCGTGCTGAAGCAGGACGCCACCGACAAGCGCATGGCCGAGGCGGGCATCCTCCTCAATACCCGCCAGACGCCGCTGGACGAGTCCGGCCCTTGCTACAAGAACCTGGACGACGTCCTGGAGACGGTGGAGATGGCGGGGCTGGCCCGGGTGGCCTACCGGCTCAAGCCGGTGGCCTGCATCAAGGGCGCGGACTGAGGCGGCCCGGGCGGCGCACGGCCGCCTGCCCGCCGCCAATCCCCGGGAGGCGGGCGGCCCCGGGTCATTTCCGGCTCGGCGCGTAGGGCTCGTGGGGCCGTCCGGGGGACGCTACAGTGGGCGCCCCTGGAGTCTTTCGCCCATGAGCTCGCCGTCCCCTGCTGCCCGCATGCCCCCGGCTGCTTCCCGTGAAGCGGAGCTGGCTCGCGCCGAGAGCGAGCTGTCCACGCTGGAGGCCCGGCTCCATGAACAACTCGCCCAGACCACGGCGGAGGCGTCCACGCTGGCCACCCGGCTGGAGCAGACGCGGCAGGCGCTGACGCGGGCCCACCAGGCCCCCGGCGCCGACCCCATGCTGGGGGAACAGGCCTCCCGGTTGCAGCTTGCCGCTGCGCCCGCGCTGGACGTGGAGGCGCCGCGCGCCCGGGCGCTCCAGGCCCGGCAGGCGGCGCTCCAGGCCCGGCGGCAGGCGGGTTCGGAGATGCAGTCGCTGCTGCGGGCGCACCAGGAGCAGGCGGCGCAGGTGGCCCGCGCGGTGACCGAGGCGGAAGCGGTGCTCAAGCGTCAGGCCGAGGCGGCCAAGGCCCGCCAGGAAGCCGCGTCGCGGGCACAGCACGAAGCGGCCAAGGCCCGCCAGGCCGAGCTGGCGCGGGCGGCCGCCGCGGCGAGGGCCCAGGGGCACGCGCCCCTTCCAGCAGCCGCGGCACGGCCCGCCGCGGCGCCGGAGAACGACGCGCGGCGCAACGGACGGGTGCGGATGCACACGTCCATCGACATGCGCAGCGACTCCAACTTCTTCACGGGTTTCTCACTGGACATCAGCGAGGGCGGCGTCTTCATCGCCACCGTGGACGCGGTGCCGCGCGGCACGCAGGTGGAGCTGGACTTCACGCTGCCGGGCGGCCGTCCCATGAAGGTGGCGGGCGTGGTGCGCTGGGTGCGCGAGGCCAATTCCCGCACGCCGGAGCTGATGCCAGGCGTGGGTGTGCAATTCACCGGGCTGCCGGCGGAAGTGGCCAGCGCCATCTCCTCGTTCGTCACCACGCGCGACCCGATGTTCTTCCCGGACTGAGCTCGAGACAGACGCCTTCGTGACACGCGGGCGCGATGTTTCACGTCATCCGTCGGGTAGTCGACCTCGCGGCCACTCCCGCGCGCTGACAGGCGGGATTATCCTCCGCAGAAGACAGACACTCCGACGACGAACTCATGGCGCAAGCCAATGCAGCGGCGCCGCGGAAGGAGATGACACCCGCATGAGCGCGCCTCATCGCAGCCCCACGGTCCTCGCCGGACGTCGTCCGCGCTGGGACTCCCGCCGCCGCGCCGACACTGCCCGTGCCTTGGAAGGCACTGGCACCCTGGACGCACCAGCCCCCGAGGTGGACAAGGTCAACCTCGCGCAGAAGCTGGCCCTCTTCTCCGAGCACTGGTCCCCGAAGGTGGTGGGCGAGCTGAACGGCCAACACGTCCGGCTGGCCCGGCTCCACGGCCCCTTTGTCTGGCACCATCACGACGCCGAGGACGAGCTGTTCCTCGTGCTCCACGGCCAGCTGCGCATGGAGTTGCGCGAGCGCACGGTGAACGTGGGCCCAGGCGAGTTCATCATCATTCCTCGCGGCGTGGAGCACCGTCCCGTGGCGGAGGAGGAGGTCCACGTCCTGCTCTTCGAGCCCGCCACCACGCTCAACACCGGCAACGTCCGCGAGGAGCGGACGGCCGAGCACCTGCAGCAGCTCTGAGGCGGACGTCCAGGCACCCCGCCGGGCGGGCGAGCCTTCTGCCACCCCGCTCGCGCGGATTCCTCCGTGGCGCCGCGCGGCGCACCTTTAGCTCCGGACCCGGGCCGCCCGAGCGGCTCCCTGCCGAGGAGCGGAAGCGATGCGCATCCACCACCTGAACTGCACCACCATGTGCCCACCGGGCGGCCGGCTGGTGGACGGACGAAAGGGCTTCAAGGGGCCCGCGGCACTGACGTGTCACTGCCTCCTGGTGGAAGGCCGGCAGGGACTCATCCTGGTGGACACCGGCTTCGGCCTGGAGGACGTGAAGCACCGGCGCCCCCGGCTGTCGCCCCTGTTCCTCGACCTGCTGATGCGGCCCCAGCTCAACGAGGGCTCCACGGCCATCCGGCAGATTGAGCGCATGGGCTTCCAGGCCAGGGACGTGCGCGACATCGTCCTCACCCACCTGGACTTCGACCATGCCGGCGGCCTGGACGACTTCCCACACGCCCGGGTCCACCTGCTGTCGGACGAGTACCAGGGCGCCGTGGCCCAGGCGACGCCGTTGGACCGGCGCCGCTACCGGCCGTTGCAGTGGATGCACGAGACGCAGTGGGTGACGTACCCCTCCGGTGGAGACGGTGAGCGCTGGTTCGGCTTCGAGTGCGTGCGGGATTTGACAGGCCTGCCGCCGGAAATCCTGCTGGTGCCACTGCCGGGCCACACCCTGGGCCACGCGGGCGTGGCCATCCAGAATGGCAGCGGCTGGCTGCTGCACGCCGGAGACGCGTACTTCTACCACGGGGAGATGGCCCCTGACCGGTACCGGTGCACGCCAGGGCTGCGCGCCTACCAGAAGCTGATGCAGAAGGACGGCTATCTGCGCTGGCACAACATGCGCCGGCTGCGCGAGCTGGTGCAGCGGCACGGACGGGTCGTCACGGTGTTCTGCGCGCATGACTCGCTGGAGTTCGAGCTGCTGGAGGAGCAGGAGAAGGCGCCGACGCTGTCGCCCCTGCGGACCTTCGTGGATACCCAGCCGCCGCTGCACGCGTGACGGGCGGGCTCATGAGTGCAGGGATATATCGGGTGGCTCGCGCAGCTCCGAACCCAGCAGCATCAGCGGCAGCTCCACGATGAAGGTGGCGCCCTCGCTGGGGGCGCTCTCCACGCGGATGGTGCCGCCGTGCGCCTCCACCAGCTGCCGGACGATGTAGAGCCCCAGCCCGAAGCCCGCATGCTGGCCGCCGGAGGGCTCTCTTTCGAAGCGCTCGAAGATGCGCCGCTGCGCCTCCGGGGCAATGCCCACGCCGTGGTCCCTCACGCACAGCCGCGCCCGCGCCACGCCCGCGTACTCCACCCGGACCTCCACCGGCCGTCCCCTGCCGAACTTCAGCGCGTTGGACAAAAGGTTCGTCACCACCCGGTCCAACCGCAGCCGGTCCCACCGGCCCACCAGCCCCAATTCCGCGCCGAACTCCAGCTTGCAGCCCGCCTCCGCGGCCTGTTCGGCGAAGCGCTCCACCACCTCGTGCACCAGCTCCGGCAGGTCCACCGGCGCCACGTCCAGCATCAGCTTCCCCGACGACAGCCGCGACAAGTCCAGCAGGTTGTGCAGCAGCTGCCCCAGCCGCTGCGTCTGCTTCAGCGCCGCCGCCAGCCCGTCGCGCGCCTTCTGCTCACCCGCGAGCTCCATCCGCTGAAGCCTTCGCAGCAGCAACTGCAGCGTGTTCAACGGATTGCCCAAGTCGTGCGCCGCCACGCCGATGAGCTCCACCGCATCCTGCGCCTCGCTCCAGAGCCGGGCGTTGTCCCGCGAGCGCGGCCCGCCCCGCCACCTCCTCCACGAAGACCTGGTCCGTCACCGTCAACCGGCGCTCCGGCGCGGACGTCAGCAGCACGAACACCCCGCGCGTCTGCCGCCCCACCCGCAGCGGCACACCGAGGTAGGAGCGCACGCCCACCTTCTCCATCAGGGACAGGGGCTCGGGGCCCACCAGTCCCTCTGACAGCGTCTCCGGGGACACATCGCTCTTGAGCTCGGAGCGTCCCGTGCGCATCACCTGCCAGATGCCCCACTGCGAGTCTCGCGGTGGCGGAAAGCGCCGCGCCGCGTCCCACAGCCACGCCTCCTTCTCCGGCACCGCGTGCGCCACCGCGCGAGGCCAGAGGTCGCCACTGGTCGTCATCAGGAAGAGCAGACAGGCGTCCGCCACCTCCGGCACCATGATGCGCGTCAGCTCAGCCACCGTCTGGTCGGGGTCCTGGAACTGGTGGAAGAGGCCCCCTGCCTCCGCCAGCAACTGCTGCGTGCGCTCGGCCCGGCGCCGCTCGGTGATGTCGCGCGTCACCTTGGCGAAGCCGCGCGGCTGCCCGTGCGCGTCCTGGAGCACGGTGACGTTGGTGTCCGCCAGGTAGCGCGAGCCGTCCTTGCGCACCCGCCAGCCCTCCGTGTGCAGCCGCCCATCCCTCCGGGCCCGCGCCAGGTCCTTGTCCGGAATCCCCGCCGCCACCGCATCCGGCGGATAGAAGACGCTGGAGGGCTGGCCCAGGATTTCCGCCTCGCGGTAGCCCATGATGCGCTCCGCGCCCGGGTTCCAGCTCTCCACCCGGCCCCGCGCGTCCAGCAGGAACAAGGCGTAGTCGCGCACCCCCTCCACGAGGAGCTGGAAGCGCTCCGCGCTGGCCTCTGCCTCCTGTTGGATGGGCCGCAGTCTGCGCGTCAGCGTCCACGCCAGCATCGTCGCCCCCGCGAGGCCCAGGCTCCCCGCGAGCAGGGACAGCCCGAGCGCGCTGCGGTCCGTGGCCAGACTCTCATGGATGCCCTGGGACAGCCGGGCCTCCGTCTGCTGGTGGAGTATCCGAAGGCTGTCCATGGTGCGGCGGCGCGTGTCCGCCACGTGGCCGTCGAAAATCTGCTCCAGCCGCTGGCGGGGCACGCCGTCCTCGCGCTCCATGATGAGCGCCTGCATGGCCTCCTCGTGCTCCAGCTCCGCGTGGGAGACGGCCTCCAGTTGCGTGGCCAGGGGCTCCTGGGTGAGCCGGCGCTTCAGGGCTTCATAGGTGGCGATGAAGCGCTCGCGCGCGACGGACATGTCCTGGGCGAAGAAGGCATCTCCCGATAAAGCGAAGCCCCGCCCACTGACGACCTTGTCGTTGAAGGTCCGCTCCAGTTGTTTGATGTCCAGCACGTCCCGGGACAGCTCCAGGATGCGCGCCTTGTGGTTGGCCCGCACGGAGATCAGCGCCACCACGGACGTTCCCGCCAGCACGAGCGCCACCACCAACGAGATGATGAAGCCGGCGCCCGCGCGCTGCGCGAACGTCCACGGACGTGCCACCTCCCCTCCTCCCCAGACGGTCCACCGCCCATGCCCTCGGGCAGGGTGAATCGCTCCGCACCCTGAATCCAGGGGGCTCGCCGGGTGACTCGAACGTCGGAAACCAGGCGCTCGGGCAGACGGCGCCCGTGCCCGCGCGCCGCGGTGTGTGCACCGTCCAACCCCACCTCACACCCCGGCTGGGCATGCGCGAAGCCCGGACCCACGTTGGGCGCGGGTGGTGGCCAGGGCGGAACGAGAGCGCATGCGCGGAGCGGGGCGACGGGGAGCGTGGTTCTGGGCGTGTGGGCTGGTGCTGTGGGTGGCGTGCAGCCAAACGCAACCGGACGAGGACGCGGACAGCCGCCGGCCAGTGTCCGCCTGCGAGCCCATGACGTGCGCCTCCCAGGGCATGGACTGCGGCATCGCCATTGACGGCTGTGGCGGCACGCTCGACTGCGGCGCCTGTGGCCCCGGTGAGGTGTGCGGAGGCGGTGGCCGGCATAACGTGTGCGGACCGGCGCCCTGCGAGCCCACCACCTGTGAGGCCCTGGGGCTCAACTGCGGACCGGTGTCGGATGGCTGTGAAGACGTGCTCGACTGCGGCACCTGCACGGCGCCCGAGTCCTGCGGCGGCGGGGGCACGTCCAACGTGTGCGGCGAGCCCACCTGCACGCCGGACACCTGTGAGTCGCTGGCGCGCAACTGCGGCGCCGTGCCGGACGGCTGTGGCGGCATGCTCGACTGTGGCGTCTGCGCGGACGGCCTGACGTGCGGGGGCGGCGGCGCGCCCAACGTGTGTGGCCGCGGCATCTGCAAGCGGGCCACCTGCGACGCGCTGGGGAAGGACTGCGGACAGGTGTCCGACGGCTGCGGCGGCATGCTCGACTGTGGGGCCTGCGCGGGCGGCCTGACGTGTGGCGGCGGCGGCGTGCCCAATGTCTGCGGCAACTCACCGTGTACGCCGGGAACGTGTGAGACGCTGGGGAAGAACTGCGGGCCGGTGGCGGACGGGTGCGGCGGCATGCTCGACTGCGGCGTCTGCGCGGACGGCCAGACGTGCGGCGGCGCCGAGCCCAACGTGTGCGGCGGCGGCGTGTGCACCCCGCTCACCTGCGAGTCCCAGGGAAAGAACTGCGGCACCGTGCCGGATGGCTGCGGCGGGCTCCTGGACTGCGGCGCCTGCCCGGCGGGCGAGACGTGCGGCGGAGGCGGCGTGGACCACGTCTGTGACCGTCCCCTCTGCACACCGACCACCTGCGAGTCGCAGGGCAAGGACTGCGGCACCGTGCCGGATGGCTGTGGCGGCGCGCTCCAGTGCGGGACGTGCGCGAATGGCGAGACGTGCGGGGGCGGAGGCACGCCCAACGTGTGCGCGGCGCCTTCCTGCCGCCCGTACACCTGCGGCCTGCTGGGCAAGGACTGCGGCACCGTGCCGGATGGGTGCGGCGGCGTCCTGGAGTGCGGCACCTGCACGGCGCCCGAGTCCTGTGGAGCGACGGGCGCCCCCAACGTCTGCGCGGCGAACGCGTCCGTGTGCGTGGACCGGAACCTGGGCAGCGTGTTGCCGGTGATGGTGAAGGGCTCCACCGCGCACGCGGGGGATGACCACCAGTCCTCGTGCGGCGGGAGCGACGCGCCGGACCGGGGCTTCCTATGGACGGCGCCCAGGAGCGCGCTCTTCACCTTCGACACGGCGAAGTCGGCCATCCGCTCGCTCATCTCCGTGCGCAGCGGCGGCTGCGGGGGCGCGGAGCTGGCGTGCGCGAAGGACGGCATCAGCTACGGCGGCGGCGCGCGTGTCTCGGTGCCGCTGGTGCAGGGACAGACGGTGCTGGTGGTGGTGGACTCGGCGAGCCCGGACCGGTTCAGCGCGGGGTACTTCGAGCTGCACATCGACGAGCTGCGCGCCAGCGAGGCGGGCTCCTGCTTCGATGGCATGGACAATGATGGGGACCGCTGGGTGGACTGCGCGGACACGGACTGCCACGACGCGCCGGGCTGCGGTGGCCGTGGCTGCGCGCACCATGATTTGGGCAGCGCGATGCCGGTGACGTTCCACGGCGAGACGGCGGACTCCGGCGATGGATTCCAGGGCACCTGCGGCGCGCTGCTCCAGCAGGACCGCGCGCACCTGTGGACGGCACCACGGACGGGCACCTACGTCTTCGACACGGCGCCTGGTGAGTGGGGCAACGCGCTCTACGTGCTCACCGGTTGCCGGGGCACGGAGCTGGGCTGCGCCTCCAACCCGAATGGAGGGACCGGGCGCTCGCCCGCCATGAAGGTGACGCTGGCGCAGGGCCAGACGGTGCTGGTGGTGGTGGACGGCATGGCGAATCCCGACCAGGACACGCCCATCCGGTACACGCTGCACATCAGCGAGTACGCCGAGACGGAAGCAGGCCGGTGCACGGATGGCGCGGACAACGACGCGGATGGCTTCGCGGACGCGGAGGACTCCGACTGCCGGTAACGAGAGGCAACCCCATGTGGCGGAGTGCCTCACTGGGGCACTCCCACGCGCATGTGTTGGGTGCCGTCGTGTCAGCGATGTGCCTGCCGGAGTGCCTTCACCACAACGTCACGGATGCCAACGGCGCGCGCGTAGGTGTCTCCCTCTCCCTCATCCGGGAAATACAAGTCGTAGGCGGGTGCCATGAACGCCACCGTGCCGCGCTTCGCCCCCTGACACCACCACAGGCCCACTCGACAGTGGTCTCGTAGTGGGTCGGCGCATGACCGGAGGCCGACTCGGACTCTCTACGAAGCATCGCGCTCGTCAAATCCCGGAGGATGCGCTCACCTTCGGCCCGGGACAGCTTCTTGGGACTGAGTTTGACCGGGTCTTCCCAGTCGTCCCCTCGGCCAGAGACCTCCGCGCCGCTTCGCGTCACCTTCAGGTAGAAGGTGCTTTGGGTGAACACCCAACAACCCGTGACGACATAGTCGACCTTCACCGCCACCGGCAGGTCCTCGCTGGGCACCGCGTACCCGAAGACGTCGTCAGACGCCTGCGCGGAAGAAAGCCCCGCCGCCGCCAGAAGGGCCGTGAGCCCCCGAGAGAACCGCCTCATGGTGCGACCTCCGCTGCATCGAACGGAGGGAGCCTGGCACCCGCGACTCACGGGCGGCCACGCATGGTTCCATCATCGTTTCGGTACGAACGGCCGGCTCAGCCTTCCTGAGCGGGCACGGGCGCCGCGTCCGCGGGCTCCTCGCCCGGCGCCGCGAACGTCCCCGTGGCGGGGTCCACGTTCCAGGCGGAGTACTGGTGCGTCTTCACGTCCCGCAGCTTCCCGTCCTCGTAGCAGACCGAATAGATGAGGAACTGCGGGTTGACGAAGTTGGGCTGCCCGTAGCGGTAGCACTCCGCCCCGCTGGTGTCCCGCTCCAGGGTGATGGGCCGTCCGAGCACGGCGCGCACCTGCTCCGTCGTCATCCCACCCCGCATGGACTTGAAGCCTTGGGGCGTGACGATGCGGAACGTCTTCTCCTCGCCCTTGGCGATGGTCCAGAAGCCCACACCCAGCACCACCGGTACCAGGGCCGCCAGCAGGGCGCCCGCCCACCGACCCCGAGGCACCTTCCTGTCCTTCTGGAAGGCCGTGAAGAGGCCGCTGGCCGCGTCCTCCTGGGGGTTCGTCTCCGTCGCGCTCACGTCGCCTGACATGCAGTCCTCATATCGCGGATGCAACAAAGTCCACGCCACCCGCCCTTTCTCCCTGCCCGCCCACCTGGAAGGGCTTACATCGCCTGACGGCTCCCTCTCCCAGGTAACACGCGAGTTTACAATGAGCAGGGGGGCGGCCTGCTACATCCCGTCCAAGGGAGTCAACGAGGAGTCAAGTCACCATGCCGAAACGCGGCGGCGGTGGTCGCAGCGTCACCCAGAAGCCCTCCAACCGGGACGTGCTCCCGGCCGGCGCGGAGTCGAAGAACACGGAGCTCTTCTTCAACCGAGAGCTGTCCTGGATGGCCTTCAATGACCGCGTCCTCCAGCTCGCCGAGTCCCCGGAGATTCCGCTGCTGGAGCGGCTGAAGTTCATCGCCATCTACGCGCGCAACCTGGACGAGTTCTTCATGATTCGCGTCGCCCGTCTGCACGAGCAGATTCGCGGCGGCGTGGCGCGCCTGGTCCCCGACGGAGCCTCTCCCAGCGACACCCTGGACAAGCTGCACGACGGCATCCTCAAGCAGGCGCGGCGCCACGGCGACGCCTTCGAGAAGGTGCTCCGCCCCGCCCTGGCCGAGAAGGGCCTGCGCATCCTCTCCGCCAGGAATTTGGACGCCGAGCAGCGCGCCCAGGTGGACCAGCGCTTCAAGGAGCAGATTTTCCCCGTCCTCACCCCGCTGGCCATCGGCCTGGGGCGGCACTTTCCCTACATCTCCAACCTGTCGCTCAGCCTGGCGGTGCTGCTGAGAGACCCGGACGCGGACGAGGAGAGCGTGGCCCGGGTGAAGGTGCCCAAGGAGCTGCTACCGCGCTTCCTGCCCCTCAAGGGCAACGTCTTCGTCCCCTTGGAGGAAGTCATCGCCCAGCACCTTGGCGACTTGTTCCCAGGCATGGAGGTACTGAGCTGGGGCACCTTCCGCGTCACCCGCGACGCGGACTTCACCGTGTCCGAGGACGCGGAGGACCTGCTCAAGGCCGTGGAGACGGAGCTGCGTGAGCGCCGCTTCGGCGACGTCATCCGCATGGAAGTCCAGGCCGGCATGAGCCCCAAGCTGCTCGAGCCGCTGGTGGAGGCCATGGGCCTGGAGGCACGTCAGGTCTACGAGGAGCACGGCCTGGTGGGTCTCAACGACTTGCAGTCCGTCGCCTTCGCCCCGGGCTTCCCGGAGCTGAAGGACCCGCCGTGGGTCCCCATCACCCAGGCCCGCCTGCGCACGGACGCGGACGCGCCGGACGGCGGCACGGTGATGTCGTCCATGCGCCGGGGGGACTTGCTGGTCCACCACCCCTACGAGTCCTTCGCCACCTCCGTGGAGCGCTTCGTCACCGAGGCCGTGGCCGACCCGGACGTGCTGGCCATCAAGCAGACGGTGTACCGCACGTCGGACAGCTCGCCGCTGGTGCCCGCGCTGATTACCGCCACCGAGCGCGGCAAGCAGGCGGTGTGCATGGTGGAGCTGAAGGCCCGCTTCGACGAGCGCACCAACATCCGCTGGGCCAACGCGCTGGAAGAGGCGGGCGTGCACGTCGTCTACGGGATTCCGTCCCTGAAGACGCACGCGAAGGCCATCCTCATCGTCCGGCGCGAGGGCGACAAGGTGCGGCACTACGTGCACATCGGCACCGGCAACTACAACCCGAAGACGGCGCGCCTCTACACGGACATGGGCCTGTTCACCACGGACCCGGACATTGGCGCGGACGTGGCGGACGTCTTCAACTACCTCACCGGGTTTGGCCGGCCGAAGAGCTTCCGCAAGCTGCTGGTGGCCCCGCTCACCATGCGCCAGGGCCTGCTGGAGGAAATCAAGCGCACCGTCGCCGCGCACACGGCCGAGCGCCCCGCGCGCATCCAGATGAAGATGAACGCGCTGGTGGACCCCGGCATCATCCACGCCCTCTACGAGGCGTCCCGCGCGGGCGTGAAGGTGGAGCTCAACGTGCGCGGCATCTGCTGCCTGCGCCCGGGCGTTCCCGGCGTGTCGGAGAACATCCGCGTGGTGTCCGTGCTGGGCCGCTTCCTGGAGCACTCGCGCATCTACATCTTCGAGCGCGGCCCGGAGCTGCGCTGCTTCATCGGCTCGGCGGACTTGATGCCGCGCAACCTGGACCACCGCGTGGAAATCCTCGCGCCGGTGGAGGACGCCAGCCTGGCCGCCCAGGTGAAAGACTCGCTGGAGCGCTGCATGGCCGACACCACGTCCGCCTGGGAGCTGACGGCGGATGGCGGATGGCGCCGCCGGCTGCCGCGCGCCGGTGAGGAGAAGCGCTGGGCCCAGGGCGAGATGATGGAGCGCGCCCAGCGCATGGCCCAGTTCCAGGGCGGCCGTCCGCTGCTCTGACAGCACCTGCACCTCGGTGGGCGCCGGGGGGTCTCAGCGCTCGGCGTCCTCGCGGCGGTGGGCCTCCACCTCGCGCACCTCGCGCCACTGAATCCACCCCTCGCGCGCGGCGTGACGGGCGGCCTCGGTGGTGTCATCCACCGCGAGCATCTGGCTGCCCGCGGCGCGGATGTCCCCGGCGATGAGCGCCAGCTCCTCGGCCCGGCGCTGATGCCCGGGCACGTTGCGGATGTAGACGCAGAGGATGCGCCCGGGAAACTCACGGACGATGGTGCGGTAGTGCTCCGCGTCCTCCTGGCCACTGTCTCCAATGAGGATGAAAGGCAGGTGCGACAGCGTGCTGAGCACCGCGCGAATCTTCTCCAGCTTGTGCCCATGGCCGCCGCCGGGCGCGAAGCCCTGGCTGGACAGGCCCCAGTCGCGCAGCAGCAACGGACCGGTGGGGATTTTGTGCAGGGAGAGGAACTCGTCCAGGTGCTCGTAGAGGTTCCACGGACTGCTGGACACGTAGAAGATGGGGTTGTCCGCGCTGGTCCCCCGGCCGTGCTGGAGCGCGGCATAGAAGGCGTCCACGCCCGGGAAGGGCAGCCGCACGCGGTGCTCGGTGAGGAAGAGCGCCCAGGCCCGCTTGAACAGGTCGGTGACGCCGGTGACGATGACGGTGTCGTCGATGTCGCTGATGACGCCGAACTCCGCGCCGGGCCCGGCCATCCGCACCGGCGCGGCCACGCGGGACACGCCCTCCGCGTCCGGCGACAGCAGCTCCAGCTCCACCATGTGCCAGCCCGAGCGCACCCCGTCCGGCGGAGGCACCCACAGCTCCAGGAAGCCCTCCTCGTCGGTGGTGCCCTCCCAGCGCTTGTCGCCCCAGCGCACCGCGACGTGCGCGCCCGGCACCTCGCGCGTCATGTAGCGCTTGTAGGAGGCCACCGCGCTGCCCACCAGCGTGTAGCGCTCCTGCGGCGGCCGCACATGCCGGTCCTCCAGCACGCGGGCCTTGATGACGGCGCGCTCGGGCGTGCCATAGCCCCGGTAGGGGAGGATGCGCAGCGGCGGCGCGATTCCCAGCTTCTGGCGAAGCTTGCGGCTCAGCGCGTCATAGTGCGCGTCCACGCGGACGGCGAGTCGATAGAAGCGAGGAAGAAAGTCGGCCATGGCGCGGAGCGTAAAGGTGTGGAGCCTGACTCTAGAGGAGTCCGCGATTGAGCGGCACAAACCCGTGGGGGTCCACTGTCGGACTGTCACAGCCCTTGCCTGCCACGGTGTGCGTATCCGCAACGCAGCTTCCTCTCAACCTGGAGCTTTGCCTTGCCGCGTCAATCCCCCCGCTGGTGTCTCGCCGCCGCCGTCGCCGTGCTGCTCGCCGGAACGGCCGCTTCCTCGCAGTCCCCCTCCAGCATCACCTTCCAGTCGCCCGCGCAGGGTTGGAATGTGCTCGCCTCCTCCAACCCGCTGCCCTTCGGCTCCACCGCGGCCATCCACTTCAGCGCGGACCGGCTGACGCAGTGCCGCGGCAACATCAACGGCACCACGCCTGGGTGGACCATGACGGGCTACTACCAGTTCAACAATGGCCCGGTGCAGCGCTTCTGGGTTGCGGGCTTCTCCTCCACGCCCAACCCGCCCGCGCCGTCCATCCCGCTCAACACGCGGGGCACGCTGGCGGTCTGGTTCGAGAACACCAGCCGCTGGGGCTGCCAGGCCTGGGATTCGAACTTCGGCAACAACCACCTCTTCACCGTGCAGTGACGGCGAGCCCGTGGGCGCGGCGTGCAGGGCCGCGCCCACGGGGCTTTCAGTGGGCCTGCGTGACGAGCTCCACCCGGCCCAGGGGGCTGTGGCCCTTCGCCAGCAGCCGCCGCGCCGCCAGCACCGACACGCAGTCATCCGTGCTGTGGATGTCTCCGTAGAAGGTGAGCAGCGTGGCCGGGTCCACCACGCGAATCCCCCCGGCGTCCACGAAGGGCACGCGCCGGATGAAGACGTCGAGCAGGACCTTGCCACCCTCATCGTGCCGGGCGTAGCGGTAGAAGTGCGTGGAGGTGGCGTCGAAGCGCGTCCAGATGCGGTGGTAGCCGCGAGCGGTGAGCACGGCGATGAGCTCCGGGAAGCGCGCGGGCTCGACGAAGAGGTCCACGTCCTTGTGGTCGTGGAAGCGCTTCAGCTCCTCGTGCGGCGGGGCCATGAAGTGCCAGGCCCAGCCTCCGGACACCGTCACCCAGGGCGCCAGGGCGCGCACCTCCGTCTCGCAGGCGCGCAGACGCTCCAGGTTCCAGCGCTCGTGCGCCCGCTTCGGATTGCGTGGGTCTCCCATGGCCGTGTCCTTGTGTGAGGGCACGGCGTGGACGGAAGGTTCATTCCGGACTGACAGCGGCGGGCCTCAGTCGCGCCGGCCCAGCGTGCGGTCCAGGTTGTAGGCGGAGCTGATGAGCGCCAGGTGAGTGAGTGCCTGCGGGAAGTTGCCCAAGGCCTCGCCGGACATGCCCGTCTGCTCCGCGTACAGGCCCACGTGGTTGGCGTAGCCCAGCATCCGCTCGAAGATGAGCCGCGCCTCCTCCAGCAAGTCGGGCCGGGCCACGCTCGCGCGCGTCATCGCCTCCACCAGCCAGAAGCTGCAGAGGTTGAAGGTGCCCTCGCTGCCGGCGATTCCATCCAGCGTGGCCTCCACGTCGTAGCGGAACACCAGCCCGTCCGACGCGAGCCCGCCGTGGGACGGCGGCTTGCGCATGACGTCCAGCGTCTGGAGCATGCGCGGGTCCACCGGGGACAGGAAGAACACCAGCGGCATCAGCAGATTCGCCGCGTCCAGCGCGTGGCCGCCGTAGTACTGGACGAAGGCGCCCCGCTCCGGGTTCCAGCCCTTGTCCATGATGTCCTCGAAGATGGCGTCCCGCACCTTGTGCCAGCGGGCCCGGTCCGCCGGGAAGCTGCGCTTGTCCGCCAGCCGGATGGCGCGGTCCACCGCCACCCAGCACATCAGCTTCGAGTACACGAACTGCCGCTGCCCGCCTCTCACCTCCCAGATGCCTTCGTCCGGAAGCTCCCAGTTGTCACACACCCAGTCCACCAGCCGCCGCAGGTGCCGCCAGAAGTCATAGGAGATGGGGGCCGCGTACTTGTTGGACAGGTACACGGAGTCCATCAGCTCGCCGTAGATGTCGAGCTGCAACTGGTCCGCCGCCGCGTTGCCGATGCGCACCGGGCGCGCGCCGCCATAGCCCGACAGGTGAAGGAGTTCCTGCTCCTCGGGCACGCGCTTGCCGTCGATGCCGAACATCAGGGGCAGCGGCCCGTCGTCGTACTCCGCGCAGCGCGCCTCCACCCAGCGCATGAAGGCCGCCGCCTCCTGCTTGAAGCCGATGCGGAGGAACGCGTACACGGTGAAGGCCGCGTCGCGCAGCCAGCAGAAGCGATAGTCCCAGTTGCGCGTTCCGCCCGGTGACTCCGGCAGGCTGCAAGTGGGCGCCGCGACGATGGCGCCCGTGGGCGCGAAGGTCATCAGCTTGAGCGCCAGCGCCGAGCGCTGCACCGTCTCCCGCCACCGGCCCGTGTACTGGCAGCCCGACAGCCAATGGCGCCAGTACTCCACCGTCTCCCGGAAGAGCTCCTCGGAGGACTCATGGTTGTGCACCACCGCCTCGCAGGACGTGCGCGCGCCCGGGTGCAGGGAGAAGACGGCGGACTGGTTCTCATGCAGGGTGAAGGACGCGGTGACGCCCCGCTCCACCTTCCGCAGCGGCACCGACGAGGACAGCGTGAGCTGGAGCGTGTCAGAGGAGAAGGTGGCCCCGCTGTGGATGAGCTTCGTCTCGTGCGTATCCCGCGCGTAGTTGAAGGCCGGGAAGCACTCCATGCGGAAGACCATCTGTCCACGCACCACGCGCACGCGCCGGAGGATTTCCCGCTCCTCCTTCATCCCCTTCCTGCCCGACATGGGCATGAAGTCGACCAGCTCGCCCACGCCATCCGGCGTGTAGAAGCGCGTCACCAGGACGTTGGTCTCCGGCCAGTAGAACTGCCGCTTCATCACCCCGTCGGGCTCCGGCGCGATGCCCCAGTGGCCGCCCTTCTCACGGTCCAACAGCGCGGCGAAGACACTGGGACTGTCGAAGTGCGGAAAACAAAACCAGTCGATGGTGCCCTCGTTGCCCACCAGCGCCACCGTCCGCAGGTCGCCGATGACGCCGTGGTCCTCGATGGCCACCGGCTGTCCCGTCACCGAAGCGCCGCTGCTTCCCGTTGCCATGCGTCACTCCTTGTCGAAGGGGTCAGATGAAGCGGATGACGTCCTTGATGCCGCCGGACTTCTTGCCAGTGACGACGTCGCAGAAGTCCTCGGGCGAGTGCCTGGCGCAGATGAGCCGCTCCAGCCCCCCGGGCCAGCGGGCCTGGAAGTGCCGCAAGTCCTCCAGCGCCATGTCGAAGTCGACATCCGCCGCGTTCACCGTGCCCACCAGCACCTGGTTGCCCAGCACCACGTCCTTGAGCACCGGTGCCACGTCGAAGGGCTCCTCCTTCGACGGGACACCCGTGAGGATGCAGACGCCGTTGGGGCCCAGCGCCTTCAGCGTCTCCAGCGCCGCCTTCGCCACGCCCGCGGCCTCGTAGATGACGTCCGCAGCGCCGACCCTGCGGACCAGCTCCTGCGGCCGCACCTCCTTCGAGGAGATGTAGGGCACACCCAGCGCTTCCGATGCCTCGGCCTTCGCGTTGGGCTTGGGGCTGCGCGAATACATCGTGGTGGCATAACCCCGGCGTGCCAGCGCCATGGCGCCCAGCAGTCCCACCGGCCCCGCGCCCAGCACCACCGCGCGGCCCGGGCCCGCCTTCCAGGGCAGCCGGTCCTGGAAGCGCTCCAGTTGGCGGAGGGACTTCTCCGCGATGGTGAGCGGCTCGGTGAGCACCGCCACCTCGCGCAGCTCCGCGGGCACCCGGTGCAGGTAGGCCACGTCCTCCACGAAGGACTCGGCGCCGAAGCCGTGAGCGCCCTGGATTCCCCGCTCGGTGAAATCGCCGGTGATGCAGAAGTCCGGATGGCCCCCGCGGCACGGCGGGCAGGTGGCATGCGGGCACGGCCGGCGCACGCGTGGCACCACCCAGTCCCCGCGGCTCAGGCCCCGGACGGCCTCGCCCACCTCCACCACCTCGCCCAGACACTCGTGACCCAGGATGAGGTGGTCCGAGCCCGGCGGCGGGGAGCCGTAGACGAACTCGATGATTTCCTTGTCCGTGCCACACACCCCGATTTCCCGCGTCCGCACCTTCACCTGCGTGGGGGACTGGATGCGAGGCTCGGGGGCGTCGGTGATGACACGCACCTCGCGCTTCTGGGGGAAGACGGCCACGGCCTTCATACGGCCTCCTTGCGATGCACGTCCCGGCACGCGGCCAGGCGCGGACGGGACACGGTGATGCCTGCCGGGTACGACTGCTCGCTCAAGCACGGACCCGTGGCGGCACGGGCCCGCTGGTGAACAGCGCCCGCTCCCACGTTGCCCAGGGGTCAACGCTGTGCATGCACGAAACCGCTGCCCACCCGGCCCGCCCGGGTCTATGAGGAGAGGTGTGAGCGAGCCCCAGTCCTCCTACTCCGATGACGAGCCGCGCCGCAGCCGCACCACGGCCATTGCCGCGGCGGCGTGCGTGCTGCTCGCCCTGCCCTTCCTCGTGCTGGGCCCCTACCTGCTCAGCGCCAAGGCCCGCGTGGAGCTGCGGTGCCAGCCCGGCGGCGTGTGCCTGCTGTTCCATTCCAGCTGGCTCACCCGCGACGAAGTGGCCAGCTTCGCGATGAAGGATGTGCAGGGCGTCAAGGTGGACCGGACCCGCGCCGCCCGCCGCAACCGCGTGCCCATCTTCCGGCCCACGCTGGTGACGGCGCACGGCGAGTACCCCCTCTTCTTCCAGTGGGTCACCGAGGAAGAGGAAGCCACGCGCGTGGAGGCGCAGTTGGAGCAGGCCTTCGCGAACCCCGGCGGAAAGACGGTGGAGTTCGTCCGGGATGACCGCAACGCCTCCCTGCGCGTGGGCGGCGCCTTCAGCGGCGTGGGCGTGCTGCTGCTCGTCTTCGCCGCGTGGCTGGGATTGCGAACGCGGACGCACCTGCGCACCGAACGGACGAGCCGCGCCGCCTGAGCACCCCCGGGACGAAGGGCCTTCGCCTCAGCCCCCGGCGAGCAGCAGGACGCCGACGAAGCGGGCCAGCACGAAGCCCATCGTGACGCAGAAGGCCGCGCCGAAGCGCTCCAGGTCGAACCGGAACTGCCAGTCCCACAGCTTCACCTTCTGGAAGCCGGCCACGACGGCGCCCACGACGAAGGGGGCCAGCAATCCCACGGTCCACGCCAGCCCCTCGTCGGCGATGAGGGGCTCGGCGGAGAGGGCCAGGCTGCCCGCCCCCAGCAGCACGCCCAGGCCCAGCAGGAGCATCAGCCCGGCGGCGCCGAAGCGGCTCTTGTCCGAGTAGGTCGCCAGAACGCCCCGCATCAGCTCGATAAGCCCGTCCGCCAGCATGCCCCAATGTCTATGACAGGCGGGCAGGCGATGAAAACACGCGACTGCCGCGTCACTAGGTTCTACCGGGTGGGACAAAGGCCGTGGGCCACGAGCCCCTCTCCGCGCACAAAGCAGGCGAGCAGGCCAGGAAGCCCTCAACGGGCCCTTTGCGTGCTCCCCCTTCCCACTTGCACCTACGTGCCTAGCTTGTGGTGGATGCTGCGCGCCCTCCTTGGCCGTTGGAGAAGTTCCCTGCGCCTGCTCCAGCCGGCGCATGTCGGCGCGGAGCGCGCGAAAATCAGCGTCGCCCGGTTGGACCACGAGTACGCCAACAAGGTGGTCGCCTTGCAGAACGTGGACCTCAACGTCCGCTCGGGCGAATTCGTATGCCTGCTGGGTCCGTCCGGCTGCGGCAAGTCCACGCTGCTCTACGCGCTGGCGGGACACGTGGTGCCCACGGGGGGCTCGGTGTCCATCGACCGGCAGCCCATCCACGGGCCCGGGCCGGACCGGCTGCTGATGTTCCAGGAAGCCGCCCTGTTCCCGTGGCTCACCGTGCGCGGCAACATCACCTTCGCGCTGGCCGCCCGGGGCGTGCCCCGCGCCGAGCGCCGCGAGCGGGCGGACACCTATATCCAGCGGGTGCAGCTGGGCGGCTTCGAGGACGCGCTGCCCCATCAGCTCTCCGGGGGCATGAAGATGCGGGCCTCGCTCGCCCGCGCGCTGGCGGTGGACCCGGCCGTGCTGCTGATGGACGAGCCCTTCGGTTCGCTGGACGCGCAGACGCGCATCCACATGCAGGAGCTCCTCCAGTCCATCTGGGTGCGCACGGGCAAGACGGTGGTGTTCGTCACCCACGACGTCCATGAAGCGCTGATGCTGGGCACCCGCGTGGTGCTGATGGCGCCCCGGCCGGGACGCGTGGTGCGGGATTTGGAAGTCCACCTGCCCATGCCGCGCCAGCCGGAGGACGCGGCGCTCAATGAAATGGTGCGGCACGTCGGCGGCCTGCTGCGTGAGGTGGAGGGCCGCGCCCACACACGCTCGCTCAAGCCAGCGCCCACCCGGGCCCCCGCCCAGCCCGTGCTCCGTCCGCAGGTGATTCCCGGCCCGTAGAGGTGCGTCATGAAACACCATGCCCAGAAGCTGCTGGTGATCGCGTTGCTGATTGGCCTCTGGGAGCTGGTGGCCCGGATGGGCGTCTGGTCTCCCCACCTGCTGCCCGGGCCCCTGACGGTGGCCCAGAGCCTGGTGGCCATGGTCGCCGACGGGCGCCTGGTGGGCGCGGCGGGACGCTCCCTGGGGCGGCTGCTGCGCGCCTACCTGATGTCGGTGGCCCTGGGCGTCCCTCTGGGCCTGCTGATTTCCCGCATCCCCTTCTTCCGCAACGCCGTGAAGCCGGTGGTGATGGGGCTGCAGGCACTGCCATCCATCTGCTGGCTGCCGCTGGCCCTGCTGTGGTTCGGGCTGACGGACGGCGCCATCCTCTTCGTCGTCGTCATGGGCAGCGTGCTGGGCATCGCCATCGCCACCGAGGACAGCGTCAACGGCGTGGACCCGCAGCTCACCCGCGTGGCCAGCACCCTGGGCGTGCGAGGCCTGCGCTTCCATTTCGGCGTGCTGCTGCCCGCGGCCCTGCCCGGCATCGTCACCGGCCTGAAGCTGGGATGGAGCTTCGCCTGGCGCGCGCTGCTGGCCGGTGAGCTGCTCTTCGTCTCCGGCGGCCTGGGGCAGTTGCTCACGGTGGGCCGCGAGCTGATGGACGTGCCCCAGGTCATGGCCGTCATGGTGGCCATCGTCATCATCGGCACCGCGGTGGACCGTGTCCTCTTCCAGACGGTGGAGGTGCGGCTGCGGCGGCGGTGGGGGCTGACGGCGACGACGTGAGGCCCACGGCCGTGTGGCGCCTGACGCTTGGATTCGTCGGGCGTTGAAATCCCGCCGACGCGTCACACCTTCAACGGCCATGCGTGTCTTCCGCACCCTGTTGCCCGTGGTGGTCGCTGGACTGGCGGTGCTCGGCGCGGGCTGCAAGCGCGAGTCCGCCGCGCGCGGCCCCGACGCGCCGCTGCGCCTGGGCTTCTTCCCCAACATCACCCACGCCCAGGCCCTGGTGGGCAACGCGGAGGGCACGTTCGCCTCGCAGCCGGGTGTGGGCCGCCTGGAGGTGATGCAGTTCAACGCGGGCCCCGCCGCCATGGAGGCGCTGGTGGCCGGTTCACTGGACGTGTCCTACGTGGGCAGTGGTCCGGCCATCAACACGTTCCTCAAGGCCGGGCGCGAGCTGCGCGTCATCGCGGGCGCGGTGAACAACGGCGCGGTGCTGGTGGTGCGCACGGTGAAGACGCCCGCGGAGCTCAAGGGCAAGAAGCTGGCGTCGCCGCAGCTGGGCAACACGCAGGACATCGCCCTGCGCTACTGGCTCAAGCAGCGAGGGCTGACGACGCGCCTGGACGGCACCGGGGACGTGCAAATCTTTCCGCTGAGCAACCCGGACATCCTGGGCCAGTTCCTGCGCGGCGGCATTGAGGGCGCGTGGGTACCGGAGCCCTGGGGCGCGCGCCTGGTGGCCGAGGGCAAGGGCCGCATCCTGGTGAATGAGAAGGACTTGTGGCCCGGCGGGCGCTTCCCCACCACGGTGCTGGTGACGACACGACAGGTGATGGAGACGCAGCGCCCGCGCGTGGTCGCCCTCCTGCGCGCGCACCTGCGGCTCACCGAGCGCTGGCAGGAGGACCCGGCCGGCTTCACCACCGCGGCCAACGCCGCCTTCGGCCGCCTCACGAGCAAGCCACTGCCCGCCGGCATCCTCCAGCAGGCCTTCTCCCGGCTGGAGCCCAGCCTGGACCCGGTGCCGCGGGCGCTCGCCACCGCGGCCGAGCATGCGAAGACGCTGGGCTTCATCACCGACGCCAACATCGATGGACTGGTGGACCTGAGCCTCCTGGACGAGGCACGGGCGGGCGTCGCGAAGTGATGACGATGGAACACAGCTGGGGTGACGCGGGCCCTGGGCCGGGGGAGGATGCGCGCCCATGAAGATGGAGCGTGTGGAGGAGACGCTGGAGCGCATCCAGTTGGAGGCCGAGCGCGCCCCCGGCGGGGTGCTGGCCTTCGACGGCGATGGCACGCTGTGGAGCGGGGACGTCGGAGACGACCTGTTCCTGGCCCTGCTGGAGCACGGCGACATCCGCCCGGAAGCGCACGCCGCCCTGGAGCGGCTGGCCGCCGCGCATGGCTTCGAGAAGGGCCTGCCCGCGCGCGAGCTGGCACACCAGCTCTTCGCCGCCTTCGAGGCGGGGCGGATTCCGGAGAAGGACATCTACGAGATGGTGGCGTGGCTCTTCGCCGGTTGGCGCGTGGACGCGGTGCGCGCCTTCGCGAAGGACGTGGTGGCCCGCCACGAGGTCAAGCAGCGCATCCACCCGGAGAGCCGCCGCGTCGTCGAGTGGGCCCGCGGCCAGGGCATCCCCTGCTACGTGGTCAGCGCGTCGCCGCTCGCCATCGTGGAGGCCGCCGTGCATGAAGTGGGGCTGGACCCCTTGAACGTGCTGGCCTGCACGCCGCGAACGGAAGATGGGACAGTGCTGGCCGGCATCATCGAGCCCATTCCCTACGCGGCCGGGAAGGTGCATTGCCTGCGCTCGCGCACGTCCCAGCCGCTCTACGCGGCCTTCGGGGACAACGTGTTCGACCTGGAGTTGCTGGCGGCCTCGCGCGTGCCGGTAGCCATCCGGCCCAAGCCGCGGCTCCGGGCGAGGGCAGCGGAACTGCCCTCGCTCGTCCAACTCCACCCGGAAGACTGAAGCGCGTCAGTCCTTCGGCTGCACCTCACCGGCGAGCGCCAGCGCCACGTTCTCCGTGGTGTTCTCCACTTGGTAGACGGCCACCACGTGCTGGCCCTTCTCCGGCTGCTTGCGGATGCGCAGCGCGCTCAGGTCCAGGGGCACCACGGCGCCGGGCTCCGTCTCCAGGTACAGCATCTGCCCGTTGAGCTTCAGCACCTTGCCGGACAGGCGCTTCACCTCGTCCTGGTCGGGCGTCACCTCGCGGATGGGCATGCCCACGCCGTTGGCCTGGGGGCCCACTTCCAGGAGGCGCTGGCTGCCGCTGTTGGAGCGGTCGATGGACATCGTCACGCCGAAGTTGTTGAAGTTCCGGTCGAGACCCTCCTGCCTAGGCACATTGCCAGCGCCGGAGCCGTCATCCGGGGAGCTGACGGGTTCACGGGCCAGGACAGCCACCGGTACCATCAGCGCCGCCACGGCGGCGGCCCGCCAGTTCCCAGCGTGCATTCGTTTCATGGGTCCTCCTCCTGGAGGGGCCGTGAGCCCCCCGTTGCCGACAAGCTAGGCCCTGGCCCGAGGTCCCAGCCCTGTGGACGGAACGTTCCGTCGCACCAAGGGCCGTGCGCCATGCGGCACGCCGGGCCCTCAACCGCGGGCCTGCCCCTTGAGACTCAAGGCGCGAAGGCGGGTGTTCGCCTCCCGCCGGCTCTCGAGGGAGATCGCCGGGCGCTGCAGGATTCGCAGGTAGGCCTGGTAGCGGCGCCGGGCCGCGGCCCTCGCGCCCGCCCGTTCCTCCAACTGGCCCAACCGGAAGTTCGCATCCGCGACGAGGCCCCGTGCCCACCGGACGCCTTCGCCACACTCGCGAGTGCCCATCACCTCCGGCTTCTGCCGGGCCAGGGACAGGAAGAGCTTCCGGGCGTCGTCCGCGTTCCCGCGCGCCATGAGCGCGTTCGCCAGCCCCCACCGCCCCAGCGGACAACGCGGCACGCTTTCGAGCACTTTCAGATAGAGGCGTGACGCCTTGGAGTACTTCCTCTGCTCGTACCAGGCATCCGCCTGGCGGACGTGCAGCCAGTGGTCCTCGGGAGTCCCTCGCAGGGACTCGGAGATGAGTTGATCCAACTCACTCCACTGCTGCGCGGAGAAGAGCGCGTCGATTCGCTTGCTGATACGACGTTTTTCAGCGTCGCTGAGCGTGTCTGGTCTTTTCTTCACGAGGACCCCCTGACTCATTTCTTCGCGGACTCTTTCTTCCGCCGGTCCTCTTCCCTCTTGATCCGCTCCTCCTCCTTCTTCAGCCGCGCTTCTTCTTTCTGCCGCTTCTCTTCCTCCTTCTTCCGCTTCGCTTCTTCCTTCTTCTCCTTGCCGCTGTCGTCCGCGCCGTGGCTGAAGCGCATGCGCTCGTCCTTCTTCTCCTTGCCGCCCGAGCGCGTCTTCGTGTGCTTGTCCCAGGTGGACGACCGCTTCCCCTTCGTGTGCTCCGCGGCCAGCATCCAACGGGCCTCCGGCAGCACTGTGGGGCTCAGGGACAAGACTGACCGCGGGACTTCGGAGCAGGCGCCAGGAGACGTCTCGCAGTAGGCGCCGGCAGTCAGGGTCGTCACCCCCACCACCGCGCTGACCGTGGCGCCGACGGGGGCCCCGACAATGGCGTCCGTGATGGCGCCCGCCGTCCACCTGCCTCCATTCCCCCAACGGACCGTGGACGTCGCGTCCCCAGAGGAGGCTTGCGTGCAACCCCCCAGTACACCCAGCAACACCAGACAGATGATGCGCATCACGTTTTTCGTATCGAGCATGGAGTGTCTTTGAAGCCCGAAGTGGCGTTGACGACGCGGCTTCCCCCCTTGGCCCATACAAGCGCCTGGTTTCAACCCTGCCCAATTCACTATCATTGCGTCAAGCTTTATCCCCGAGTAACATTCAATGACACATCGGCATCCCTTGTGCCGTCGTTGTCCGGGCTGAGGCCCGGTCCTCCAGGGAGGACCGTCCAATATTCAGCCGGTCCTCACCGGGTGCATCCTCTCCCCTTGAGCGATTCAGGCTAGGGTGCGCCATCCTGCCCGGATCCTTTTTCCCGCCGCCCTCGTGGCGGCAACACGCAGAGGCCGCACGTGAACGGTCGCAACGAAGAGCACCGCATCGCCCTCTTCATCGATTTCGAGAACCTCGTCACCAACACGGGCATCAGCTCCGCGAGCTTCGACTTGCAGCCCTCGCTCGACCGGCTGCTGGAGAAGGGCAAGGTCGTCTTCCGCCGCGCCTACTGCGACTGGTCCCGCTTCGCCGAGGCCAAAATCCGGCTGCACGAGTTCGGCGTGGAGCTCATCGACGTGCCGCCCTCCACGCGCGCCGGCAAGAATGGCGCGGACATGCGCTTGGTCATCGACGCGCTGGAGCTGTGCTACGCGCGCGAGAGCATCGACACCTTCGTCATCGGCTCCGGGGACAGCGACTTCTGCCCGCTGGCCTACAAGCTGCGTGAGAACGGGCGCACCGTCATCGGGCTCGCGGTGAAGGAGTCCACGTCGCCGCTCTTCGTGAAGGCCTGCGACGAATTCATCTACCTGCGCCCGCGCCAGTCACGCTCCGACAAGGGCGACAAGGAGAAGGGCCGGCAGAGCGTGTCCGCCGAGGAGGCGGGCCACGGCAAGCGCGGCGGCCGCCAGGGGCGCGACGAGAAGGGCCGGGGCGACAAGGAGAAGACGCCGCAGGGTGGCGGCAAGTCCCAGTCGAAGACGGAGATGCCGGACATCGCCCGCGAGGTGGTGCAGAGCATGCTGGCGCGCGCCACCGGGCCGGTGAATCCGTCCCTCATCAAGGAAGCCATCGTCCGCAAGGAGCCCGACTTCGACGAGCGCGAGCACGGCTTCTCCACCTTCGCCCGGCTGCTGGCCGCGCTGGAGCAGCAAGGCCTGCTGCGCCGCATCCAGCAGGGCCGCCAGTGGTACGTGGTGGCGGCGGACTTCGACGTCGGCAGTGGCGACAGCAAGGGCAAGAAGCGCGGCCCCGCGCACACCGCCGAGGAAGACGACGAGCTGGAGTCCTACCCGGACCCGGACGAAGACGAGGGCTGAGCCCCCGTCCCCGCGACTACGCCCCCGCCGGGGGCGTGGTGGCCTCGAAGAGGTGCTCGAGGAACTCGGGCAGCAGGCTGGCGGAGATGACCCACAGCTTGCCTTCGCCCAGGTCCGCGAGCGACGCGCGCTCCACGTACTCCACGCAGGCCGCTTCCACGTAGTGGATGAACACCTTGCGCTCGCGCGCGCGGTACCAGTCCGCCGCGTGGGCCAGCAGCGCCACCATGGCGTCCTGGGCCTCCTTCGTCGCGTCGTCCACCAGCGGCACCAGCCGCACGCCGTCCAGCACGTTGAAGAGGTTGAGGCCCGGCTGCGCCGTCTCCAGCACCGCCAGGACGACGGGGCGGCCCTCGTGCCGCGCGACCACCAGCTCGCGCTCGCGCCCCATCCCCGCCTCGCCCCAGCGCTCCTTGGCGCGCTTGAGGTCGAAGCGCTCCGGCACCAGGTCCAGCGCCTCGCGGTAGGCCAGCGGGCGCGTGCGCTCCACCTGCTCGAAGAAGGCCGCGCGCTCGGCCTCGGTGGGCGTGCCCACCTCGATGCCCGCGGGGATTTCCCAGGCCCCGTCCACCTCCGCCTCCATCAGCTGGAAGGGCACCAGGCACGTCTGGCCCGTGTGCTCGTACCAGGTGGCGAAGTCGAACTTGGTGAAGCGCACCCAGCGCACGCGCGCCTCGCAGAAGGCGAAGAACCACTTCACCTCCGGGTCCACCTGCGTGGGCTCGTAGCCCCGCAGGTAGATGTCACGCAGCGCCTCGCGCGCCGACGTGCGGCTGCCCTTCACCGGCTGACGCGCCAGTTGGTGCGCCATCCAGCTGCCTTCGTACGGCTTCACCACCGACAGCGTGGCGCCCACGGACTGCCCCTCTGGGTGCACCACCCGGTAGCCCAGCCGCGTCCGGCCCTCCAGCCGCGCCAGCGTGGCGTCGAAGCTGGGGTGCGCGTCCTCGAAGTCCTCCGGCGACTTGCCCGGCAGCCGGAAGTAGCCCGAACCGTCGAAGAGCTTCCAGGTGGCATCACCCCAGTCACCCTCCACCTGGGTGGCCGGGTGCATCTGTGCCTCCACCAGCGCGCGCCAGGCCTGCGCGCCCGCCGCGTCCAGGGGACGCACGGACATGCCGCAGCGGCGGCCCGCCGCGGTGCTGGAGATGTTGCGCACCTCGGCGCGCAGCCGCACCGGCGCCATTCCTTCCGTCACGACCTCCAGCACCGGCTGGCGCAGGCCCGGGTACAGCAGGTCCTCGCCGGGCTCCGTCAGGAAGGCGAGGCCCTCATAGGACAGGTCCAACACCTGACGCCGCACGTGCACCTGCGGCCACAGCGGATGGTCGAAGGACAGCGTGCAGGCACGGCTCGGCGGCGCGCGCCGCAGCCAGCGGTGGCG
This sequence comes from Myxococcus xanthus, assembly GCF_006402735.1. Taxonomy (NCBI): domain Bacteria; kingdom Pseudomonadati; phylum Myxococcota; class Myxococcia; order Myxococcales; family Myxococcaceae; genus Myxococcus; species Myxococcus xanthus. The sequence goes on along the minus strand of NZ_CP017174.1, from coordinate 40,498 downwards.
GTAACGAACGAGCTCCCGAGGCAGCGGCATCAGCACCAGGCCGGACTCCTCGCGCGCCTCGCTGACCTCCAGGTGCACCACGCTGCTGTAGCCGAAGGCCTCCAGGGTGAAGGGCTGCGCGGGCAGTCCACCCTCGAAGCGCCAGCCCATGAGGCCTTCGTGCGGGTCGAAGTACGCGGCCGTCACCGGCACCTTGCGTCCGTCCGCGGTCCGCGCCATGCCGCGCGCCTGCCTGCCCACCAGCGCGTCGCAGATGCGCCGCACGCGGTCGGGGTGCTCGATGCGCTCCTTCCACACCGGCCGCGTCTCCGGCGGGAGCAGCAGGCCGTTGTCACGCAGCGCCTCCAGCACGGAGACGATGCGGCGGCCCGCGTCCAGGGGCGGCGCCAGGAAGCGCATGCTCACCTCCGGCGCGCCGCGCACGTCCATGACCTCCACGTCCAGCGCGGTGGCCCAGCGCTCTCCATGGCCCAGCACCACGGAGGCCGTGTCGCCCGGCTTCGGCGCCGCCTGCGTGCCCAGGTTCAGCGTCAGGTGCTCCAACGACAGCTGCACCAGCCGACACGGCGCCTGGAGGTTTCCGAACGACGCCACCGCCGTCAGTTCCGTCCCCATCCGGTAACCGAGCATCGACGCCCGGCCGCTCAACCCTTCCAGCGTGTCCGCCTGCATGACAGCTCCGTTGTCTGAAGGACGCCGATTGTACGGCTTCACAGGTGCGAGACTTGAGAATTCTCACTGGAAGCGTGAGCACGAACGAGCCGCGCGTAACCTGCTCTCCAGGACAGGTCTGGATGTCTGATTTTTCAAGTGTCACACGGATGGTCATTTCCCTCTCAGACGGTATGTGCGCCCGCATCCCATCGGGTCCGTGCGCACCCAGGCTTTTGGGGGTGAGGTGGTGTGGCATGGCCACCGGGGGGATGAGCGCTCGCATGCCTGCTCGCTGAGATGGAACCGGCTCCGTCAGCGGGTTAGGGGGAGGACCATGCCGCTCAACACCCTCTGCCTTCGTTGCGGCATGTGCTGTGACGGAACGCTTTTCACGCACGTGTCGCTCCAGCCGGAGGAAGCCCTGGCGCTCCAGCGGCGGAGACTGCCCGTGGGCTCACGCACGGATGGAAGTCCCGCCTTGATGCAACACTGCTCGGCCCTGGATGGGCGCACGTGCACCGTCTACGCGGACCGCCCGGCGAGCTGCAGGCGTTATCACTGTCAGCTGTTCTCCGCGCTGGTTGAGAAGGAAGTCTCGCTGGACGAAGCGCTCGCGGTGGTGGACGAGGCCCATGCGCGAGTGGCCGCCGTGGCGCGCACGCTGGCGCCTGCTTCGGAAGAGGCGCCGCGCTCGGTGCTGCAACGCGCCCGGCGCGCGAACCTGCTCGAGCACGGCGGCCCGCTGTCCGCGACGGACCTGGCCACCTACGAGCATGCGGAGGCCTATCTGGATACACACTTCCGGGGGCGCTTCGGACGGCAGGGTTGAGCGCGGCGACGCGGTGAATCCCAGCCGCCTCGCACACCGGTGTGGCTACGATGCGGGCGCGATAATCCGAGCCGTGCTTCCACGGCGCCGTGTGACACCGAGGACTTCGATGAAGACGAACGCGTCCGTGCTGGCGGTGATGACGTGCTCCCTGCTGACGGCGCCGCTGGCCATCGCGGATGACACGGCCCCTGTGAAGTCCGCCTCGGTGGATTTGAACGGTGATGGCACGCCGGAAGCCGTGTCCATCCAGTTCGACGAACCGAAGAACGAGTTCATCCTCAAGGCGGGCAGCGCCACCGTCCGGGGCCCCGGTGATGACAATGAACCCGAGGGCGTGTTCATCGTGGACCTGGACAGCCGGGACAAGCGCAAGGAGCTCGTGGTGCGCACCGGGCAGACGGACTACGACCAGCGCTCGTACATCTACGGCTTCGACGGCAAGGCGCTGAAGCTGCTGGGCACCGTGCCCGCGCTCACCGAGGCCAAGGGCAACGGCATCATCCTGTCCGACTCATGGCAGGGCTTCTGGAACCGGCGCGACAAGTACGTCGTGGATGCGAAGACGGGCAAGGTGTCCGAGGTGCCGCAGGACCTGTACGCCGTTGGCGTCGAGGCCACGGTGAAGCAGTCGTTCCCGCTGGCGCGCAGCCGCACGGACAAGAGCGCCGTCGCGACGTTGGCCCAGGGCTCGAAGATTCAGGTCCTCGCCGCCGCGCCCTCGGACCGCAAGGGTGAGGGCTACCTCTACCTGGTGAAGTCCTCCACGGGGCTGCTCGGGTGGGCCACCGCGAAGGATTTGACGGGGAAGACGGACGGCCTGCCGCTCGCGGGTTGAGGGCAGGCGGCTATCGCTGGACGGCGAGAATGCGCCAGCCCCGTATGTCGATGGCGTAGGTGGCTGCCTCGGTCGCGGTGGCTCCTTCGCTGCGACATGCGCCTTCCTTCACCAGGAATCTGACGAGCACGACTTCATCGCTCAGTGGAGCCGCCTCGACATCGTAGGAGTCGCGACGATGGAGGCACACGTCATCCGGCGTGGCGTCCCGAGGCGGCTTCACATCCCGAGGAAGCATGTCGTCCATCGCGAGTTCGATGGCAGCGGCCAGGTTCGCCGGCACCCGCACACGGCCTTCCGATGGGAGCCACAAGGGGTAAGGCAGCTTCGCCGCCTCCTCCTTGGAGGCATGCTCCGGGCGAAAGGGCCGCTGGAAGAGAGCACAACCGGGGAGCATCACCAACACCAGCAACAGGGCTCGACACTTCATGACCCGCTCCTAGTCGCCCACATCCGTGACGATGCCGAATGGCTTGTGCTCCGGCTTGATGATGCCAATGAGTTCCCAGGCCCTCCCCTTGCGAAGATAGACCTCATTGGGCTGAGGCTCATTCGCATGGGGAACCAGCTTCATCACATGACAGTCCGTATCGAACTGGATTCGGATGAGCCATCGCTGGTTCTTCTCCCATCTGTCTTCCGGTGTCAGTGGCGACGGTGCCCAGGGATGGCTGTGGTAGTCGGCGATGCCGACCGCACGTCCACGCTCATCCCGCACATGGCGCGGTGAAATACATGACTTGCGCTTGTTGGGACCGATTCGCTGCATCTCACCGAGGGGCGAGGGATAGCTCGCGTAGAAGACGCCGTCTCCGAGCGATTAGAGGACGCCGCAGTATTCCTGGCCGTAGTCCTTCTCTCGCGCTCCATCCATCTCCATGATGATGGGACAGAGCTGGTCGATGACGTCATCCACGTTCCTGGAGGGTTGTATGGCGGGCCATGGGCCTCGAACCCATACCCGACCGCCATCAGGCCCGAAGTAGACGTCCCTCCCAGCGTACCGATAGCCCGCCCCGCCGCAGGCCGTCAGCAACAGGGCAACCTTGGCCCAACGAAGGCTCGTCCGGGCGTCCCTCCCACACTTGCGGCGGTTACTCGGCCAGTGACAGCTCGATGCGGCCGAGCTGCTCGTCGGTGGACGCCACCTTCACCGTCACCGGCATGCCCACGGTGAAGGTCCGCTCCTTGCCCACCAGGGACAGCTCGCGCGCATCCGGCCGGAAGGGACCTCCGGACAGTGCGTCCGTGGGCACCACGCCTTCCACCAGCATGCCGTCCAGTTGCACCACCAGGCCGAAGGGCCGCACCCGCGTCACACGCGCCTGGAACTGCTTGCCCACGTGCCCCGCCATCCACCGCGCTTCCAACTCGCGGTGCCGGTCGTTCTCCGCGCGCGTCGACGCGCGCGCCTTCGCGTTGATGTGCACCGCGAGCGCCTCCACCCCCGGGTCTTCATCCACGAAGTCCCGGCGCCCGCGCAGGTACCCCTTCAACGTCCGGTGCACCGCCAGGTCCGCGTACCGGCGAATCGGTGACGTGAAGTGCAGGTACAGCGGCGCCGCCAGACCGAAGTGCGGCCCCGGCTTCACCGTGTAGCGCGACGGGCCCAGTGAGCGCCGCAGCACCGAACGCAGCGCCGGCTCCGCCACCGCGCCCGCAATCTGCCGGTCGAACGCCGCCAGCGCGAGCGGCGTCAGCTCCCGTCCGAAACCCGCCGCGAAGCCGGACGTCTCCGCGAAGGCATTCAGGTCCGCCACCCGCAACGGGTCCGGCTGCTCATGCACGCGGTACACCCCGGGCAGGCCGCGCGCCAGCAGCCACCCGGCGATGGCCTCGTTCGCCGCCACCATGAAGCGCTCAATCATCGCGTGCGCCGACGTCGGCTTCTCACTCACCAGCCCGGACAGCTCGCCCGTCGCCTGGTCGAAGGTGAAGCGTGCCTCGTCCCGCGCGAACTCCATGCCGCCTCGCGCGGCCCGCGCCACCGCCAGCCGCGCCGCCGCCAGCCGGAACCACGGCATCACCTCGCGCACCGGCTCCATGGGCGCCGACACCTCACCCCGGTCCAGGTAGGCGCCCACCTCGTCGTAGTTCAGCCGCGCCCACGAGCGGATGACACTCTCGTACACGTCCGCCGCCGTCACCCGGCCCTGCGGGTCGATGCGCAGCTCCACCGTGAGGCACAGCCGCTCCTCGCCCTGCACCAGGCTCAGCCAGTGCGAAGACAACGCTTCCGGCAACATCGGCAGTACGCGCCCCGCCAGGTACACGCTGGTGGCCCGCTCGCGTGCCTCGGCGTCCAGCGCCGTGCCCTGCTTCACGTACTCACCCACGTCCGCGATGGACACCAGGAGTCGCAGCGCCCCGTCCGGCCCCGCCGGCAGCACCGAAATCGCGTCATCGATGTCCCGCGTGGACGGCGCATCCACCGTCACCGTGGGCACGTCCCGCAGGTCCCGCCGCGCGCCCACCTCATGCGGCACCGCGCGCGCGCCCCGCGCTTCCTCGACGACTTCCGTGGAGAAGTCCTTGCGCAGCCCGTGCCGGGCGATGACGCGCTCCAGGGAGCGGTCCTCCCCTGCTTCCACCCGGTAGAGCAGCACCACCTTGCCTTCGTCGATGCGCGCGACCACCGCATCACCGGCCTGCACCTGCGTCCCCGCGGGGTCGAGCACCCAGTCCGCGTTGGCCACCTCGCGGTCCACGCGGAGCAGGGGCGCGCCCTTGCGCAGCACCACCTCGCCGTAGACCTGCGTGCGAGGCCGCTCCACCAACGACAGCTGGCTGGCTGACCAGCGCCCATCCGCGCCCGCCGTCACCGTGGCCGTGACGACGTCCCCGGCGAAGTACGGATTGAGGTCGGGCGGAGGGACGAAGGCGGACAGCACCTCGGGCGAGCCGGGCGTCTGCACGGTGAGGAAGCCGAAGCCGCGAGGGTGGACGTCGAGACGGCCGGTGACGGTGCGGGGCGAATCAGAAGTATCCATGGAACCTTGGGCGCGTGTTTAGCCCACTCCCATCCTGGGAAAGCAGGGCTCGCGCGGGAAAGTGTCAGCCCCCGGGACACGGCCATGGAGGGCCTGCGTCTCACCGGGAAAGCCATCGCCAGGAATTGGCGACCTGCCGCCGTGGACGCAACCGGGCCCGCGCCCCTGACATCCTCCGTCCGGGCCGCCCACGATTCCCCACCTGAATCCGGCTTCAATTCCGCCCTACCCCGGAAGTCACCAGGTCCGGTAACGAACCCGTGAGGGACGGGGCTTTCGCGTCCATCCGGCTCGCGGTGTACATTCGGCGCCATTCAATGAGTGGGAACACGCTGCCGCTCGCGCCGGAAGCGCGCTCGCTGGGCAAGTACGAGGTGCTCTGCCGCCTGTCGACGGGCGGGATGGCGGAGATTTTCCTCGCGTCCCAGCGTGGCCTGGCGGGTTTCCACAAGCTGGTGGTGCTGAAGCAAATCCTCCCCGACATCCGCGGCGAGGAGGAGTTCGTCCGGATGTTCCTGGACGAGGCCAAGGTGACGGCCGCGTTCAACCACCCGCACATCGCCCAGGTGTACGACCTGGACATCGCGGACGGAGAGCTCTTCCTCTCCATGGAGTTCGTCCCGGGCGCCACGCTGGTGGAGGTGGCCCGCGCGTGCCGGCAGGCCAACACCCCCATCCCCATGGGCTACAGCCTGATGGCGGTGCGCGATACCGCCGTGGCGCTGCACTACGCACACACCTTCACGGATCCGCTGGGCCGCCCCTCTCCCGTCATCCACCGGGACGTGGCGGAGAAGAACATCATGGTGACGTACGAGGGCGTCACCAAGCTGCTCGACTTCGGCATCGCCAAGAGCCTGGCCCGCGCCAGCCGCACCGCCGTGGGCATGGTGAAGGGCACCAGCGGGTACATGTCGCCCGAGCAGATCATGGGCGAGCCGCTGGATGCGCGCAGCGACCTGTTCAGCCTCGGCGTGGTGCTGCACGAGTGCCTCACCGGCATGCGGCTGTTCTACGCCAAGCAGGCCGAGGCGATGATGAACGCGGTGCTGCGCTGCGAGGTGACGCCGCCCTCGCGCACCAACAAGCACGTGCCGCCGGAGCTGGACGCCATCGTCATGCGCGCGCTGTCCAAGCGCCGCGAGGACCGGTACGCCTCCACGCTGGAGTTCGCCCGCGCCATCGAGCGCGCCGTGGGACCGCTCATCTGGCACCCCGAGCAGAGCAGCGAGCTGATGCTCCGCCTCTTCTCCGACCGGCGTGAGCAGACGCGGCAGCTCCTGATGAGCGGGCAGAACGACACGGGGGACACCACCGGCGTGGTGAACCTGGCCAAGGTGATGGCCATGGGGGTTGAGCCGTCCGAGCTGCCCACCGGTGGCGTCACCTTGCCGCCGTCGCCTCGGGCTTCGGGAGCGCCTCGGAACGCCGCGCCGCCCCCCGCGCCCCGGCGTCCCACCACGGGCGCTCCCGCCGCTTCCCCTGATGCCGGCACCGTTCGCAAGGCCGTGCTTCAGGCGCCTCCGGGCAAGCGGCTGGCCTCGCGCGCGTCCCCCGCTGACACACACCCTCCGCCGCCTCCTCCCGCCGAGGCGATGACGCTCCCTCCGTCCGGGGGGCAGCACGTGCGCACCCAGCCGGGGATGCCGGTCCACCCTCCGGAGCACACGGTCCGCACGCAGCTGCCGGGCACCAGCCGGGACGCGGGCGCCTCTGCGTCCGCGCCAGGTGAGGCCCCCGCACGTCAGGGCTCGCGGGCCTCAGCGGCTGATGCCCAGACCACCGATCGGGAACAGACCCAGGTCCGCGGGGTGCGTTCCCCGGAGCCACCCGCTCCGCCAGCGCCCGAGGAATCTCGCGCCCGACCGATTCGCACGCCGGATACGGTCCCTGCCGCGGATGATGCGCATCGGGTACGCGCATCTCGCACGGCTGAGCCGACGCCTGCTGGCGATGACGCGCCTCGGGCACGTTCATCCCGCGCACATGAGCCGGCTCCCACCTCGGATGACGCTCCACGGGCCCGTTCATCTCGCACGCCCGAGCCTTCCCCGTCCGTGGATGAGCCCCCGCGTGCCGATGCACGGTCCCGCTCGTCCCGGACGCAGGACGGCCTGCGCACGGTGGCCCCATCCGAGGCGCCCGCGCCTCGCGCCGCGACGGAAGATGCATCCCGCACCCGCGCTTCCCGCGCCCAGGACGGCCTGCGCGCCTCCGTGCCCACGCCGCCCCCCGCCGAGCGCGACCTGCAGACGGCGATGATTCGCATGCCGGTACTGCCCCCCGAGCGTGGCGGGGACACGGTTCCGGTGACGCCCTCGCCGCGCCGCCCCATTCCTCCCCGCCGCAGGCAGGGTGGCGCTTTGACCGAGCCCACCACCCAGCCCGTCCGCTTCCACGACATGCCCGTGGAGGAGGACGAAGAAGAATCCACGGTGCAAAGCCAGGGGGGCGCCACAACAGGCCCCAGGCGCGCGCGGGCCCCCCAGTTCCAGCCACAAGCCGAACCACAACCTCGGCGAAGCCGGGCCTGGATGGCCATCACGGCGGTGGTGGGCGTGCTGGCGCTGGGCGTCGCGGTGGTGATGCTGGGGCTGGACGGTGGCGTCGTGTCCTCCCGGCTGAAGCCCCTGCTCGGCCAGGGTGCCCCACCGCCCCCCCAGCAAACCGCCGGGACACGCCCCCCGGTGAACGCGGACAAGGACCTGGCGGCGGGGACGGCGACTCCCGTGGCTCCACCGGTGAACGATGGGCCGAAGGACACGGGTGATTCAGCCCTGGCCATCGCGGATGTGGACCCCGCCACCCTGACGGATCAGGTCCCCCTGCCGGAGGAGAGTGCCCCCTCGGACTCCGCCACCGAGGACGACGCCCCGCTCAAGGAGCCCCGGACCTTCAAGCGCGTCCGCAATGGGACGCAGCGGAGCAAGGCAGTCACCACGGCACCCCGCAAGGCACCGGCCACGCCGCCCGCCTCGGAGAGCGTACCGGCGGGCGAGCCCGGCTTCCTCACCCTGGTCACCGAGCCCAAGGCCCAGGTGTTCCTTGGCGGCCAGGACCTGGGCAAGACGCCGCTCTTCAAGGTGAAGCTGCCCGCGGGCCAGCACACCCTGAAGCTGGTGGATGCCACCGCCAAGGCGCATCAGGTCCCCGTGGACATCAAGCCCGGGGAGACGACCTCCGTCCGCGGCCCGTTGAGCCTGCTTTCGGACCCCTGAACCGAAGGGCAGGCAATCAATGCCGAGGGCGTGCGTACCTTGAGCACGTCGGGGTCCATGTCATGGCCCCTTTTTCCATTGGAGCGTGCCCATGTCCCCCGTCCGCGTCTCAATCGTCGCCGCCTTCCTCGTCTTCGGTGCCTGTGCCCATGCCCAGGAGCCTCAAGCCGGTGCGTCCGCTTCCGCACAACAGCGAGGCGACGTCCGAGAGGTGCCCGACTTCGACGAGGTATCGGTGAGCCACGGCATCCGGGCCGAAGTGAAGGTGGGCCCAAAGTCCGTGCGCCTGGAGGGACCGGCCGAACTCGTGTCCCGAATCGAAATGGATGTGCATGACGGGACGCTGCGCACCCGCGTGGACAAGAAGCTCTTCAGCGGATTCAAGGGCGGCAGCGTCCGCCTGTACGTCTCCAGCCCGCGCGTCGAAGGCATCCACGCCAGCGGCGGCAGCCACGTGGACGCGGACGCCACGCGCACGGACGAGTTCGACGTCGACGCCAGCGGCGGCGCCATCGTCAACGTGCGCGGCGTGGATGCACGCCAGGTGGAGGCCGAGGCCAGTGGTGGCTCGAAGGTGACGCTGGCGGGACGGGCAACGGACTTCGACGTCGAGGCCAGCGGGGGCTCCGTCGTGCGGGCCCTGGACGTGAAGGGCGTCAAGACGCTGGACGCGGAAGCGAGCGGCGGCTCGCGCGTGGAGGTGGATGCGTCCGACCGCGTCAGCGGCGAGGCCTCCGGGGGCAGCGTCCTCCAGCTCGTGTCCCGCCCGAGCCAGAGCGACGTGCGCGCCAGCGGAGGCTCCCGGGTTGTCTACAAGGACTGACGCGCCCGCCGCCGTGGGAGGCGTACCGCGTCAATGACAGCACACGGGTGGGGTGAACCGGACAGCACCCGAGGTCGCGGGTGGGCCGGCTTGCTCCACGAGGGCCGGGGCGGCTGGAATGCGCGTCCCCACCCCTCGCGGAGATTCCCGCCCGATGACGCCTCCCCTCCCTTCCTCCTCCGATAACGCCCCAGCGCCCCGGCGACGCGGCAAGGTCCTGTGGGGTGGCGCGGGCGTCGGCGTGGCGGTGTTGGCCGGAGGGCTCTTCCTGTGGAACCCACAGCCTTCATCGCCCGGTTCCACCCCGAGGGACACGCACGACGCGCATGGCGAGTCCCACGCGGACCACGCACACGAGAGGCCCAAAGCAAAGTCCCAGGCCCCCATGGAGGTGCTGGTCCAGACGGACCGCGCCGCTCGGGCCGCCGCGACGGGACAGCGGGCCCAGGCGCATGAGGCACTGGCGGCCGCGCTGAAGCTGGCGCCCCAGCACGCGCCGGCGCTCCTCGTGAAGGCCTGTCTCGCGCTGGAGGAAGGTCAGGACACCGAGGCCAGCGACGCGCTCCGGCGGTTGGAGGCGGCCGCCCCGGGCGCTCCGGAAGCAAAGCTGCTGGCGCGGCTGCGCGATCTGCGGCGCACACCCGGCATGGACTGGCAACAGGCGTTCCGCCAGGCCTGGGTGGACCTGGGCCAGCCCGACCTTCAGCAGAGCGAGCTGCTCCCCGGAGCCACGCCGCTGCCGCCCGACCCGGCCATCACCGCCGCGGCGAAGGCCGCCTGGGAGCGGGCCGCTTCGGACGACGTGAAGCTGATGCTGGCCCTGGGCAGCCCGCGCCTGGACGCGGACAAGGCGCTCTTCCTGCTGCGGCAGGTGCCTCGGCTGGAGGACCCGGCCCTCTTCGTGGCGGTGATGGACGTGCTCCGGGGCGAGGCCTTGCCACAGTCCTCCCATGACGAAGCGCGCACGGTGTTCCGCCAGAAGCTGGAGGCGCTGGCGGCCGCGAACCCACGCGCCATGCAGATTCAGTTGCTGCTGCTCCTGGGAGACACGGAGCCGGGCTCGGAGATGAGCGCGGCGGAGATCGACCGCCTGGAGCAGGTGGCCGCCCTGCCCGTGTGGCGCGAGGGCGTCTTCACCCGCACGTACGAGGAAGCCCGGAAGCAGTTGGAGGGCTCGGGGGTGCCAGATGTCAGCGCCGCGGCGATGGCGGTGGCGGCCCACAGCGTGACGGACCGGGGCTCGTGGGTGCTGCGCACGCGCAACGTGGGTACGCGCGGCTCGCTGTCTCCCGAGGGCCGGAAGCGGCTGGGCCGCATCACCCGTGACATCGGCACGCGCATGGCCGAACAACCCACCATGGTGGAGCGCATGGTGGGCTTGCAGCTCGTCCGCGGCGGCGCCCAGGAGATGGGCGACGAGGCCGGACGTGAACAGGCGCTGGCGCGAATCGGCGCGCTGGAGGGCGCGGTGGCCCTCTTCCGCAAGGCGTCCATGGACCGCTGGCCCCTGCATGCGCTGACGGAGGAGTTGATACAGGCGAGCACGCGAGACGAGCCCGCCTACCTGCTGTCCTTCACGCGCGTGGAAGCGAATCAGGCGGCGGAGACACCACAACCGTAGCGGCGACTGGAACGAGGTCTCTCGGGCCCCGGGAGACTTCCACCCGGGGCCCGAGCGGGCCCCCCACGATGCAACGAAGCCGCCGCACGCCGGACCTCCAAGGTCGTCCGGGCAACCGCACTCCTTCCACGCGAGCGCCGGGAACAAGGGGGTTGCTTCCCGAGCGGCCTGCGCGTGGGCACCGTGGAATACCGTCCACGAACGCCAACGCTACGGTGGGCGAAGAATATCGGCTGCGCGGGGCCTGTCCACCCGCCGGGTCCTGACTCCCGCAAGCACCGTGACAGGCCGGATGTGGTGAGGACGCATAGCAGTTGCGCATTCACGACGAGTGTGAGCAGGCGCGGTGAAGACTGAATTCCTTTCAGGGCGGGCCATGAAGCAGCCCGATATGCGGGAAACCGCTACGCCGGCTTGAGCTCACCATGCGCTTCCTGGGCTGGGATTTGACGGACCCATACGCACGCATCCCCCGGCCGGTGGACGTGGCGGAGGTGGATGCCCGGGGGCAGGTGCGCTTCTCCGAGCTCCGGTGGCCCGTCCCCTCGAAAGCGCTCGGTTTCACCCCCGAGCTGCTGCGCGCGTCATTTCCTTTGAACCCGGAGGATGTGCTCGTCATCGATGGACCCCAGGCGCTGGCCCGGCTGGGAGCCTCCGTGCGCGAAGCGGAGCGATGCCTGCGCGCGCCGGGACGTACGCCCGACGTACTGCCCGAGCCTGGACGTCCCTTCGCCGGCTTCGTCCGGGGCGGGGTGCAGTTGTTCGCGGCGCTGCATGCGCGGGGTGGGCATCCCCTGTTGGACGTGGACACGGACTCGCTGGAGGAGGCCCGCCTCTTCGAGGCCTTCCCCGGCGCGACGTGGCGCGCGCTGTCTGTGGAGAAGTTGGGGAAGAAGGCGTCTCACGTGGGACGGACGCGAAGACAGGCGGTGCTGGAGGCGCAGGGCCTGCGCTTCCCACCGGGCCTGCTTCCCACCCATGACCAGTTGGACGCGGCGCTGTGCGCGTGGCTCGGGTGGCTCACGCGCAAGGCCCCCGCGCGCGTCACCGCCGTGGGCGCACCGCTCACCGTGGATGCCCAGGGCTGGCTGCGCGAGGGCCGCATCCTCGACGTGCGGTCTTCCGATACGCCCACAAGTTCTCCACAGTGAAGCGCCGCGCTGCTGCTCAGTGCACCGCGTTCTCATGGTGCCCGTGCCCCGGTCCTCCGAAGGTCCCGGGCCAGGGCGCGTTCGCGGGCAGCAACCCCGGCATGGGGAAGCGCATGAAGCGCGGCTGGCTGTTGGCGAAGGGCGGATCGCACTCGCCACAACTGAGGGCCCCATCCATCACGTAGAGGGCGTCAGGCCCCAACTCCATCAACTGCGGCACCGTGCGCGGCGCGTAGTCGAGCGGACACTGGAAGGCCTCGCTTCCATCTCGCGTGCGCACGCCCACCAGCAACCGCTGGTTGTCGGCCGCCACCGCGTGCGTCAGCACCAGCGTCTCGGGGGGAAGTCCCGCACCCCTGGGCCAGGTGGCCAGCCGGAGCTCCTTGGTCATCAGGCGCTGGCCTTCCTTCAGCGAGTACAGCCACGCCGGCTCCAGGTCCGGGAGCCAGAAGCCCTTCAGCTGCGTCGCGGCCGGCGTGGAGCTCAGGCTGTCCACACCCGCGTTCACCGTCGTGCCCGACGCGCTGGGCACCACCACGTCCCGGGTGGCCACCGCGCGGCCAAGGTGCTGGGCCAGGTGCTCCCCCACCGGTGTCCCGTCCCGGGTGCTCAACGCCTGGAAGCCCCATTCGAGCAGCAGCAGCCCGTTCACCACCGCGAGCTCGCCCGCGCGCAGAGGCTCCGTCCTCCGCCAGCGCGGCACCCCGTCCGAGGAGAAGGCCATCAGCAACGAGGGCGTCCCCGACACCAGCGGCGCGCCCGTGTTCAGCGTGGGCGCGAAGGCGACGTAGAGGTCCCCCACCGTGTCCGAGGCGAGGCCATACGGGTGCGGGTGGTTGCACTCGGCGAGCAGTGGGTCCGTCAGCTCGCGCGCGGACACCATGTGGCCGAAGGCATCCAGCACCACCAGGAAGTACATGCGGCACGCCGTGTCGCGCCGCTGGTCCGTGGGGTAGGCCTCGAAGAGGGCCGCCAGCCGGTCCGGCGCCATCACCGCCAGCCGCGCCAGGAAGAGTGTCTGCGTCCTGTCGCGGAAGTCCGGCCGTGCGTCGGCCAGGGTGAAGGTCCACCGCGGCGCCCCCGTGCCGCGCTCCAGCAGCGACACCGTCCCGTCCATCGGCATGTCCATGCACAGGAGCCGGTCGTTCCACAGCATGCAGCGGCGCGCCGGGTGGGAGGCCCGCACCGGAGGCCCCTTGCCCGCCGCGTCCAGCACGGGCGTGCCGTAGAAGCCCGACAGCGTCACGTCCCCTTCCGGCCCCACCAGCAGGTCCTGCAGTTGCTCTCCTCCCGTCCGGGCGTCGTGCTCCCAATCCACCTTCAGGGGTTGCGCCGCGGGCCGAGCGCACACGCCGCCGCGGCAGTGCCCCGACGCCTGGCACGGACTGGCCGCTTCACACAGGAAGCCCTCTGGCAGGTCGCGCTTCACGCAGGCCCCATCCAGGCACACGTCCGCGTCCTCGCAGGTGCCTTGGGCCGCGCCGCAGAGGGTGCCGTCCGGCGCGGGGGCCGTGGCGCATCCCATCCGCGGGTCACACGTCCCCACCTGACACGGCCCGGCCGCGGGACAGGGCGGCGCCGGCACGGACTGGCACCCGTCCAGCACGTGGCACACGTCCGTGGTGCAGGCGTTGCCGTCGTCACAGGCGCGCTCCTCGCCCCGGCAGCGTCCCGCTTGGCAGGTGGCGCCGGTGATGCAGGCATTGCCCGGCTCACACGCGGTGCCGTCCGGCAGCAAGGACTCCACGCACCGCTCCGTCACCAGGTCGAAGGTGGCCGCCGCGCACGTCACGGGCGTGAAGCACGCCGGCACCGGCTTCGCCTCGCCCGCCAGCACCAACCGCACCTGGCCGCCATCCGACGCGGTGCCGGTGAGGACGACCTCGTAGGTCCCTTCAGCTTCGGGCGCGAAGCGCAGACGCACCGGCACCTCTCCCGCAAGCACCCGGACCGGCAGCGCCGCCTCCAACGAGAAGGGTGCCGTCACGTCCGTCCACGTGACGTCCAGCGGGGCCCGGCCGCCATTCACCACGCGGACCTCGGCCTCCCGCCGGGTGCCCGGGTAGGCGTGCGGGAAGTCCACGCGCTGCGCCGACAACCGCAACCGCCCCTCCGCCCCCGACAGGGACGGTGTGTCCCGACAAGCCGCCGCTCCCAACCCCAGCATCAGCGCCAATACAATGCCGCTGTACCGGGACGCCTGCGTTGCGTGCGCCATGGCGTTCCCCCCCGTGCCTTCTGGCTATAGCTCGCGCCGGAAGGCCCCGCGGACGCCCCACTCCGCCAACGCCCCACCTCCCAACACTTCAGGGTCGGCGGGGAGGGGGGCAGTGTTTTTTACAGGCCGTTCCACTGCTACAGGCTGCAACCACGCGAAATGGTTGGCTGCCGGAAGGGTATGGTTCTCGCACCCGGGGTACGCCATGACCTCTGTCGCATCTTCCTCATGCGCCCCTTCGTCATCGCAGGCCTTCACCGTGCTCATCCCACGCGGCCTGCAGGCGGCCGTGGAGGGGCTCGCGGCGGAGACCCGCCAGGAGCTGCTCGCCGAACTGTTCCGCCTGGCCGCCCTGGCCCGGCAGGAGGAAAGTCAGCTGCCCCCCGAGTTCCCGTACACGCTGAGGCTGGACGTCGCCGGCTGCCAGGTCAGCGTGGAGCTGGACCCGTCCCGCTCGCGCCTCACCCTCGTGGGCCTGCTGCGGCCCCAGCCGCTGGAGTGAGCCCGGCGACCCGCCTGGGCCAGGGGTGAGATGTCGCGCCGTGCTGGATACGCAGAATCCTGGGACCTCACGTACCTGGTGGAGCAGCTCCGCGAGCTGATTGGGCACGACCTGCGCCTGGGCGAGGCCCTCAGCGATGAGCTGGAGGACGTCCTGGGCAGCCTGGTGCAGCGCAATCAGCGCCTGAGGGTCCTGCAGCGCATGGTGACCGCGGAACGCGCCCCAGAGGACCTGGCGGCCCTTCGCGGGGCATTGGAGGAGATGGACCGGGAGCTGATGACCCGGCTGCCTGCGTTGCTCGAACAGCTGCGCCTGGCGCTGCCTTGAGGTGGGGGCACCCGCCCTGGGTTTCCACAGGCACTTCGTCCCCAGCGCGGACTGCTTCTTCTAAAGGTTCATAGAGGTATTGATCTATTGGTAGTGGCAGTAGGCAGCTCGGACTTGGGGACAAGTCAGCAAGCTCCCGGGAACACTCACGAATTTGGGATCTGCTACATGTGGGTAAAGTGACGGTTATCCCCGGGAACCCACAGGTGTTGATCCACACCGGGGTTTCTCCACAGCCCCTCCCCCGCTGTCCACAGGCCATCCACAGCTTCCCGGTGGATGCGGGAGGCACCCCAGGTGGTGGCCCATTCTCACCTCACGTCCGCCCCGCACATGCCTGTTATCGTCTGACGCGGGATGTGCCCCGACAGCGGGGTGCCGGCGGAGGGTTTCCCCATCGACTTCTATCGGGGCGAGCGCATCGGGAAGTACGAGGTCGTCACGCAGCTCTCCGTGGGTGGCATGGCGGAGCTGTTCCTGGGCTTCACTTCGGGTCCGGGTGGCTTCCGTAAGTACGTGGTCATCAAACGGGTGCTGCCGGACGCGCGGGACAATGCGCAGTTCGAACGCATGTTCCTGGACGAGGCGCGCATCACCGCGGCCTTCAACCACCCGAACATCGCGCAGGTGTTCGACCTGGGGCGCGAGGATGACGGGCTCTACCTGGCCATGGAGTTCATCGCCGGGCAGAACCTGAACCAGATTACCGGCGCGTGCCTGCGCCGCCAGGAGCAGCTCCCGCTGGGCTTCACGCTGTCGGTGGCGCGCGACGTCTGCATGGCGCTGCACTACGCGCACACCTATACGGCGCCCTCCGGCGCGCCCAGCCCCGTCATCCACCGCGACGTCGCCCAGAAGAACATCATGGTGACGTACGACGGCGTGGTGAAGCTGCTCGACTTCGGCATCGCCAAGGCGAAGGACAGCCTGGAGCGCACCAACGTCGGCACGGTGAAGGGCACCACCGGGTACATGTCCCCGGAGCAGGTGCGGGGCGAGACGCTGGACGGCCGCAGTGACTTGTTCTCCGTCGGGGTGATGATGCACGAGCTCATCACCGGCGCGCGCCTGTTCGCGGGCAAGAACGAGCGCGACGAGATGATGAAGATTTTGGAGGCGCCCGTCCCCTGGCCCTCGCACGTCTCGCCGCACGTGCCCGAAGAGGTGTCCAAGGTGGTGATGCGGGCGCTGGAGCGCAGCCGCGAGAAGCGCTTCGCCACCGGCCGGGACATGGCCCGGGCGATTGAAGCGGCGGCGGGCAAGCTGCTGCTGGACGCGCATGACCGGGCCGCGCTGATGCAGGACTGGTTCGCCGAGCGCATGTCCGCCACGCGCGTCATGCTGGAGTCCGCGGACGGCACCACCAACGGCGTCATGCTGGACTCCGCGAAGCGGGCCCTGCGCAGTGATGACGGGCCCTACCTCCCCGAGCGCAAGGACATCCCGACGCCGTCGAACGGCGTGGCCGGCATGCCGCGCAAGCCCTCGCGCAAGGTGCCCGCGGCGCAAGCACCCCGGAAGGCGGCCGCCGCCACGGACAACCAGTCGCCACCGGAGGGCAAATCCTCCAACGTGGTGTGGGGACTGGTGCTGATGACCATCCTGGTGGGCGGCGGCTATGGCGCCTGGCACCTGTCGAAGGTGCTGAACGAGACGGTGGATGAAGAGGACGCGAACGCGCTGCGCGCCCTCCCCCGCCATGACCCGAACCTGCCCGTCTACCCGGTGCCGGGCTATGACGCTCCCACCCCGGAGGCTCCGGCGAAGGCGTTGGGGGCCGCGGTGGGCGGCGAGGACGCGGAAGAGAACCGTCCCAAGGAGGCGGCGAGCGCTCGCCCGGCGAAGGGTCGAGGCAAGCTGACCTTGCTGGTGCTGCCAGAGGCGGAGGTCTTCCGAGGCAAGAAGCGCGTGGGCCGCACGCCGATGTTCAACGTGGCCATGCCCGCTGGGGAGCACGACCTGACCATCGTGGGCCCGGACGGCAAGAAGCGCATGCTGTCGGTGCCGATCAGCGCCGGGGAGACGACCCAGTTCCGGCTGAAGCTGGCGGAAATCCCCGAGCGCTGAAACACAGAACCGGGATTGAGGGGCACGTCCCGGGGCACTTGGTTATCTTCGCGCCCCTCTCCCTCTGATTCCGGACTGTATGGCCCCTCTGACCATTGGCTTCCTGATGGACCCGCTCGAGACGGTGCGGGTGGACCACGACTCCACGTTCGCGTTGATGCTCGAAGCGCAGAAGCGCGGCCACCAGGTGCGCTACTTCGAGCAGGGCTGGTTGCGCTTCAACGGCACCTGCGCGGAGGCGCGCATGCGCCACGTCACCGTGCGCCGCGAGCTGGGACGGCACTTCGACATCCTCGACGAGGCCCCTCGCCCGGTGTCCTCGCTGGACGTGCTCTTCATGCGCAAGGACCCGCCGGTGGACGCGGAGTTCCTGCACGCCACCCAACTGGTGGAGCTGTGCGGCACGGGCCGGCCCCCTGTCTTCATCAACGAGCCGGCGGGCATCCGCGACGCGAACGAGAAGCTCTTCTCCCTGCGCTACCCGGACCTGATGCCGGACACGCGCGTCACCAGCGAGCTGCCGGTGCTGCTGGACTTCATCGCGCGCAACGCGGCGGGCACCATCCTCAAGCCGGTGGATGGCTTCGCGGGCAAGGGCATCCTCTTCCTGTCCGCCACGGACCGGAACGCGCGCTCCGCGGTGGACATGCTCACCCGGGGCGGCCGCGAGGCCGTCATGGCGCAGGCGTACATCCCGGAGAGCCGCCAGGGCGACAAGCGCATCCTCCTGGTGGACGGCGAGCCGGTGGGCGGCGTGCTGCGCGTCCCATCCGACGACGACCACCGCGGCAACATGGCGGCGGGCGGTGTGCCTCGCAAGGCCGTGCTCACCCCGCGGGACCTGGAGATTTGCGAGCGCCTGAAGCCGGAGCTGGTGAAGCGCGGGCTGCGGCTGGTGGGCATCGACGTGCTGGGCACCTACCTCACCGAGGTCAACGTGACGAGCCCCACCGGCCTGGTGGAGGCCAACCACCTGGACGACGTGTGCGTGGAGGCCAAGGTGCTGGACGTGGCGGAGCGGCTCGTCGCCGAACGCTGAGCCTCGCCGGAGGACGCCGGGCGGCGGGGGAGCTGGCTGCCCGGCACCCGGTATCTTCCCTGAGCTGAGGGCTGACTCATGTTTCAGCGCACCACACGACGCGGTGCGTGATTTGAATCCTGGTTCATGTTTCAGCGCGATGCGACGCGACGCGCCTTGAATCAGTGACTCCCGGAAGAGTCAGGTTTCGCCCCGCGGCCACCCTTTTCACGCGTGGCCACCAGGGAGACACCATGCTCAAGCAGCGCCGCAGCCGTTCCTGGCCGTGGTCGTGGTCCGCCGGAGTGCCTCTTGCCGCGTGGCTGTTCGCGGGCCTCACGGGCTGTGGCGGCCCGGCGGGGGACGCACCGGAGGCCGAGTCCGAGGTGACGGAGCAGCACCAGCCCCTGCTCACGCAGGTGACGGGCTTTGGCAGCAACCCCGGCAACTTGCAGATGTTCAGCCACGTGCCGTCCGGCATGCCGGCCAACGCGCCGCTGGTGGTGGTGATGCACGGCTGTACGCAGCGGGCCGCGGGCATGGAGGGCGCCGGCTGGTCCGCGGCGGCGGACGTCTACAAGTTCTATGTCGTCTATCCGCAGCAGCAGAGTGGCAACAACATGACCAGTTGCTTCAACTGGTTCGAGCCAGGTGACTTCTCACGAGACCGGGGCGAGGCGCTGTCCATCAAGCAGATGGTGGACACGATGAAGGCCACGTACTCCATCGACTCGTCGCGGGTGTACGTGGCGGGGTTCTCGGCGGGGGGATACATGACGCCCGCGCTGCTGGCCGCCTACCCGGATGTCTTCTCCGCCGGGGCCATCCACTCCGGTGGCCCGTACCGGTGCGCGGAGTCGATGAATGCGGGCTTCAGCTGCATGAGCCCGGGTGTGAACCGCACGCCCGCCGCGTGGGGAGACGTGGTCCGCAGCGCGTACCCGGGTTACGCGGGCCCGCGTCCGCGCGTCACCATCTGGCACGGCACCAGTGACTACACGGTGAACGTGATGAACCTCACCGAGGCGATGGAGCAGTGGACGAACGTGCACGGCATCGACCAGACGCCGGACACGGTGGAGACGGTGTCCGGCTTCCCACACAAGGTGTACCGGGACGGCGCGGGCAACGCGCTGGTGGAGACGTGGGAGCTCACCGGCATGGGCCACGCGGTGGCCATGGATGCGCAGTTCCAGTTCCCCGGCGGCACGGGCAGCGCGGCCTGTGGCTCGGTGGGGGCGTACCTGAGCGATGTGAACCTCTGCTCCGTCTACCACCAGGTGAAGTTCTTCGGGATTACGGGAGGCGGAGGCGGCCCCACGGGTGACACCACGCCGCCCACCGTCAACGTGACGGCGCCGGCGAATGGGGCCACGGTGAGTGGCACGGTGAATGTCACCGCGGACGCGGCGGACGCGGTGGGCGTCATCCGGGTGGAGTTCCTGGTGAATGGCGAGGTGGCGTCCACGGACACGCAGGCGCCGTATGCCTTCGCTTGGAACAGCACGGCCGTGTCCAACGGGCGGTACACGCTGGGCGCCCGTGCATTTGACGCCGCGGGCAACCAGGCGACGGACAACGACACGGTGGTGACGGTGAGGAACGCGGGCTCCCCGGCGCCGGTGACGGTGCAGTTCACGAGCATCTTGGCGGATGACGGCTACCTGAAGGCGAACGCGGATGGCAGCGGGGCGGCGGTGGGGCTGATGACGAACCTGGCGCTCGGCCGGGGGACGGATGGGAAGTACAACCGGTCCTTCCTCTCCTTCGACACGTCGAGCCTCCCGGACGGGGCCACCGTCACGCGGGCGTACCTGACGGTGAGCTACTCGTCGGGCTCGGGAGACCCGTGGTCGACGCCCGCGGGCAACACGCTGGTCATCGACGCGAAGACGGGGACGTTCAACGCGGCGAACACGGAGGTGACGGACTGGGCGGCGGCGGCCACCGCGAGCAGCGTCGCGGGCATCGACCAGTTCAGCGCAGGAGCGAAGAGCTCCGGGGACTTCAGCGTGGAAGGCCTCTCCGCCATCAGCAAGACAGGGAAGACGCAGCTGCGGCTGCGCTTCACCCAGGCGCAGATGGCCACGCAGTACCTGTTCGTCCGGGATGGGGCGAACGCGATGCTGACGGTCGTCTATACGCCGTAGGAAGACGGGGCGGACGCCGGCTCAGACCGGCGTCCGCTGCATCAGCGCGGCAAGTGAGTCCCTGCATCGTGCGCAGTGGCCGCGGAACGTGTCGCTGAGTTCGGGGGTCTGCTCCAGCCGGTTCCAGTAGGCCAGTGCGTGTTGTGCGGCATCGGCCCAGACATCGAGCGTCTCCGCGGTGGGCGGCCGGGGCTCGAAGGTGCGCTCGACGATGCTCGTGCCCACGGGGGCGAACATCATCGGGAGCATGTCGTAGGCGGGGGCGAGCCGGAACCGCTTGGGCCCTTCCTCGAAGAAGGAGAGGTTGCCGAAGTGGCGGTCGGTGTTGCCGGTGAGCTGCCCGAAGGTGTCGAGCCAGCGCATGCGCTTGGCGTCCTCGTCGCTGATGTACTGGATCTGCAGGAGATACCGGGCCGCGCTGGTCCAGGTGCTCCCCTTGCCTTCATGGCCGAGGTACTCGTTGTCGATGGCCTTGAGCGAGAGCAGTGCATTGCGGCCTCTTTCACCCACCCGGTCGAAGCGCTCGACCTCGAGGAACTGGTAGCCCTCGACGCGGATGGAACGCGTGGTTGCGGCCGGAATCCCGGCGTTGCGAACCGCTTCGAGTGCGAGGCCTTCGCAGACGAGCAGCTCTCTCCAACGCTGAGCGGCGGCACTGTTGTCACTTGCCGCGAACTTCACCAGAACATGGCGCCCTTCAACGTACGCCGTGAACTTTGGCTGCTCACCTCCCGCAGAGGAGCCTGCTTCACTCGACATGGAGGACCGGGCGAGTTCCGGGTATTGCGCATCGGTTGATGGCCGAAGCGTGCTCGCGAGAAACAGGTCCAAGGAGGCCGTGCCGATAATGCGGTTTCCGACGCAGTCATCACCCCGGAGCGCGAGAGCCATGAGTTGGTGATCTTCCGTCCAGTCCGTGATGCGGGGGGGGAGCCCTAGATCTTGGTGGCGATTCGCGAAGCCACGACCCAGGTAGCCTTGGGGACACATATCGGCGGCGAAGGGGGGCAGCCCGACAAAACGTTCTCCTGAACTGCCTTCCTCCTCAATCCAGCAGCCACCATTCCATAGGGGGCGAAGGGTAGCTATGGAGTGAACACGTCCCACATCGTCAATTCTGTAGATCGGTATTTGAGTCCCTAGCTCTGAGATTGCCCTGGTGCGGGCATAGCGAGTTGCGGGCCCCTTCCCCATCTTGCAGACACGATCGCCGGCCGCAGATATCAACCGCGACACCGTTTGACGGGATGTTCCCAACTGGGTGGCCAGCTCACTTCCCCGTATTTCAGGCTGGCGACTTAGGGCGGTGAGAAGTTGGTCTATGGAAAGCATGAGAAGATCCGTGAGCAGATTCTTGAGCATATAGTGGATCGGATCTTTTTCTTCAACCAACTGATCTTACTTAGCTATTTCTCCTGTAAGGCGACTGTCGTGAGGAGATTTGCACTAAAAAGTGCGTGCGGCGCACTTGAGAGTGCAGTCGTTCAGGAGCCGAGCCTGGGCGCTTGCTTGTTGCGAAGTTCAAATGCGACCACGGCGAGCAGAGTCCGCCATACGGCGTTGTCCTGAAGTCCAGGATTCACGTTCGGTAGGAAGTCCCAGCCCATGCCTGAATGCACCTTGTCCGAGCCTAGCCCGGACGAAATGTTCGACTCCATTGGCACGGCGGGGAGCGAGTGCTCCAGGAGCGGGACGCGGCTTCGGCTGCGCTTCAGTACCTGTTCGTCCGGGATGGGGCGAACGCGGTGCTGACGGTCGTCTATGCGCCGTAGTGCGTGTACTCGAAGCCCTCGGAGTCGAACGCCCGTTCGACCGCCGTCACGTCTGCGTTCGTGCCCCCGCAGTCCTTGATGGCGCCCCGCCAGCGGGCGGACACGATGGTCTTCATCGTGTCGATGAGATGATGTGCGGCCTCTTTCGATAGCCGGAAGCGGCCGCACTCACTCAAGAGGTTCTGCCGGGTGGCACGGCGATGCTGCGTGCTACCGGCCTCCATGGCCAGGTGACGCTCCACGCTGACCTGAGGCAGTGGAGTCAGGTCATAGGCAGGTGAGAGGTGCCACGCGGCACCTGGCGCGATGAGCGCGTGGTTCCTCGGATGGTCGTCGATGTTCGAGATGAGGGCGTTGAACACCATCCGTGAGAACAACTCGCGGAGGTCCTCGTCCGGATTGCCAACCCACCGCTTCAGCTCATCCGCCAGCAGGATGTAGGACCACTTCGAACGGTCCTGCGGATTCTCGTCGGCACGCAAGACAGTCAGTGCGCTGACCATCCGGTGCCGGTGGTAACCGTCGTCGACGCGCTCCCGGTCGAACCGGCGGACGAGCAACACGTCCTGTCCCGCGACATGCGTGCGTTTGCTCACGGCGGCCCTCAGGCCGCACTCGCTGGCGAGCTTCAGCATGCCCCCTTCGACCGCCGCGTTGTTCCAGCGGTCACCTCGGGCCGGGAACTTGGCGACCCAGAGCCCCTCTTCATCCTCGACGACGTTCTTCGGCCGGGCGCCGCCCATGGAACTGCCGGGATTCACCAGGTCACTGACCTGGGGACCGGACAGCGGCAGCTCTTGTTCGACGCGCCTTGCTTCCTCGAGCAGGAGGTCCAGCCGGAGGACCTTGTTGAACTGATGGACGGGTGCGGGCGGCGTGGGACTGGTGCCGAATGACAGGGCTCCCGCACGGTCCTCGGGAGAGTTGAGGAGGAAGTCGACCTCGCTCAGGTCCGCGCGTCCCAACTGGCGCTCGATGACGCGGCGACCCCAGGCATCTGGAGATGAATCACGCAGGGAGCCGAAGATGCCGCCGAGTCTGGCTGTCTCGAAGGTGCCAGGGCGGAGTGGCAGCTCGAACTTCTCCAGTTCGACCGCGTGCGGGTTGGCCAGATAGCTCCGGCCATAGACGAAGCGCCCCACGCCGTCCTGTTGCAGGAAGCGCCCACAGGTGACGACGTCCATGGAACCCGGGAGTTGGATGTACACGTAGCAGCTTTGGTCTTCAGAAGTCCGCATCCAGGCCTTTCTTTAGACGCACCCGTTGCGGCTGCCGTGCCAGCTCCAACGTCTTGCCCTCCTCGTCGCGTTCCGGAGCGGCGAGGTTATCGAACTCCTGTTCGAGCCCCAGCGCCCAGAGGACCGTGAAGTAGGCACTAAGTCCCGTTGTGAGACTGCCCTCCTCGATTCGCTTGAGCGTGCCAGGGGCAAGCCCCGTCTTCTTCGCGAGATCCACCTGCCGCAATCCGCGCCGGATCCGAGCCCGCGCGATGTTCTGGCCCAGGCGTGTCGCCGCGCGGACCACCGCGAGAGGCGCCGTGTCGCTCGTCAGATTCTGTCGAGGCATTCTTCAATCTATTGAAGTTTGTTGGAGGTTAGAGTCAATAGATTGAAGAAACGGGCCGTCCGCCACCAAGGAATCGCTTGCCTGGTAGGCCTCGGTGTTCCGCATCCTGGACAGTCGTCTTCTTGTCTGGGAGACGACTGTCCCGCGCGGAAAGCCCATGCCTGAACCCACCCTGCCCGAGCCCGGCCCGGACGAAACGCTCGACTCCATCGGCACGGCGGGGGTGCGGGTGCTTCAGCGGCGGACGGGCTACCGCTTCACGCTGGACGCGGTGCTGCTGGCCCACTTCGCGGCCACCGAACGTGTCGACGAGTCCGGGCGGATGTTGGAGCTGGGCGCGGGCAGCGGCGTGGTGTCCTTCCTACTGGTGAAGCAGTTCGGCCTGGGGCCCGTGGATGCCCTGGAGCTCCAGCCCGCCGTTCATGCGCGGCTGATGCGCGCAGTGGTGCTCAACGGGTGCGAAGCGCAGGTCACCCCGCTGCTCGGGGACCTGCGACGGATCCGCGAACACGTGTCCGGCGGACAGTACGCCCACGTCGTGTCCAACCCGCCCTTCCGCCTGGCCGACGCGGGGGTTCGCAGCCCGGATGACGAACGGGCCGTGTCCAAGTCAGAGGTGGCGTGTGACGCGCCATCCGTCGTCGCCGCGGCACGGTATGCGTTGATGCCCGGCGGCGGCGTAAGCCTGGTGTACCCGGCCGCGCGCGTGGCCGAGGTGCTGGGCCTGCTGACCCAGGCGAAGCTCCACCCCACCGTGCTGCGCTTCGTCCACGCGCGCGTGGGAGGCCCGGCCACGCGCTTCCTGGTGCATGCCCTGCGAGACAGGGACCGGGGCCTCGCCGTGCGCCCGCCCCTCATCGTCCATGGCGAAGGGCCCGGGGGCTACTCCGCGGAGGTGGCGGCGTTGATGGATCCGCC
The DNA here is from genome assembly GCF_006402735.1 of Myxococcus xanthus. Taxonomy (NCBI): domain Bacteria; kingdom Pseudomonadati; phylum Myxococcota; class Myxococcia; order Myxococcales; family Myxococcaceae; genus Myxococcus; species Myxococcus xanthus. Next base: position 15,836 of record NZ_CP017174.1, on the reverse strand, counting down.
ACTGGCGGAGAGCCGCTGACAACCGCGCCGTCTCTCTACGGCGTGCCCGTGAGCGGCTTCGTGTTCGTCACCTGGATGCCGTGCTCCTCGGACGCGGTGACGAACAGCTCGTGGCCCGCGGGCACCGCCAGCGTCGAGCGCCGCAGCTTCCCGCCCACCGTGAAGTCCACCTCCAGCGCATGTTCCCCGGGTGGCACGTCGCGGAGGCTCAGGTTCGTCGCGTTGCTCGTGCCCCGGCGCTGCCCGTCCAGCGTCACGGTGCACGGCTTCGTGCAGCGCACGTGGACAAGGGAGGTCAATGCGACGCTCGCCTGGGGCTGCCTCGTCGCCTCCAGGTCCTTCTGCTCCGTGAGCGTCACGTGGCCCTTGGAGTCCCCCTGGATGGTGACTTCGGAGCCACCCGGTACCTCCACGTAGCCCACGAACTGCCGCCGGTTGAAGACGCCACCGCTGCCTTCCACGCGCCGCTGGCCAGGCGCCACGTCGCGGAACTCCCAGGTCCTGTTGTCCCGGCGGACCCCTCGCTTCCCATCGAGTAGCACCGTGCAGTCGTCCTGGCACTTCACGGTGGCCACGCTCGGCGCCTTCGACGTGGAGGCTGGCGCGGGAGGTCTCGGCTCGGCCCACTCCGGTGTGCCGGGCATGGTGGAGCTGCCGGGCTCGATGATGATGCGCTTGTTGCTGGCCAGGAAGACGTCCGCCGTCGCCACGTCCGGGATGACCACGAAGCTGCCGGCGAGCGGACGGCTCAGCACGCCCGTGGCGTCGAGCCTCCGGTTGCCCGGCGTGATGCCCTTGAACTCCCAGGTGGTGTCATTCACCCGGAACCCGTTCTTTCCATCCAGCACCACCGTGCACTTCTCCGTGCAGCGGACCCGGACGGCGACGCCGTCGACCGCGAGCGCCGGAGCAGACACCAACAACGACAGGGACAGGAGCGGCCAGCGGAGGGACATGACGGGGTGACTGCCTCGTACCAGTGGGTATTCACGCGGGGCCCGCCCCAGGGATGCGGGTCTAGTCCCGCTTCATGAGGCAGGCCCCTTGGGGCCGGCAGTATGCCCACCGGGCAAGCGAGGCGGAATCGCCGCGGCGTGCCATGCGCCCATGCCGGGCCCAACCTACCCAGGTTTCCGGCAACGGCCCCGGCCCATCCAAGGAGTGGCAGGTATGAACGTGGCGACCCTGACCAAGCAACCGAGCATCCTGAAGGCAGCGGCCCTGCTGCCCCCGCGCCTGTCGCTCGGGTCGACGATGTTGGTGCATGGCGTGTCCAAGCTCCGCCCCGAGGGCACCGCGCAACACGCGGGCTTGTTCGAGCAGTTGGGTTTCAAGCCAGGCAAGCCCTGGGTCATCGCCACGGGGATGGTGGAGCTGCTCGTGGGCGTGAGCTCCATCCTGGGCATCGCCACGCGCCCCGCCGCGCTGGCCGTCCTCGTCACGCAAGCCATCGCCGTGGCCAAGGTCCATGGCTCCAAGGGCTTCGACAACACGAAGGGCGGCTACGAGTTCAACCTGGCGCTGGGAGCCATCGCGCTCGGCCTGCTGCTGCGAGGCCCGGGTCCGCTCTCCGTCCACAGCGCCATCGAGCACCGGGTGAAGCGCAAGGAGCTGCGGCGGCTGCGGTTTCTGCCGCGCCAGCGCCGTCGTTCGGTGCTGCTCGACGTGCTGGGTTGAACCGAGGCCGCGCCGCGACACACATCCCATCACCCTGACCGATGAGGTGTGTGTCGCCTGTCCGGCTGCCAGGCAGGGCGAGGTCATCTCCCCTGTCACAGAATCCCAGGAGGGCCCCTAGAATGGCGGGACATGCCCTCGTCCGTCTTCCTCTTGATGGCGCTCGCCACCACGCCGGGTGCTGCTTCGGCGCGTGAGTCCGCCCCCGCCCAGCACGTCTCTCCCTCGCAAGGCCCCAACGCCGATTCGAGCTCTACCCAGGGCCCAGATTCCCAGGGCACTGCGCCCGCGCCGGAAACCGTCATCACGGACCTCAACGCCTACCCCCGCGCCGGTGACTCCGGCGCGGTGCTGGACCTGGGCCGTGCCGCCGCGGAGGCCGGTGCCGCCGCCCTGCGCGCCGCGGCCCTGGCCATGGGCAAGAGCGCCACTCCGCTGGCCGACCCGGACACGAGCTACGCCCGAGGCATGGAAGCCCTCCAAGCGAAGGACGCACCCACGGCCATCACCCAGCTGTCCGCCTGCGTGGAGGCCGCGCCCTCACGCGTGGACTGCCGCTGGGAGCTGGGCTGGGCGCACTCGATGGAGAACCAGTGGGCGGAGGCCTTTACCCAGTGGTCCGAGGTACAGAAGCTCCAGCCGGACCACCCGGACCTCGAGGGCGCGCTGGCTCAGGCCCGTGGGCAGGCCATGCTCCAGGCGAAGCTGTCGCAGGGGCCGCAGCTCATCAACCGCCCTCCCCCGCCGGCCGGCGCGAAGGTGCGCATCCGCGCGGTGGGTGACGTCATGCTGGGCACCACCGTGCCCGAAGGCCACCTGCCTCCCGATGGCGCGGGCAGCGTGATTGCCGGCGTGCGTCCGCTGCTGGAGGACGCGGACCTCACCTTCATCAACCTGGAAGGGCCGCTGTGCGACACGGGTGAGACGAAGAAGTGCCGCTCGTCGAGCAACTGCTACGCGTTCCGCTCGCCCACCGAGTACGGCCAGTACCTGAAGGAGGCCGGAGTGGACCTGGCGTCCACGGCCAACAACCACTCGGGTGACTTCGGCGAGGAGTGCCGCCGCGCGACGGAGTCCACGCTCGACGCGCTGGGCATCGCGTGGAGCGGCGCGCCGGGCACGGTGGCCACGGTGGAGCGCAATGGCCTGCTTATCGGCATGGTGGCGTTCCACACGTCGCCGTCGTGCAACCACCTCAACAACCTGACCACGGCGACGGGGCTGGTGCGCGTGGCCGCGGCCGAGCACGACATCGTCATCGTGTCGTTCCACGGCGGCGCGGAGGGCAGCAAGGCGCTGCACGTGCCCAAGGGCCGGGAGAAGTTCTACGGCGAGGACCGGGGCGATTTGCGTGCCTTCTCGCGCGCGGTGGTGGACGCGGGCGCGCACCTGGTCATCGGCCATGGTCCGCACGTGGTGCGTGGCATGGAGTTCTACAAGGGCCGGCTCATCGCCTACTCGCTGGGCAACTTCGCCACCTATGGCCGGTTCAACCTGCGCGGTCCGCAGGGCCTGGGCATGGTGCTGGAGGTCGAGCTGAACCGCGACGGCGACTTCACGTCGGGCCGCATCCTCCCCACGAAGCAGGTGGACAGGGGCATCGCCGTGCCGGACCCGAAGGGCGCCGTCATCAAGGCGGTCCGTGACCTCACCGCGGACGACTTCCCGGAGACGGGTGCGCGCATCTCCGACGACGGCACCGTGAAGGTCCGCGGCAAGGGCCCTGTCTCCTTGCTGGACCGTGCGCGGCGCTGACACGTCGTCTCGTGCGCACGGCGGCGTGTGGGTGCTTCACGGACCTCGAGCCCGGGCTGAAGCGCGGCTGCTGGATGTGTCCCAGCTTCCGTCATAGCGACTCAAAGCAACTGCCGGCCCCTACAGGCATGTCGCACGGCTCCGGGATACAAAGGTCCCTGCCGTGCGCGCCCTTCGACTGCCACGTCTCTCCTCGCTTCGCGCCTTCGACCACCCCGGCTACTTCGCGGTCTGGGTGGGAGCCCTGGTCTCCACCATCGGCACCTGGATGGAGACGGTGGCCATGGGCGTGTACGTCACCGAGGCCACGGGCCGCGCCGAGTGGACGGGTGGCATCGTCGCCCTCACCTTCCTTCCCGCCGTGGTGCTGTCGCCGGTGGGCGGCGCGCTCGCGGACCGTTTCGACCGTCGCGCCTACGTCGCGCTGGGCACGGTGGTGCAGTTGGTGCTCGCGGGCGTGTTGACGACGCTGGCCTTCACGCACCGGCTCAGCGTTCCCGTCGTGGCCGTCATTTCCTTCGTCCACGGCTGCGCCAGCACGCTCATCAATCCCGCCTTCGCGGCGATGCTCGCGGAGCTCGTGCCGCCCCGTGACTTGCACAGCGCCATGAGCCTCAACTCGGCGCAGTTCAACCTGGGGCGCATCATCGGTCCGGCGCTGGCCGCGCTGGTGCTGAGCATGGGTGGGACGTCCTGGGCGCTGCTCATCAACACGCTGTCCTTCGTCGCGGTGTTGGTGGCGCTGTCGCAGGTGAAGACGCTGACGCGGACGACGGCGAAGGCCACGCAGGGCCTGTGGCGGCAGATTGCCCACGGCTTCTCCGTGGCGCGGGGCGATTCGGAAATCTCGCTGATGCTGTGGGGCACGCTGCTGGTCGCGGCCCTGGTGGCGCCCTTCATCGGCCTGGTGCCGGTGTTCGCCATCCGCGTGTTCGGCCAGGGCGCGGCGGCCACGTCGCTGCTCGTCACCTGCCAGGGCGCGGGCGCGGTGACGGCGGCGTTGCTGGTGGGTACGCTCGTGGACAAGCTGGGCCAGCGCAAGCTGCTGGGCCTCGTGGCGATGTCCATTGGCGGCGTGTCCACGCTGTACTGGCTGTCGCCCACGCTGCAGGTGGCCGCCGCCGTCATCTTCGTGCTCGGCGCCAACTACATGATGCTGATGAGCGGGATGCACGCGTACTGCCAGTCGCGCGTGCCTCGTGAACTGCAGGCGCGCATGAGCAGCCTGTACAGCATGGTGCTCGGCGGCGCATACGCGGCGGGCGTGTGGGGCCTGGGCGCCCTGGCCGACCGGATGGGCGTGCGCTTCGTCACCGTGAGCGCCAGTGTGCTGTTCCTCGCGCTGGTGCTGACGCTGCGGCTGCTGCGCCCGCGGCGCTTCGACGGCGCCGGCGCGTAGACGAATCTTCCGGACCCGCGTCGAACGGCCTGCGCCCGCGCCTCCTTCGCTCTACAGACGTCTCTCCACCCCGAGGCGCCGGAGAAGTTCCACGCGGCGTTGATCGACTTCCTCGGGAAGTGACGCGGCGGTGGATGGCTCAGCTGTGGGCAACTTGGGGATGCCTCCGGGCGTCCCCACCTTCCTCGTGAGCCGGGCGGTCGGGCGTGCCCCCGGCCCTCCGCGGGGACCTTGGTGCGCAGGGAGCGCGCTCCGACATTCAGCTTCGGAGCGGTACCCACTTCGACGAGGAGCGCACCATGCCGAACAGGAAGTACGACCCGTACACGGGAGGCAAGGAGGCCGCGAAGAAGCCTCCCTATGCGCCGGACCGCGTGGAGCGGGGACTGGAAGCCGACGACACCCTGCCGCTGTACTCCGCGGACTCCATCCGCGACACCCGCGAGCAGAAGTTCGCCCTGGACAGTGACACCGAGGTGGGCGGCTACGTCCCCGACATCCGCAGCCCCATCGACGAGGCGGACGAACTGGAGCGCGAGCGCAGGGGCCGCGAGCGAGCCGAGGAGCGGCAGGTCTCCGACGAGGAAGACGAGGCGCGCAACCGCTGAGCCGCAGGGGAGGCCCGGACCTTCGGACCTCGTACCCCGTGAAACACCGGGCCGTGGCCCGCGAGCAATGTCTCGCCACCACGGCCCGGGATGACTGCCTGCGTGCTACTTCGCCGCGCGTGGCACCGGTGCTTCATCCGGCTCGATGGGCACCAGCTTGCCCAGGCCGAGCGGCGTCACCTGCTCCTGGATGGTCGCCGGGTCACCCACGAGGACAATCTGCATCATGGCCGGGTCCAGGTACTGCTCGGCCATGCGCTGCACCTCCGCGGCGCTGGCGTCGCGCAGGCCCTCCACGGTGCGGTTGAACTCGTCCAGCGGGCGGCGGGTGATGAAGAGCGCCGCGGCGCTGGCGCCCAGGCCCTCCACGGACTCGAAGGCGCCCGGGAAGGCGCGGATGAGGCCCTCGCGCGCGGCCTCCAGTTCCTCGGCGGTGATGGGCCGGTTCGTCAGGCCCGTCAGCTCGTTCATCACCTCGCTCAAGGCCGGGCCCGTCACGTCCTGGCGCACGGAGCTGTACGCGGTGAGCGGCCCCACGCCCAGGCGTGGAGAGAGGCTGGCGCCCGCGCCGTAGCTGTAGCCCTTGTTCTCCCGCAGGTTCATGTTGAGCCGGCTGCCGAAGAAGCCACCGAACACGGTGGTGGCCAGCTCCAGCGGATACTCGTCCGGGTTCCCCGCGGCGATGCCAGCGCGGCCCACCAGCAGCAGCGTCTGGTCCAGGCCCGGCTTGGGCACCACGTACACCTGCTGACGCGGCGGGGCCTTCGTGGCCGGCGGCGGCGGCGGCGGCGTGGCCTTGTTCTTCGACCAGCTGAAGTGCCGCTTCGCCAGGGCCACCCCTTCTTCCAGGCTGATGTCACCTGTGAGGATGATCGCCTGGGCCTTGGGGCCGGTGTGCTTCTGGTAGAAGCCCATCACGTCCGCCAGGGTGAGCGACTGCACGGACGCGGGCGTGCCGTCGGGGAGGTGCCCGTAGGGGTGCTGCAACCCGAACACGGCCTCCAGGTAGGCCATCTGCGCCAGCACGCCGGGCTGCCCCATCGCGCGCACCAGGTCCGCCAGCTGCTGCTTCTTGCGCCGCTCGAAGGCCTTGGGGCTGAAGGTGGGCCGCAGCACCACGTCCGACAGCAGGGCCATGGCCGCGTCCAGGTTGCGCGTCAGCACGCGCACGCCCACCTGCGCGCCGTCCGCCTGCACGTCCATGGCGGGTGACACACCCAGGTCGGCGAAGGCGTTGTCCAAGAGCACCGTGTCCCGCTTGCCCGCGCCTTCCAGCAGCATGCGGTACGTCAGCTCGGCGAGCCCTTCCTTGCCCTTGGGGTCCTGCGCGCTGCCCGCGGCGAAGGCCACGCCCGCGAACACGAGCGGCAGCTCCCGCCGCGTGCTCACCAGCACGGTGATGCCGTTGTCCAGCTTCGCGCTCTGGAAGGTGGGCAGCACCAGGTCCGGCGCCTTGCCGGGCTGGGGCGGCGTGGCGCGGAAGGACTCGGCGTCAGCCGTGGCTTCGGCCGGGGCCGCCTTCTCTCCCAGCGCGGGCGAGTCCGGATTGGCCGGCGCGGGCTTCGGGTTGCTGGCGCAGGAGGCCAGCGTGGTGACGAGCAGGGCGGAGAAGAGGCGGCGCATCAGTGGCGCTCCTTCGAGTCGAGGGGCGCCTGCCGGCGTGCGGGCGGCACCGCGTGGAGGATGACGCGCGCGCCGGGGCGCAGCGTGTCCTGGGCGAACTGCTTCACGGCTTCGGGCGTCACCGACTCGTAGCGAGCCAGGTCCTGGGCCACGTAGTTGGGCTCGCCGACGAAGTGGTTGTAGCTCTGGAGGACGTCCGCCTTGCCGCCGAAGCCGCCGACGGACTGGAGGCCGGCCAGCGTGCGCGTGTCGTAGCGCGTGCGGGCGCGGGCAATCTCCTCCGGGGTGATGCCCTGCTGGCGCACCTCGTCCAGCACCGCGTCCACCTCCTGGAGCAGCGTGTCCGTGGACACGCCGGGCCGCGCCACCACGTCCACGGAGAAGACGGACTGCGCGCCCTGGCTCTGCTGGGTGGCGCTGACGCTCTGGGCCAGCTCCTTGTCCAGCACCAGCCGGCGGTAGAGGCGGCTGGCCTTGCCGGTGGACAGCGCGGTGGCCAGCACGTCCGCGGTGGCGTCCCCTTCCTCCAGGTACGCGGGCGTGAGCCACTGGATGGACAAGAGCGGCAGCCGGGCCACGCGCTCCTCCTCGCGCAGCACCACGGGCGCGGTGAGGTTCACCGGCGCGACCTCCGGCCGCAGCGGCCGGGCGTGGCTGGGCAGCGTGCCGAAGTACTTCTCCACCAGCGCCTTCGTCTTCGCCACGTCGAAGTCACCGACGATGGCCAGCGTGGCGTTGGACGGCGCGTACCACTTGCGGAAGAAGTCCTTCACGTCGTCCACGTTGGCCGCGTTCAGGTCCTTCATCGAGCCGATGACGTCCCCGTGGTACGGGTGCGGCAGCGGGAAGAGCGCGTGCCACGCCTTCTCGCGGGCGGCGCCATACGGCGCGGTTTCAATGGATTCGCGCCGCTCGTTCTTCACCACCTCGCGCTGCGTCTCCAGCTTCTCCGGCGTGATGGCGTCGAGCAGGAAGCCCATGCGGTCGCTCTCCAGCCACAGCGCCGTCTCCAGGTGGTTGCTGGGGACGGTCTCGAAGTAGTTGGTGCGGTCGAAGCTGGTGGTGCCGTTGAGGTCGGTGGCGCCCAGCTGCTCCAGCCGGGCGATGTGGACGTCATCGGCCACGTTGCGCGAGCCCTGGAACATCATGTGCTCGAACAGGTGCGCGAAGCCGGTGCGGCCTGGTTGCTCGTGGTATGCGCCGACGTGGTACCAGATGTTGACGGCCACCACCGGCAGCTTCCGGTCCACGGAGAGGATGACCTCCAGGCCGTTGGGCAGCGCGTATTTCTCATACGAGATGGCGAGCGCCTCACGGCCGGGCTCCAGTGGCTTCGCCTCCTGGGGTGTCGGTGTCTGGGCAAGCGCCGGCAGCCCGCTGAACACGAGGGCTGCGGCGACGAGGGCCTTCATTCGGAACAAGGTGCCTCCGGGTCTCGATGCCAATGACTCACGTGACGCGCTTAGCACGCACGTCCGGTGCCGTGGGTAGGGAATGGTGGCGGGAAAGGACCCTGCCCCGGGATGTTGGTTCCTGGTCAGCATGAGAGACTGAAATCATGTCCGCCGAAGTCTCATCCGGTGCCCTGCCCCGCTGCGCCCTCCATCCGGATGCGCTCGCGGGTGCCACCTGCCAGCGCTGTGGCGGCTTCGTCTGCACCGCGTGCACAACGTGGGTGATGGGCCGGATGTACTGCCCTCCCTGCGCCGTGCGTCCGGAGGTGAACTACCTGGAGACCTTTCGGCTGGGGCTCTGGGGACGGAGGGACGGGAGCGCCTGGCTGGTGGGCGGCGTCACGGTGGTGCTCGTCGGGCTGGCACTGGTGGCGCTGATGGCCGGGGACGTCGGCACCACGCTGGCGTGCCTGGGCAGCGCGGGCGTGGGCGTGGCGTTCTTCCTGGGCATGCGGTGGGCGCGCATGGGCCTGCTCGCCATGCCCCTGCTGGCGATGCTGATCACCGCGCAGTCCCTGGGCGCGCCCGCGTTGCTGTTCTTCATTCCCCTCATGGTCGCGGTGAACGTCTTTCGCGACACACGCAGCCGGCTCTTCTTCCGCCTGGATGTCCCCGAGCGCGAGCTGCACCAGCTGTGGGACCTGCGGATCAACAACCCCCTTGCCCGGCATGCGCTGTCGCTGAGCGTGGGGTCGCTGTTCCTGCCCGTGTTCGCGCCGCTGCTCTCCTTCTTCGGGGTGTGGAGCGCGCTGACGTTCGTCTTCGCGGCCATGGCCATGCTCGCCCTCATCCTGGGCCTGGTGGCGCTGCGGCGGGTGGACCCGGAGGCGCGGCCGCCCATTGGCCGGCGTTGGGAGGCGCTCGGCGCGGTGTGCCTGGCACTGGTCGCGCTGGCGCTCTGGGGCGTGTTGCACCGGACTCGGATGGTGGAGCTGTTCGGCGGCGCGGTGGACTGACGGCGGCGGGAAGGTGCCGCCGGTGCATGGCTCGCTTCCCACCCTGTCGCCCCGGCGCGCGGGGGGCGGCCGGTGCCTGGGGGACATGGGGTGCCCACGCTCACGGAAGAGACCCAAAGCCCGACACCGGGGAGGCCACCGTCATGGCGAACATACGTGAGGAGCAGGGAGAGGCAGCGGAGGGCCGGAGCGCTACGCCCAGCCTCAAGGAGCAGCGCAGTGAGTCGCGAGCGGCGCAGACCTATGCGGTCTTCTTGAAGGACCTCGAAGCGAACGCGGGCGTCGTCCGCGGACTGGCGGAGAAGGCCGCGCAGTCCGTGCTGTGCCTGCTGGAGCAACGCCTGATGGATACCGAGGCGAAGCACCTGGAGGCCCAGCTTCCGCGGAAGGTGACGGACATGCTGAAGCGGTGTCCTCGGCACGAGGGCAAGGTCGCCCGGAAGTACAAGCTGGAGCAGTTCCTCGCCATGGTGGCCGAGGAGCTCGACACCACGCCCAACGAGGCCGAACGCCTGGCCCGGGCCGTGTTCCTCACGGTGCGCAATCACATCAGCGAGGGAGAGGCCGACGACGTCATGGGCCAGCTCCCCGCGGACCTGCGCTCGCTGTGGGTGCCCGAGGCCTGAACCGAGGAAAGGAATCGTGTGTGATGCAGAAGATTCAAGACGTGATGACGAAGGACCTCACGGTCATCAACGCGAAGGACTCATTGAAGGACGCCGCGCTGAAGATGCGCGAGCTGAGCGTGGGCCCGCTGCCCGTGTGCGACGGTGACCGGTTGATGGGCATCATCACCGACCGCGACATCGTGGTGCGCGCGGTGTCCCAGGGAAAGGACCCCAACAGCACGACGGTGGCGGAGGCGATGACGGGGCAGCTCGAATACGCCTTCGATGACGAGGACATCTCCGTGGTGGCGGAGAAGATGAAGGAGAAGAAGGTCCGCCGCATCCTCGTGCTCGACCGGGACAAGAAGCTGGTGGGGATTGTCGCGATGAGCGACCTGCTGGAGGCGCTGGCGGAGGAGGACGTCGGCGAGACCCTGGAGAGCATCTCTGAGGCCCCTCCCCCCGCTGCGCACTGAACGCAGGAATCCAGTGATAGTCTGCCTTCCTATTAAACATGGGAGGCGGCATCCATGTCGGTCGCGGGACGGAAGTGGAGTGCGCGGGCCAGTCAGGTCCGTGGAAGGACGCTGGCGCTGAGTGTGCTCACGCTGGCCACGCCAGCCTGGGCGGAGGTGCCCGACTACACCCTGGAGCTCCAGGCGCGGACCAACCTGCTGGGGAACGCGTCTGGCGCCTACAACGTGGCGCCGGGCAACCTGCTGGCGGGGAGTCTCCAGATCCCGCTGACCGACGATGGCCAGATTGCCTTCCGGTTGGCGATTACACCCGAGGGACGTCAGGCGGTGTGGTGGGGCCGGGATGGCGCGGGGCAGCGCATCTATGTGCTTCCTGACCTGGGCGAAGACGCTCGTCTCAGCGACCCGGGACTCAGATCCCAGAGCAATCTGATCTCCCATGGCAATCTGGCCTTCGCCGTCACCGGGGCTTCTTCGGCGAGCCAGAACGGCATCTACCGGTTGAATGTCGCCAGTCCGGACGACGTGCGCATCGAGCGCGCACCGATTGGCGCTTCGAACTGGAGCAGCTTGCAACTCAACGAAGCCGATGTGATTGGTTTTCGTGCGTCGTATGGCGGTGGAGGGCAGTCCTATTTCCTTCTGGGCTCGGGCTGGGCGGGCACCCTGGTCAGCGACAACATCGCCGACAGCTCGAGCCCCTATTCGTTCCTGTACTCACCGAGGCTGAACGACCAGGCTCAGATTGCCGGTGTGGTGGACCGCGCGTCCGGGTCCGCGGAGTTCTTCCAGGAGCTGCGCATCTTCAACGTGACCATCGAGTCGCAGCTCGTGGCGCAGACGCGCGGGCTCGACGCGAACTCACCGGTGTACCGCTTCGCGTCCGTGCAGCCGGCGTTCAACAACCAGGGGCAGGTGGCGTTCCTGGGGACGGCCCGGGACGCGTCCGAACGGAACGTCACGACGTTGTGGCTCTGGGATGGAACGGAGCTGCGGGTGATTGCCCAGGATGGCCTGGGGGAGATCCGGCAGTTGGAGTTCTTCCCGCCGGACATGAACGACCGTGGGCTCGTGGTCTTCCGGGCCATCGACGCCGCGAACCTGCGCGCGGTGTGGGTCAGTGATGGACAGGAGCTGAAGCGGGTCGTGAGCGAGCATGACATCGTGACCTCGGACCTGGGACCGGCGCGCATCGACCAGGAGACGCCGTCCAACCCAGTGTTCGCTGGCGCGCCCAGCATCAACGCGCGGTCGGATGTCGCGTTGGCCGCGGGGCTGGCTCCGCCGGATAACGACCAGGAGGAGTGGGGCACGGCCGTGTTCATCGCACGGGCTTCGTTCCCGCAGTCGGATGGCGGGACGGGCGAGGACCCAGACGGCGGAACCGATGGTGGCCCTGGTACGGACCCTGACGCGGGAACTGGCACGGATCCGGATGGCGGCCCGGGTGAGGACCCCGACGCGGGAACTGGCACGGATCCGGATGGCGGCCCGGGTGAGGACCCCGACGCGGGAACTGGCACGGATCCGGATGGCGGCCCGGGTGAGGACCCCGACGCGGGAACTGGCACGGATCCCGACGCGGGCACTGGCATGGATCCGGATGCGGGTCCGGGCGAGGAGCCCGGGCCCGACGGTGGCCCGTCGCAGGATGCAGGGACTCAGCCGCCGCCTCCTCCGGACGGTGGCTGCGGCTGCCAGTCCTCGTCTCCTTCCGCGCTACTCCCGTGGATGCTCGTGGGGCTGATGCGGGTCGTCGTGGGCCGTCGCCGCAAGGACACGTAGCACTCCGGCGTTGAACGGGGGTCGGGCGAACTCATCCGCCCGGCACCCCGCCCTACTCACCACCGAGCAGTGACGTCGCCATCGCCCGCACGTTCGCGGCCCCATCGTTGGCGGCCACATCGCGAAGCAAGGCCGCGGCGGGAGCCTCCACGGCTTGCAGGTGGCCCAGCAGCCGCACCACTTCGACGCGGACGCGCTCACTCCGCTCGGCGCGCAGCACCCGGGCCAGTGCTTCCAAGTGGGCGCCAGCGACCCGTTGAGAGACAGCCTTCACCGCGAGCGCACGAACCCTCGCGCTCGGGTCGTCGAGCATCACCTGGTCCAACAATGCATCCACCGCCGCGCCAGGAATGGCACGGAGCGCCTCCGTCGCCGCGCCACGCACGGATGCCTCCGGATGCACGAGCGCCGACTTCACGTAGGCCAGTCCCGCTGGAGCGCCAGCCCGGGCGAGGGCATCCAGACAGACTTCAGGCTCCAAAGTCCCCGAGCGACAGCGCCCCACGAGCCCCTCCACCAGCGCTTGGCTTCGGCCCGGCTCCGGCACCTCCAGCATCTTCGACAGCGCCCCCACCGACAGTGCCGCCGCGCGCCTCACGCCCGCGTCCCGCGTCGCCTCCAGCACACGCTCCAGCGCATCGCCCAGAAGCAGTGAAGGCCGTTCCATGCGCCCTATCACCCGCGCCGCGTGGGCCCGTGTCTTCGGACGAATCCGTTCCCCCTCCAACACGGACACCAGCGCCCGCTGCGTCTCGGGCGTCCCCGCGCTGGCCAGCGCCTCCAGCATCTGCTCGGAGCGCACCTCGTCCGCGGAGCCCTGACGAATCAGCGCCACGGCCCGATCCACTTCCGCCAGATTCTGTCGGAACAAGGCCGTCAGTCGCAGCCGCGCCGTGTCCAGGTCCTCGCGCTTCGCCAGCGCCCGCAGCAAGTCATCCAGCTTCGCCCCCTTCACGAGCTGCCTGTCCCGCGCCTCCAGCGAAGCCTCCTCCATGCCGGCCGAATCCGTGAGCCGCTCCGACCGCAACGTCGCCCGCGTGGCCTCAAACGGCCTCAGCGACGAGAGCCGGTAGTCTACGCCCACGTTGGTCAACGCGACCCGCGTCTCCTCGCGGATGCGAGGGAGCCCCGTGCCGCCTCCGCCCAGCTCCACCACCTCCGAGCCCGTCGCCTCCTTCACGTGCCCATCCGCGAACAGGGTGAAGTCCAGGTGCCCTTGCAGCCGTGGAAGCACCGCCGAGCCAGAGCGCAGATAGCGCCGCTTCGTCTTCACGTAGGTGTTCGCGCTGCCACCCGCGCGGTACACGGCTTCGAGGTCACCGCGCGAGTCCGGCTCCTCGGTGCTCCAGCGGGGGCCGTCCTCCGCCACGAACTGCGTCGACGCGAGCAGCAGGCGCACGAGCCTCCGCGCCGTCGCGTCCTGCGCCGCATCGAAGTGCACGGCCATCAGTCGGCCCCGAACGTCCTGGCCCACGTACACCGGCCGCTCGAACATGACTTGGAGCGCCCGCAGCGCCGCGTCACCGGGCAGCGGCGTCTCACCGGCTTCCACGTCCAGCCGCGTGGGCACGAGGTGGCAGGAGAACAGGCGCTGTTCACCCTCCGCGCCCAGGTAGGTGAGCTCGAGCAGGCCGCTCCATCCGGTGTGCAGGGACTCCCGCGCGCCAGCCGAAAGATCCGTGTGGGTCCGGAGGTCCAGGTCGAACGTGTAACGAAGCCGGTGGCCCACGACGAGCACCCGCTCCCGCCCCTTCACGCCCGGGAGGTTCTCCTCGGGCGCCAGGGTGGGGGCTTCGTCATCCAGGGCCTGTGAAACAGCCGGCGGTGTCTCAGCGGGAGCCGGCGTCCGAGAAGTCTGGCCCGCACGCCACAGCGCGGCGGCCGTGAGCACGGCGAGCAGCAGGACCAGGCTCTTCACGCGCGGGCTCACTCCCCCGAATACGCGCCCGAGCGTCAATCCTGGCTGCGCGTCAGCCGGACACGGCCCGTTTCACGCGGACGTACACCTGCGCGCGTCATGGCGTGTCGTCCGACATGAAACAAAGGCACGGCTGCTTCAGGGATTGCCGAGCTTCAATTCCAGCTCCGCCAGCTCGCGCTGCACGGTGGCGTCCGTCATGCGGAGGCCTTCCACCTTGCGCACCGCGGAGATGACGGTGGAGTGGTCCTTGCTGAAGCGCGCGGCGATTTCCGGGAAGGAGCTCTTCGTCAGCTTGCGGCTGAGGTACATGGCCACCTGTCGCGCATGGGCCAGGGCCTTGTGCCGGCGGTCTTCCTTCAGCGACTCCACCGTGACTTTGTAGAAGCGGGCCACCTCGCGCTGGATGGACTCCACGTCCACCGCGCTGTGGGCGGGGAGGATGTCGCGCAGCACCTGGGACGCGAAATCCTCCGTCACCGGCTGGCGCGTCAGGCTGTGCACCGCGGACAGCTTCACCAGCGCGCCTTCCAGCTCGCGCACGTTCTTCTGGATGTGCTTGGCGATGAAGTGCGCCACCGAGTCCGGGAGGTCCAGACCTTCGGCCACGGCCTTCTTCTGGAGGATGGCCACCCGCGTCTCGTAGGTGGGCTCGCGGATGTCCGTCATCAGCCCCATGGCGAAGCGGCTGCGCAGCCGGTCCTCCAGGCCCGGAATCTCCGCGGGCACGGTGTCGCTGGTGAGGACGATGGCCTTGTTCATCTCGTAGAGCGTGTTGAAGGTGTAGAAGAACTCCTTCTGCGTCTCCTCACGCTTGCCGAGGAACTGGATGTCGTCGAGGAGGAGCACGTCGCACTCCTCACGGAACTTCCGGCGGAAGTCCCCCATGCGGTGCTCGCGGACGCTCTCCACGTACTCGTTGGTGAACTGCTCGCTGGAGAGGAACACCACGCGCTGGGACGGATCCCGCTCCCAGATGAGGTTGCCCACCGCCTGGAGCAGGTGCGTCTTGCCCAGGCCCGTGCCGCCGTAGATGTAGAGCGGGTTGTAGTGGTGGCCCGGCTTGTCGGCCACGGCCTGCGCCGCGGCGGCCGGGAGCTGGTTGCTGTCCGCCACCACGAAGGTGTCGAAGGTGAAGCGCGCGTTCAGCCGGCCCGGGCGCGTGGCGCTCGCCTTGACTGAGGGTGTGGGTGGAAAATGCGGGTCCGGCTCCAGGCCCTCCACCACCTCATAGGCGATGGAGGTCAGGCCCTCCCCCATCCGCGCGAGCTGGACATCCAGCATGGGGCGGTAGTGGTCATCCACCCAGTCGCGGAAGAAGCGGTCCGGAACGCCCATCACCAGGGCGCCGTCACGCACCTCCAGCGGGCGCATCCGCTCCAGCCATCTCAGCGCGTAGTCGAACTTCTCCTGGCGGATGGCATCCAGCATCCGAGCCCAGAGAATTCCAGCACTTGGGAAGGGGGTAGCGGCTTGGGCGAGGGCGTTCACGCGTGTCTCAAACGTGCAGAAGCAGGGGGAAAACGAGGCGTTCGGCGGTGCTAACAGACGGTTCCTGGTGGATCAAGCAACCGGCC